>JBASXE010000441.1:0-4257 GCA_049276875.1 Roseovarius sp. | reverse complement strand
GGCCCGCGCGCAGGTTTCTGCGGCCCTTGGTGCAGATGGGGCGGATATCATCTTTACCTCTGGCGCGACCGAGGCGGCGGCGCTGGCCTGTGCGGGGCGGGGGCTCTTTGGTGCGGCGGTAGAGCATGACGCGGTGCGTGCGTGGATCACCGAGGATCTGGCCGTGGCGCGATCGGGCGCCGTCGCTGTGCCTGACCCCTCCATGTCGGTTCTGCAATTGGCCAATTCGGAAACGGGCATTCTTCAGCGCCTTCCTGAAGGGTTGGCCGTGTCGGACATGACGCAGGCCCTGGGGAAGATACCCTTCGCGTTCAATTGGAGCGGTGCCCAGATGGGGCTGATTTCGGCTCATAAGCTGGGAGGTCCCAAGGGGATTGGCGCGCTTGTGGTGCGGCGCGGCACGGAGGTCTCGGCGCAGATCCGGGGCGGCGGGCAAGAGATGGGGCGGCGCTCCGGCACGGAAAACATCATTGGAATCGCAGGGTTCGGGGCCGCAGCTGAGGCAGCCGCGCGCGATTTGGAGACGGGCGTTTGGGCGCGTGTGGAAAAACTTAGAAACATTCTAGAAAAGACTATTGCGGATGCCTCGAAAGAGACTATTTTTGTCGGGTATGACGAAAAGCGGCTGCCGAATACGAGCTGCATGATCACGCCCGGCTGGAAGGGCGAGACGCAAGTGATGGCCATGGACCTCGCAGGATTCGCCATTTCGGCGGGCAGCGCGTGTTCCAGCGGCAAGGTCAAGGCGAGCAATGTGCTCTTGGCCATGGGATTTGACGGGGAGGCGGCCAGTTCGGCCATTCGGGTGTCGCTCGGCCCCGAGACGACCCGGGAAGATGTGATGCGATTTGCCGAAGCGTGGGCAACGCGTGCAAGGAAACACCGCGCCCGTGCGGCGTGATGACAGGGAGACAGCTATGACGGTTTTGGATGACACACAGGTCAAGGACGGCGTTGATCAGGAGACGGTCGATGCGGTCCGCGAAGTGGGCGGTGCTTACAAACATGGCTGGTCGACGGATATCGAGATGGAGTTCGCGCCCAAGGGCCTGACGCCCGAGATCGTGAAGCTGATTTCCGAGAAAAACGAAGAGCCGGAATGGATGCTGGAATGGCGTCTGGAGGCCTATGCCCGCTGGCTCACCAAAAAAGAGCCTGACTGGGCCATGGTCGATTACCCCGAGATCGACTTTCAGGACCAGTATTACTATGCCCGTCCAAAATCCATGGCCGTGAAGCCGAAGTCGCTGGATGATGTGGACCCCAAGCTGCTTGCCACCTATGCAAAGCTGGGTATCCCTCTGAAAGAGCAGATGATTTTGGCCGGTGTCGAGGGCGCGGAAGACATCCCCGCCGAGGGGCGCAAAGTGGCCGTGGATGCGGTGTTCGATTCCGTCTCGTTGGGCACCACGTTCCAGAAGGAATTGATGGAAGCGGGCGTGATCTTCTGCTCCATCTCAGAGGCAATCCGTGACCACCCCGAGCTTGTGAAGAAATATCTCGGCTCGGTCGTGCCGGTGTCGGACAATTTCTACGCCACGCTCAACAGCGCGGTATTCTCGGACGGCTCGTTCGTCTATGTGCCGCCCGGCGTGCGGTGCCCGATGGAGCTGAGCACCTATTTCCGCATCAATGCGGAGAACACAGGCCAGTTCGAGCGGACTTTGATCATTGCGGATAAAGGCAGCTATGTCAGCTACTTGGAAGGGTGCACCGCGCCGCAACGCGATGAGAGCCAGCTTCATGCAGCGGTCGTCGAGATCATCATCGAAGAAGATGCCGAGGTGAAATACTCCACCGTCCAGAACTGGTATCCCGGGGATGAGAACGGCAAGGGCGGCATCTACAACTTCGTGACCAAGCGTGCCGACTGCCGGGGCGACCGGGCCAAGGTGATGTGGACGCAAGTGGAGACAGGGTCTGCCGTGACGTGGAAATATCCGTCCTGCATCCTGCGCGGCGACGATTCACAGGGCGAGTTCTATTCCATCGCCATCGCCAACAACATGCAGCAGGCTGATACGGGCACCAAGATGATCCATCTGGGCAAGCGCACCAAGTCGCGCATCGTGTCCAAGGGCATCAGCGCGGGCAAGGCGCAGAACACCTATCGTGGTTTGGTCAGCATGCACCCCAAGGCCAAGGAATCGCGTAATTACACGCAATGCGACAGCCTTCTGATCGGGGATAAATGCGGCGCGCATACCGTGCCTTATATCGAAGTGCGCAATAACTCTTCGCGCGTTGAGCATGAGGCGACCACCTCCAAGGTCGATGATGATCAGATGTTCTATTGTCGCGCGCGCGGCATGGACGAGGAGGAGGCCGTGGCCCTCGTGGTCAACGGGTTCTGCAAGGACGTGCTTCAGGCGCTGCCAATGGAGTTTGCCATGGAAGCGCAGCAGCTCGTGGCGATTTCACTCGAAGGTTCCGTTGGCTGAGTCAGTGCTGGTCTTTGCTATCATAGGGCCTGCCTCGTGGGTGGGGGGATGAGCGACATCGTCTTGCCTTTGCCCGAGCAGACGGATGCGGGGTATTTCGACCTTGCCGCTGCGCAAGCTGCCTTGAATGAGGGGGCGCCTGTGGCGTTCCCGCCCTTCGAGGTGTTGCATGTGCCGGGGATGGGTCTGAGCCTGTGTCTCAACTTCGCCCGCGATCCGATCCAGAACGCTTGGCGGCGGGGGGAGTTCTTTGAGCATGAGGAGCTGGCCCTGCTGTCGAAGCACATTAAAATCGGTGCGCATATTATTGATATTGGTGCTAATGTGGGCAATCACGCTCTCTATTTTGCAACCCGTATGAAGGCGCAGCGCGTGGTGGTTGTGGAGCCCAATCCACTGGCAATGGCGCCTTTGATGGCCAATGTGCTGATCAACCGGTTTGAGGGCGTGATCGATCTTTCGGCGCTTGGCGTGGGCCTGTCGGATAGGTCGGCCCAAGGGTATGGCATGAAGCGGCACGACAAGAACCTTGGTGCGACCAAGATGTTTGCTGGCAAGGGCGATATGCAGGTTCATGCGGGCGACGATCTTTTTGACGGCGAGACGCCTGATTTTATCAAGATCGACGTGGAAGGCATGGAAATAAAAGTGCTTTCCGGGCTGGAAGGGCTGATTTCGAAGCATCGCCCCGTGATCCTCATTGAGGTGGACGGCGAAAATGATGCGGCGTTTCAGGACTGGCGCGCCCGCCATCGCTACGCGGAGGAGGCTGCTGTGCGTCATAGCCGTAAGAACTGCAATTATCTTTTGTTGCCCGAGGGTTGAGAGATGACCTTGGGTGCAAGAAACACAAGTGGAGCGGGACACGCATGACTGGTGCGGCGATCATAGCACGACCGGAATTGACCCTGCCACCGGCGGAGGCGGCGCATGTGCGCAGCGCGTATGCCGATGCGGATGTGATCCTTGAATATGGCTCGGGCGGCTCCACCATCGTGGCATCGGAATTGCCGGGCAAGACCGTTTTCTCGGTAGAAAGCGATCAGGCCTGGGCCGAGATGATGCAGGCTTATCTGGCGCAGAACCCGGCCGCATCCGGCACCCGTGTCGATGTAATCTGGGCCGATGTTGGCCCCACAAAGGAATGGGGCTATCCGCAGACAAACAAGGGTTGGCGGCGCTTTGCCGACTATCCCCTTGGTGTTTGGGAATTGCCGGAGTTCAAGCAGCCCGATGTGGTGCTGGTGGATGGGCGGTTCCGCGCCGGATGCGCCATGGCCACGGCGTTTTTGACCAGAGGTCCGGTGCGCCTTCTGGTCGATGACTACAAGCGACGCAAATACTATCACAACGTCGAGGAATTCCTCGGCAGCCCCCGTTTGATCGGGCGGATGGCTGAATTCGAGGTGCATCCGATGCCAGTGCCGGCCACCCGGCTGCGCGAGATTTTCACAATGATGACCCGGCCCTGAGGGGCCCTCACGAAATTAATGCAAGAGGAAAAATAAATGCTTGAGATCAAGAACCTGCATGTCGACCTTGAAGAAGAAGACAAGACAATCCTGAAAGGTGTGAACTTGAGCATTGCGGCGGGCAGCGTCCACGCGATCATGGGGCCTAACGGGTCAGGCAAGTCCACGCTGTCCTACGTGCTCTCGGGCAAGGATGGCTACACGGTGACCAAGGGGTCGGCCACGCTTGAGGGCGCGGATATCCTTGACATGGAGCCGGAAGAGCGCGCCTCTGCAGGTCTTTTTCTGGCGTTCCAATATCCGATCGAGATTCCGGGCGTGGGCAACATGACATTCCTGCGCAC
>JBASXE010000440.1:0-1720 GCA_049276875.1 Roseovarius sp. | reverse complement strand
GAAGCCTCGCCCTTCTGTATCGACAGTGGCGCTCCTGCTCCGGACATCGCGCTTGCGGAAAGGCTGTTCAACGAACTCAGAGATCGCACTGACGAGGGCCGCCCGGATCGGGGAGTGACTCGGGTATCCTATGGCTTGGGCGAACAGATCGCCCATGACATGGTCCAGCGCGAGGCGCGGCGTCTGGGCCTGTCGTGCAGGATCGACGCGGCCTGCAACCTGTATCTCACCCTAAAGGGTCGCACGGCAGGGCCGGGCATCGTCATCGGCTCGCATCTCGATTCAGTGCCCAAGGGCGGCAACTTCGACGGCGCAGCGGGGGTGCTGGCCGGGCTTGCGGTGGCGGCTGGCTTTGTCCGGGCCGGGCAGCGCCCTGCGCGAGATCTGACCATCATGGCGATCCGGGCCGAGGAAAGCGCATGGTTCGGCGCCTCCTACATCGGAAGCCGCGCCGCCTTCGGCAAGTTGACCGAAACCGAGTTAGACACCGTCGTGCGGTCCAGTGACCGGGTTTTGCTACGCGCGGCCATCGCCTCTGCGGGCGGCAATCCCGACCTGCTCAAGACGGGCCATGCGCATCTTCGGCCCGCCGATGTGGCCGCATTCATTGAGCCGCATATCGAACAGGGGCCGGTGCTGATCGGTGAGGGTCGCGCGCTGGGGATCGTCACCGGCATCCGGGGCAGTTTTCGTTATCGCTATGCCCGTTGCGAGGGACAATATGCCCATTCCGGCGCAACCCCCCGCAGCCTTCGGCGCGACGCAGTGCTGGCCACAGCGCACCTCGCGGTAACGCTCGACGCAGTCTGGCAGCGCCACAGCGAGGCAGGCCACGACCTGTCCGTGACCTTTGGACAGCTCGTCACCGACCGCGAGAACGCGGCATTTTCCAAGGTGGCGGGTCGCGTCGATTTCTCGCTCGATGTCCGCAGCGAAGAGCCCGCCACGCTCAACCTGATGCGCACCGAATTGGCGCGCGCCGTAGCGGCCATTGAGGCGGAGTTCGGCGTGCGTTTTCACCTTGGCGAAGAGACGGGAAGCGACCCGGCGCGCATGGCGGATGGTCTGATCCACCAGGTATCAGATATCGCAGGTCAACTCGGCTTGGATGCGCGCAAGATGCCCTGCGGTGCGGGCCATGATGCTGCGATCTTTGCCCAGCACGGGGTGCCGACGGCGATGATCTTCATCCGCAACCGCAACGGCAGCCACAATCCCCATGAGGCCATGGAAATTGCGGATTTCGCGCGCGCGGCCGATGTGCTCTCAACGCTGTGCGACATGTGGCCAGAACCGCCCGTGACGCCATGATTTGCGTCGTCGTTCAACCGATCCATGCCGCCGGGCTTGAGGTCTTGCGCAGGGGCGGGGTGGAGCCTGTCCTCGCGCCCTCGACCGATCTGGCCGATCTAGCGCCGCTCTTGTCTCGCGCTGAAGCCGTGATTACCCGTAACTGGGGCTTTCCCGCTGAAGCGGTGGCGCTGTCGCCCGCCCTGAGGGTGGTGGGCGTGCATGGTTCGGGCACTGACCGTGTGGCCATGGCGGCCCTGCACGACCGCGCCATCGCGCTGTTCAGCACGCCGGGAACCAATGCCCAAAGCGTGGCCGAGCACGCATTGGGGTTAATGCTGGCCGTCGCGCGAGGCATCCCTTCAGGCGACCGCGCGATGAAGGCAGGGGATTTCGCCTATCGTGAGCGGTTTGCAGGGCTGGAGTTGGC
>JBASXE010000439.1:0-4148 GCA_049276875.1 Roseovarius sp. | reverse complement strand
GATCTACTGCAACGGTAGGTGGATATAACGTACTTACAACAGCATCAGATCTTAGTGGACTAATTGAAGCTGGGGTAGGAATTGGTGCATCTTACCCGTCAGATAAATCAAATGGTGCATTATTCTTTAATATCTCAGAACTAAGACTGGCAGTATTTTATGAATCTGTTTGGAGAGAGTTAGCATATTCTACAGAAATTTCCTCCATTTATGGTGGAGATGCCGAAACCGATACCTTTGATCTATTTTACGACGGAGGAGATTCTTTTACTTCTATGTTTATTGGAGTAGTCGATGGTGGAGACGCAGCTTCTGGGGGAACATCTGGAAGCTTCATAATTCCATAACAAAAACAATGTTATACTTTATAAGAAGGAGATAGTTGTGGCAACACTTATTCAAATCAGAAGAGATTCCCAGGCCAACTGGGTTTTAAATGATCCAGTTTTAGCTAGTGGAGAAATTGCTTTCTCTAGTGACCAAGACAAGCTTAAAATTGGTGATGGCAGTTCTTTATGGTCAGAGCTTACGTACATCAATGCCCTACCTTCCGAAATAACTGCCGAAATTAATGCAGCAATTAGTGCTGTTGTTGGAGATGCTCCAGAACTTTTAGATACACTTAATGAGCTGGCTGCCGCAATTAATGATGATGCTAGCTTTAGCACCACAGTAAACAGCGCAATCTCTTCAGCTATCGATGCAATTGATACTGATGCAATTGAAGAAGGCTCTACAAATCTTTACTTTACAAGTGTTAGGGCTCAGGATGCAACTCCGGGTAGGGTAACAGCATCCGCAACAATGCCAACATCTCCAGTGAACGGGGACGGATGGCTAGACCTTGACGACGGATCTCTTTATATCTATGTAAATGACGGAGACACTCTTCAGTGGGTTCAAGCATAGCCTATATTGACTAATTATTCTTATTAAAATGATATAATGGTCTTATGACTAGAAGATGGTGTCTATGCTAACTAGAGTTCAACAAAGGCGAGGTATCGCTTCTCAATGGACCGCAGCAAATCCAATTCTTGCTCAGGGTGAAATCGGGCTTGAGGTAGACACAAATACGTTTAAGCTAGGAAATGGTTTAACCAGGTGGAATGACCTCCCTTATCTTTCTGGTCCAACTGGAGATTCTGCATATGAAGTTGCAGCAAGCAATGGATTTCCTGGCACAGAGGTTGAATGGCTTTTAAGCTTATCTGGTTATGGAATTGCTGTAGCTAATGGCTTTGTTGGAACCCAGGCCCAATGGTTGGCATCTTTGGTTGGACCGCAGGGTATTCAAGGAGCAACTGGCCCCATAGGCCCAACTGGAGCTACGGGTATTGAATGGCAGGGGGAATGGGACAACTCTGTTAATTATGTAAATAACGATGCTGTTTTTTATAGTGGGGCATCCTGGTTTGCTTCTGGAGATCCAGATATTGGGGACGAGCCATCAGAAGAATCTTTGTTCTGGTATCCCCTCGCACTTCAAGGAGCAACTGGCCCACAAGGAATCCAAGGTATTCAAGGGGAGACGGGCCCACAAGGAATCCAAGGAGAGACGGGCCCACAGGGTATTCAGGGAGAAACAGGGCCACAGGGTGTTCAGGGTATTCAGGGAGAGACTGGTCTACAAGGAATTCAGGGAGAGCAGGGTATACAAGGTATACAGGGTGAAACTGGAGAAACTGGTGCTGGGCTAAACATTCTTGGCACACTAAATGACGAAACAGAGCTGCCATTAACTGGATCTGCTGGAGACGCGTATATTGTTGAAGGAGATTTGTATATCTGGGATGGTAATCCAGACTGGAATAATGTTGGACAAATTGTTGGCCCCGCTGGAGCAAGTGTTACAATATCTTCAACCGCACCATCAGGAATAATAGATGAGGGGGCTCTATGGTATGACCCAGATGATGGAGTCACATATATTTATTATAATGATGGAGACTCTTCTCAGTGGGTTCAGTTATAATTTAAAAAAATGATGTATAATAAATAAAGGAGATTACCCATGACTTTAAACTTTCCCTCAAGCCCCAGTGACCAGGACACCTATTCCGGCTATGTTTATGACGCTGCGAAAGGCGTCTGGAAAAAGATAGCAGAAACAACAGACAACGTCTCTGAGGGCTCTACAAATCTTTACTTTACAGACAGCAGAGCCAGGTCTGCAATTTCGGCAGAGGCGGAAGGTCCAGTTACATATAGCTCAGCGACCGGAATCCTGGATGTTTCCACTGGAGATGGGCTTCAGGTAACTGGTAATCAGATTAAGGTAGACATCGGAACGGGCCTTGAGTTTAGCAGTAATGCTCTCCGTGTTGATCTAGACACAGTTGCCGCAAAGTCATATGTTGACGCCGCTGTGTCTGGACTTTCATGGAAGCCAGCGGTGAACCTTTTGGCAACATCCAATGTTCCGCTAACTGGAAATACGGCCACCGTCGTCATTGATGGACATGCAGCACTAGACAGCGCTGATGATGGATCTTACAGGCTTCTTCTTACGGGACAGTCTGTAGACTCTGAGAATGGTATTTATGTCTATAATGATAATGGTTCTACATACACATTGTCAAGACCAGCTGACGCAGATACTTTCGGAGAGCTTGACTCCGCCTCTGTTCTCGTCAAGGAGGGGGTCCTGTATGGCTCCACCTCTTGGGTTCAAGTAAACCACTACCTCACAGACTTTACCGATCAAGAGTGGGATCAGTTTGCTGGACCAGGATCATACACTGCTGGCAGCGGCCTGGCACTCGCCGGAACAGAATTTTCTGTTGATCTGGCAGCACTAGACAGTGATGACATTCAGGAGGGTGACACAAATCTTTACTTTACAGACGCCAGAGCCATTGCTGCTGTCGGAGAAAATGTTGCGCTAAATGCTCTTTCGGACGTAAACACTTCTGGTGTTGTAGATGGAGATGCACTTGTTTTCGACAACTCTACAACTTCGTGGGTACCAGGAAGTGTAGCAATTGATGCAATTAATGATATTAATGATGTAACTATTACTACCCCCGCAGACGGACAAGTTCTGACATATGACAACTCCACTTCTTCTTGGGTTAACCTTGAGAGTAATGTGGTTGCTGATTTTTATTCTTCTACTACGCCACCAGTCAGCCCTTCTGCAGGAGACGCCTGGTTTAACACAGAAACAGGGAGAGCATATGTATACCATGATTCTTTCTGGGTAGAGCTTATTGAGGCGGGGCCAGTAGGTGCGCAAGGTACTGCAGCAGAACCAATCTTAGATATTAGTGAAATAACAGCTAGCTACACTTTGACAGATGGAGATGCTGGAAAACTTATAGAGGCTAACTCTGCAACTACTATTACGATTACAATACCGTCGGACTCTTCAGTTGCCTTCCCCGTTGGGTCACAGTTTAATGTTTTAATGTCTGGAGCGGGAAGTGTTACTTTTTCTCCGGTATCGGGCGTAACCCTCAACTACTACGGCCCCTCCTCCACAATCGCAAACCAGTGGTCAATGGCTACCCTGGTTAAAAGAGGTACAAACTCATGGCTCCTTGTTGGAGACTTGTCAGCTTAATTGTTAGAAAGGTAGAAAAATGGCAGCAATAGATTTTCCAGATAGCCCAAATAATGGAGATGTCCATGTGGTTGGGACTAAGCGGTGGACGTGGAACTCTTCAACAGGGACCTGGGATGGAACCTCTTCCGATGTTCGTAACAACTTTTCCGTAACCACTGCAGCAACAAGCCAGTCCGTGGTAAGAAACATAACAATATCACAGGTTGATCCCACCGGAGGTATTGACGGAGACCTCTGGTTTAAATATGAATAAAAGATATGGATTATAGGTGATATGAGTACTAAAGCTTATGTAAAAGATTCTTCTGCCTATACCCCCGCCGCTCCATATGTTAGAGATTCCGGGAGTTGGGAACAAGTCACAGAAATATTAGGAAAAGCAGGTGGGGCTTGGTCTTCCGTATTCACTGCTCCAGGATCTCTTGACCGAAGGTTCGTTGTAGACCCTGGCTTTAATGAACGTGTCTACTCCACAGTCCCACAATCAGATGGAAAAATACTAGCTGGAGGAGAATTCACAACCGTCAATGGAACAACTGCAATCAGAATTGCAAGAATAAGCAGTGATGGGACACTAGAC
>JBASXE010000438.1:0-1875 GCA_049276875.1 Roseovarius sp. | reverse complement strand
GAATTGGGCATCAGCGTGAGCTGGCTGCAAAAGGATCGACTGAAATCTCAACCGCAGATCGAGTTCAAGCGGTACGGGCGCACGCCGCGCAGGAATTGGGCTTCTGGCGGGTTGTCCGGTACAATCCAAACTTGGACACTGAAGGTGTCGGCGACCTCGCGCCAGCGGCATGGGCCTGGTCGCGGTCCTTCTCGGCGAAGACGGGCTTCACCATGGCGCTAACCACCGGCTTGTTGGTCTTGCTCACGCAGGTGAGCAGATGGCGCTGGAAATGCACGCGACAGCGCTGCCAGCCGGCACTGAGAACCTTGCGGGCAGTGATCTTTGGGTTCGACGATGACAGTGATGACCAACCGGTTACACCGGGTCCGTGGTGCATTAGCCAAGGGCCGACAACTACAACCTCAACAGCATCCCGACCTGCGCCATGATCTCAGCAACGCAGTTGTCTATTGAGGCTCCCTCGTAGACGGCAGGCCGTAACCCCATTGTGTAGATCGCGAACACGGCCCGTATGGCACGGTCCAGATCAAGGTCCGCCTTCAACGCGCCCGAAGCCACCCCGTCTTTGAGCACTTGCCGCGCCGGTGTGAGGGCTTCGGCCAACTGTTCACGGTTCTCCTCTTCGGTCTCCTGCAGCCATGCCCAGAAGTAGGATTGCATGACGGCAAGCAGGGCCGGGTCTTTCAAGTCATGCTCAGCGAAGGACCGGACGATCCGCTCCAGCCGTTCGATGACAGTCCCACCCTGCTGGAGAAGCTCAGTGACTTCTTCTGTTTGCGCGACATTACTCTCGTGGATGATCTGATAGAGCAGCCCGGCTTTGGCGTTGAAATGCACGTTGATCATCGAGTGCGACACACCCGCGGCACGCGCGATGTCTGTGACACTGACGTTGTGATAGCCGTACTCTTCAAACAGCTTCTTTGCCGCCTTGATCAGCGCCGCCTTGGTCTTGGCGCTCTGCTTATCCTTGAGTGTCGGCCCGCTGGGCCTTCTGCGTGTTTTTTTCATCATATCAACGATATAAGTCTGATCTTTAGAAACCTCCACAACTTTTTTCACTTATTTTACACAAACAATGTTGACGTAAATGATGTCGCTACCTATATGCCTTGATGTCGAAGGGCTGGATCGGAAGTTTTTGCAACGAGTAGCCCAAGTTTGTGTCCCAGTAGCGGAACGGCCCTTCGGCATTGAACAACCAGCATCCTCGCCAACAATAAGGAGCACTCAACGCCGAAGTTTAAAGCGAAGATTAGCCCGGACAAACCCACGGTTGCTCCATAAGCCCGAGCAACTCAACATCGGACAACCATTATGAAAAAGTTCATCGCTCTCGACGTAGAAACCACTGGCTTCGACCATGAAGTTGAAAGCATCGTGGAAATCGCACTCTTTCCGTTTGGGGAAAACGACGACCTTTCCAGCAACCGTGAAGCGGTTTTGACTAAGATCAATCCGGGTCACCCGATTCCCCGTGAGGCGACCAACGTTCATGGGATCACAGATGCCGACGTTGCGAATGCTCCGTTCTTCAAGGATGTTGCCGACGCGATTTTGGAATTCATGGATGGTGCGATCATCGTTGGCCACAACGTCATGTTCGACATCAAGTTCCTGCGCGAGGCATTTGCCCGTGCTGGTATCCAGATGCCATATTTCGAAGTCATCGACACTGTCGAGATTGCTCAGCGGACTTGGCCGGAAGCTCGGAACCACAAGCTGAAGACCCTGACTTCTCTGCTTGATTTAGATCACAAGGCACACTCGGCACTGGATGACGCTCGAGCCTGCGCTCAGGTGTATCTTGCTGCTCAGATCTGGAAGAAGAAAGAAATTGGTGAAAACATGGATATCAACGAGTTCCGGACT
>JBASXE010000437.1:0-7319 GCA_049276875.1 Roseovarius sp. | reverse complement strand
GCACACAGCCTATGAAAACCCAAGTCAAAGCCCTTGTCGTCGGCGGCGGTGCCGTTGGCACGTCGATTGCCTATCACCTTGCCAAGGCGGGCTGGGACGATGTGATGCTGTTGGAGCGTGATGAGCTGACGTCTGGCTCCACATGGCATGCGGCGGGGCTTTTGCCGCTGTTCAACATGTCCTACGCCACGACCCATATCCACAAATATTCGGTCGAATTCTACAAATCGCTTGAGGCGGAGACAGGGCTCAACGCGGGTTTCTCCGTCGTGGGCAATCTACGCATGGCGCAAAGCGAGGCGCGGATGGATGAATACCGCCTCTACGCCTCTACCGCCGAGACCTGCGATGTGCCTTACGAGTGGATGAGCCCCGCGCAGATCAAAGAGCGCTGGCCGCTGGTGCGCACCGACGATCTGGTGGGCGCGATCTATCACCCGACTGACGGCTACATCAACCCGGCAGATGTCACCATGGCCATGGCCAAGGGCGCGCGCCAGCACGGCGCGATCATCGAGCGGAAATGGCAGGCCGACGCATTTGAATGGAAGGGCGATCACTGGGACGTCACCTGCACGAAGATGGTGGAGAAGGGCGGCAACCTGATCCCCTCGGATGAGCAGATCGTGATCTCCGCCGAGCATGTCGTCACCGCCTCCGGCAACCACGCGCAGCGCACGGCCCGGATGCTGGGGATCAAGATGCCCGCCATCCCCGTGGAGCATCAGTTCATCGTGACCGAGCCCGATCCTGCCATTGTCGCCTACCGTAAAGAGGGCGGCGCGGAGCATCCCGTCCTGCGTGATGCGGATGCCAAATGGTATGTGCGCGAAGAGCGCGGCGGCTGGATCCTCGGCCCTTACGAGCAGGGCGCGCCCGCGCGGTTCGAGTTCGGCGTGCCCGACAGTTTCCGTGCCGATCTCTTCCCTCTCGATCTGGAGCGGATCGAGGAGGAATACATGTCGATGATTCACCGCCTGCCATCGTCGGAGGAGGTGGGCCTGAAGGATGATTTCAACGGCCCGATCTGCTATACGCCGGATGGCAATCCGCTGGTTGGTCCCGCGCCGGGCCTGCGCAACATGTGGGTGGCCGAGGGCTTCAGCTTTGGCATCACGGCGGCGGGCGGCACGGGGCATTACCTTGCGCAGCTGATGGTGGAGGGGGAGGCCGAGATCGACATGGCTTCGCTCGATCCCAAACGCTATGGCCAGTCATGGATGACCACCGAGTTTGCCGCGCGCAAGAACGAAGAATGCTACGATCACGTCTACGTCCTGCACCACCCCGATGAGGAGCGGCCCGCCTGTCGCCCCCTGCGCACCGCCCCGGCGTTCGACCGCCAGAAGGCACGTGGGGCGCAATTCGGGTGGGTCAATGGGTGGGAGCGTCCCAACTATTTCGGGCCTCTGGATGCGCCTGAGAGCTTTGATCACGACGCGCGCAGCTTCCGCCGCGGCGGCTGGTGGGAGCACGCGCGCGCCGAGGCCGAGGCGGTTCGCACCGGCGTTGGCCTGATCGATGCCACGGCCTTTACCAAACATGTGGTCAAAGGGCCGGGTGCCACGCAATTCCTCGATTGGTTCACCTGCAACAAGCTGCCCCGCGTGGGCCGGATCAACCTGACCTATGCGCTGACGGCGCATGGCACCACGCGCACGGAATACACCATCGTGCGGCTGGGTGAGGATCACTATTACCTCGTCTCCGCAGGTGCCTGGACGGATTATGACGCCGATTTCCTGCGCAAGGCGGCCGAGGACAAGGCGCCCGACTTCGGCTATATCGAGATACAGGACGTGACCACGCAATGGGGCGTCTTTGCCATCGCGGGTCCGAAATCGCGCGATGTGCTGAATGCTGTTATCAAGGATGCGGACCCGGCCACGGCGCTCTCGAACAAGCGCTTCCCGTGGCTCACCGCGCGGCAGATCGAACTGGGCATGTGTCCTGTCAACGCGATCCGCGTGGCCTATACGGGCGAGCTGGGCTGGGAACTGCATCACCCGATGGAGATGCAAAACTATCTCTTTGATCTGCTGGAGGAGGCGGGCAAGCCACACGGGATGAAGCTCGTGGGTGCGCGGGCGCAGAACTGGCTCCGGCAGGAGAAATCCTACCGCGCCTTCGGCAATGAGCTTGGCCGCGACGCCACACCGCTGGAGGCCGATCTGCCGCGCTTTGTGGATCTGGGCAAGGACTTCCATGGCAAGGCGGCGCTGGAGGAAACCGGCGTGCGCGTGAAATGCTGCACCTTCCTGATTGATGGGCCCGCGGATGCCGATCCATGGGGCCGCGAAGTGCTCTACACGGATGCGGGCGAGCGTGTCGGGCGTCTGACCTCAGGTGGCTATTCCGTGGCCTTCGGCAAAAGCATCGGCATGGGCTATATCCGGCCCGAGCTTGTGGTGCCGGGCAATGTGCTCAAGGTGAAGATCATGGACCAGCTTTGGGACGCGACCATCACCGAGGACAGCCCCTATGACCCCAAGAACGAAGTGATCCGCAAGGATATCTGAGGCGCATAAAAAAGCGGGCAGCCTGAAACCAGACTGCCCGCAATCGCCCCAAGTTCCGTGAGTGGAGGGGGGGCGTATGACATCTAGCGCATGAATTTGCCCAAGATGTCATCCATGGCGGAGCCGTCGCCATCGGCGTCCAGCAGATCGTTCAGCATGCCAAGGTCAAACCCACCACCGCCAGTGTCGCCTTGTTTCTTGCTGCCGAGCAATCCGCCGACGAGGCCCATCAGGCCGCCGGCTCCTTGATTTGACGCACCGCCTATCAGGCCCTGCATCGTTCCGTCAATCTGGTTGTCGGGCAGATTTTTCTGCAATCCGCCTTGGGCCATAGCCGCTATTGCGGGCAGGAATTGTTGCACTACGGACGGCTCGACGCCCGCACGGGCGGCGGCTTCTTGGGCAAGCCCGTCGGCCTCGTCCTGACCACCGAGAAGGCTGGCCAGAAACGCTTTGCCTTGCGCCTTGCCACGGTCCGTGGCGGCGAGGGCTGCGTTGTCGAACATTTCCGCCTGACCTTCGCCCTTGAGCGATCCCAGAACGTCGTTGAGCCCGTCACGTTGCGCGCGCTCCTTGGCCGCCGAGCCGATGGCGGGGGCCAGCATTTGCGTCAGCTGATCCGCGGTGCCCTTGTCGAGGCCCAACTGCCCCGCAAGTTCGCTCAAACCTTGACCACCTTGAGCCTGTTGCAGCAATTTGAAAATCGACATATCTGGCCCCCTTTGGCGCTGGTGTTGCAGTCGAAATGCCAGCAAAGAGCAAGGCCCAAAAGGGGAAACTGCACACGCCGCTCCCCCTGCGCGGTTAGCCGCCCTTCATGTAGGGCATCACGACGACTTCGCTGTCGGGCTTGACCTCGGCGAACCATGAATTTCGGTAAATGAGACCGTCCACTGCCAGCGACACGCCCCGGTCGATCACCGGGGCGAGGGCGGGATGGGCGGCGCGCAGGCCGTCCATCACTTCTTTGAAGGTGGTGGCCTCCAGTTCGACCACTTCCTGGCCGCCTGCCAGGGCCCGCATGGAGCCTGTCAACTGGACCTGCACCATGGGTCGCTTAGCCCTTGGCCATGATTGCCGCCAGCAGTTTGGGCGGTGACATCGGCAGTTCAGTCATCCGCACACCAATGGCGCGGCTTGCGGCGTTCGCCAGCGCGGCCAGAGGTGGCACGATCGGTGTCTCGCCCACACCGCGCACACCGTAGGGGTGGCCCGGGTTGGGGATCTCCAGGATCACCGTGTCGATGTTTGGCAGGTCCGAGGCCACGGGCACGCGGTAGTCGAGGAAGCCCGCATTCTCCAGACGGCCATCCTCGCCGTAGATATACTCCTCGTTGAGCGCCCAGCCGATGCCTTGCACCGCGCCACCCTGCATCTGTCCTTCGACATAATCGGGGTGAACGGCTTTGCCCGCATCCTGGAACACAGTGTAGCGCAGCACTTGGGTATGGCCCGTCTCCGGGTCCACCTCCAGATCGGCGATATGCACACCAAAGCTCACGCCCGCACCCTCTGCATTGACCTCGTAATGGCCCGCAATCGGCCCGCCCGTGTCAGATGCGCTCGCGGCGATCTCTTCGATGCTCATCGGGTCGAACGCACCCGCGTTGGGCCCCGAAGGTTTGGCACAGCCATCCTCCCAGATCACCGCATCAGGGTCGATCCCCCACACTTTTGCCGCCCGCTCGCACATCACGCGGATCGCGTCGCGTGCGGCCTCGATCGTGGCGAGGCCCACGGCAAAGGTCACACGGGAGCCATCGGTCACGTCATTATGCCCAAGGCTGTTGGTGTCGGCCACGATGGTGCGCACCTTCTCGTAGGGGATGCCCAGCTCCTCGGCAGCCATCATCGAGATGGAGGCGCGCGACCCGCCGATATCGGGATTGCCTTCGGTGATACCCACGGTGCCGTCCGAGTTGAGGTTCAGCGAGACGCAGGTGTTGCCGCCGAAGTTGAACCAGAAGCCGCAGCTGATGCCACGCCCTTGGTTCTCACCCAGAGGCGCGCGGTAATGCTCATGCTCGACCGCGGCCTGAAGTGTGGCCTTGAGGCCGATCTGATCGAAGGTCGGGCCGTAGGAGCTCTTGGTGCCTGCATCAGCGGCGTTCATCAGGCGCACCTGCAGGGGATCGAGGCCCAGCTCCTGGCACAGCTCATCAACCACGCTTTCCACGGCAAAGATCGCCATGGGCGCGCCGGGCGCGCGATAGGCCGCTTCTTTCGGGCGGTTGGTCAGCACATTCCAGCCTTGCGTGCGCACGGCATCCAGATCATAGGCCGCAAAGGCCGACTGTGCGCCCATGCCAACCGTTTCGCACGGAAACGCGCCGCCCTGGTAGCGAAGCTGCGCATCAGCGGCGGTGATCCGGCCATCGTTGGTCATGCCGATCTTCACGTCGATGGACGACGAGCACGTGGGCCCTGTCGCGCGGAAAACTTCCTCGCGTGTCATCACGATCTTCACCGGGCGCCCCGATTTGCGGCTGAGCGCCAGCGCCACAGGCTCAATGAATACGGTTGTCTTGCCGCCAAAACCGCCGCCAATCTCGGATGCGGTAACACGCAGCTGGCTCGCGGCCATGCCCATCATGGCGGCGCACATCTCACGGACGAAAAACTGCCCTTGGGTGCAGCACCACAGGTCTGCCTTGCCGTCTGTGCCGACCGAGGCCAGGCAGGCATGCGGCTCGATATAGCCCTGGTGGGTCGCGGCGGTCTTGAAGCTGCGGCTGATGATCTTGTCGGCCTTGGCAAAGCCTGCGTCGAGATCGCCGTGCCCAAATTCCTGCAAGGTGGTGACGTTGGGATGGCTGCCCTCGGGCACGCTTTCATCCGCGCGGCCGTCTTGGACAACGGGCGCACCCTCGGCCATGGCCGCATCCACATCCGTGACGTGGGGCAGGGGCGTGTAGCTCACCTCGATGAGCTTCAGCGCCGCCTTGGCCGTGGCCATGTCGATGGCGGCTACGCCCGCAACTGCGTGACCATGATAAAGCACCTTGCCGCGCGCGAGGCAGTTATCTTGCACATCGCGCAGGTAATCATCTTCGGGCACACCCAGATCTGCAGATGTCACAACCGCCTTCACGCCGGGCAGGGCGAGCGCCTTGGAGGCGTCGATCTTGTCGATGGTCGCATGGGCATGTGGGCTGCGCAGGACCAGCCCGGTCAGCATGCCGGCCACGGTAATATCGGCACCATACATCGCGCGGCCCGTGACTTTGTCCACCCCATCGGGGCGGGGCACTCGGGTGCCGACAACTTTGAAATCAGCCTTTGTCTTGGAGATGAAGTTCATGTCATGCCCCTCTCATTTCTGCGGCTGCGATCTGCACAGCCTTGATGATTTTGTCATATCCCGTGCAGCGGCACAGGTTACCTGCCAGCCAATAGCGGATCTCGGTCTCGCTCGGGTCCGGGTTGCGCTCCAGAAGGTTCTGCGCCGCGACGAGGATGCCGGGGGTGCAGATACCGCATTGCAGGGCGGCGTTGTCGATGAAGCTTTGTTGCAGCGGATGCAGCTTGTCACCGGTGCTCATGCCCTCGACGGTGGTGATCTCGGCGCCGTCCGCCTCTGCGCCCAGCACGAGGCAGGAGGCAACAACGCGTCCGTTCATCACCACGGTGCAGGCCCCGCAATCGCCGGTGCCACAGCCTTCCTTAGCACCGCTCAGGCCCATCCGGCCGCGCAGCGCATCCAGCAGCGTTTCGTCAGGCGGACAGATGAACTCCATCTCATCGCCATTTACTTTGGTTGATACGTGTATGTTTTTCATGCTTTTTCTCCTGCACGCGCCATGGCGATATGCGCCGCGCGTTTGACCAGAACCCCGACGACCTGTGTGCGGAACTCGACAGTGCCGCGTTTGTCGCTGATCGGGCTTGCCGCCGCGCGGGCTGCTGCCACCATGGCGGCCTCGGCCTCGGGCTCAAGTTTGGTGCCGATGATGGCCGCCGCCGCATCCTCGACCAGCCGCACCTTGGGGCCAACGGCGCCGATTGCGATGCGTGCGGCCTTGATCGTGCCATCCCCGGCCAATTCGATATTCACCGCGGCATTGGCTACGGCGATGTCCATTTCCGTGCGCGGAATGAAGCGCAGATAGGCGTCCGCCGCGCCCTTTGGACGGGCAGGCAGGAAGACCGACGTCACAAACTCGCCAGTCTCCAGAGCGATCTTGCCGGGACCAAGCGGGAATTCCTCCACGGGCAGATCCCGGACGCCATTCGGCCCCGCGATACGCGCCACAGCACCCGCCGCCATCATCGCAGGCACACTATCGGCCGCGGGGGAGCCATTGCACAGGTTGCCCACCATGGTGCAGCGCCCCTGCACTTGGGTGGAGCCGATCAGCTCGACCGCTTCGACCACACCCGGCCACATGGCAAGGGCGCCCTTGTGCTCGCCCAGTTGCTGACCCGACACGCCTGCGCCGATGCGCAACCCGCCATCCTCCTCGGCAATCTCACGCACTTCAGCCATGTGTTTGATATCGACGATCATCTGCGGTTCGATCATGCCCGATTTCATCTGAACCAGCAGATCGGTCCCTCCCGCCAGAACACGGGCTGCGCCTGCATTCTGCGCAAGAAGCGTGGCTGCCTCGGCTGCGGTTTGCGGTTTCATGTATTGCATCGCTGGATCTCCCTTGCAGGTTTCCCTGGCTCAAATTTTCTTGGCTATGCGGCATAGCCTAGTGGTATTTTCGGCGCTGTAAATGTGTATAGGCGCAAATTTGATCATGTTTTTGTGCCCAAGGCTTGCGATTTTGGGAAACGCTATGAGGCTGGCCCGGC
>JBASXE010000436.1:0-13670 GCA_049276875.1 Roseovarius sp. | reverse complement strand
GAGATGTAGAGCGTGCCCCAGAGAAGCGGCAGCACCCCGAGGGAGGATCCGCCGCCAAAGCTCGGTGCCCATGTGAGGCCGAAAAAGAAATCCGACGCCGGGTGCCGGCGGAAGAACTCCACCGTGTTGAAGACCAGCGACAGGATGATGCCCAGCGTGGTCAGGATCGCCAGTGAGGCGGCGGCGATCAGCAAGGCTATGACCACCCTCTCAACCACGTTTCGCGCTCTGAAATCACGATCCGTGCGGCGCAACGCAAGGACAAACCCGGCAAAGGCTGCACCCAGCACAACGAGCGTCATGCCCCAGGCGCCGATGTTTGAAAAACTGCGATAGGTCTGCGCCGCACGCAGCATCTGCGGCGTCACATCCGAACCGAGTGCCACACCCAAACCGGCCAGACGCGCGCGCAAATCCTGCGGGTCGGTCATGCCGCGCGCATCCTCCGCGCTCATCGCCCCGCTGGCCACGGCGACGTCCAGTCCTTGGGCCACGCGGCGCACATCGCTCATCACAAGGCTGAGTGTGCTACCCTCGGCCACAGCCTCGGCTGGCAATTGACCCGCGATGCGTTGCTCTACGATCAGGGGCTGAGCGACCAGCCAGAGCGCCAGTAGGCCAAAGCCCGGCAAAAGCACGGCCAATGCCACATTGGCCCCGTAGAAATGCGGCAGCGAATGCAGCGCCCGCGAATCCCCGCCTGCAGAGCCAAGTGCGCGCCCCCGGCCCAGCGTGTAGCCGAGCACCGAGAGGGCCGCGATGATCAGGGCAAGCACAAGCGTTGGCATGGCAGCACCACCGGAATTGAGTGTTTCGCGAAAAATCCCCGAGGGCAGCAGAACCGCCCCCGAGGTGTTTTTTATCTTAAGGCTTAGCTTCCGCCGCCCATCACCTGCTCGCCGGCAACAGTCTCTTGGTTCTGGGCAAGCTCGGGGTCAGAAACTAGGCCGTATTGCGCCAGCGGGCCATCGGGGCCTGCGATCTCATCGGAGATGAAGAATTCTGCGAATTCCTTGAGGCCGGGGATCACGCCGATATGCGCCTTCTTGATGTAGAAAAAGAGAGGGCGCGACACCGGGTATTCACCTGATGAGATTGTCTCGGTCGAAGGCGAGACGCCGCCCATGGTGGCCACTTTGAGCGTGTCGGTGTTGTTCTCGTAGAACGCGAGGCCGAAGACGCCGACACCGTCGGTGTTGCTGTCGATGCGCGCGAGGGTCTCGGTGTAATCGCCGTCGATATCGATCGATTTGCCATCGGTGCGCACGGCCATGCAGGCCTTCTCAGTGGCGTCCTCGTCCATGCCCATATCCATCATGGCCTGCATCGCGCCGGTGTCTTCGCAGCCCTGAAGCAGGACCTTTTCCTCAAACACTTCGCGGGTGCCGTGCTTGGTGCCGGGAATGAAGGCTGCAATCTCGACGGCGGGCAGGTCGGGGTTGGCATCGGCCCATGTCGTGTTGGGGTTGTCGACCAGAGCGCCGTCCATGGGCATCTGGGCGGCAAGCGCATTGAACCAGTCGCTGGGCCTGAAGGCGGTGAGGGCCGGGCCGTCGATCTGGCTTGCGAAGACGATCCCGTCATAGCCGATGCGCACTTCGATGATGTCCGTGACACCGTTCGCAGCACAGGCGGCAACCTCTTTTTCGCGCATTGCGCGGCTGGCATTTGCGATATCGATCGTATTCTCGCCGACCCCTTCGCAGAACCGCTTGAGCCCTGAAGAGGAGCCACCGGACTCGACCACCGGCGTGGGGAAATCAAAATTCTCGCCGAACGCTTCGGCGACGATGGCGGCATAGGGGAGCACGGTGGACGAGCCCGCGACCTGCACGTTGTCGCGCGCATGGGCGGCGCCCGCACCAAGGGCCAGAATGGCTGCGGCAGAGACGGTCATTTTGGAATATGTCATGGATCAGCTCCTGAGTTTCTCAAAGGCGGTCTCCCGGTTTCCAGGAGATCCTGACGCAGGCCTAGAGCGCTGCCACAACGCTTTTGTTACGCTTTTGTAACAGCTGTATGACAATAAGCGGCGGTCTCTGGGGATAAATTTGCAGGCTCTTGAGGGGCTCAGAGATCCAAAGGGAGCAAGACACTGAATGTGCTGCCCTTTCCCAATGCGCTCTCGATCCTGAGCCGCCCACGGTGGCGATTGATGATATGTTTTACAATCGCGAGGCCCAGCCCAGTGCCACCTTTCTCTCGGCTGCGGTGGCCGTCCACGCGGTAGAATCGTTCGGTCAGGCGGGGGATGTGGATCGCATCGATTCCCGGTCCCGTGTCTGTCACCGTGACGCATGCAGCAGGGCGGCGGAGCGCGGGGGCCGCTTCCAGCTGACTGAGGGTGATCCGCGTCTCACTGCCCTGCCCGCCATACTTCACGGCGTTCTCGATCAGATTGGTGAAGACCTGCCTCAGCTGATCGGCGTCCCCCGGCACCTCAACAGCCGCCTCGGGCAAGTTGAGCGCCAAGGTCGCACCCGCCTCAGTGGTCATCGGGCGGAGCGTCTGACACACGGATGTCAGCAGGCTACCAAGGTCCACCATCTCGCGCGGGCGCACGCGCTCTTGGGCCTCCACCCGGCTCAGCGACAAAAGATCATGCACCAGCCGTTCCATCCGCGCGGCCTCGCGCGCCATCGTGCCCAAGAAACGCTCGCTGGCGGCGGCATCACCCTTGGCCGGGCCTTGCAAGGTCTCGATAAATCCCGACAGGGCGGTGAGCGGTGTGCGCAGCTCGTGGCTCACATTCGCGACGAAATCGCGGCGCATCTGCTCGGCCTGTTCCAGATGGGTGATATCCTCGAAACAGACCAGAACCGCCTGAACGCTATCCCAATCCACAGGCCGGGCGGTGACGGTATAGGTCACGTCCGCTTCGCCCGCGCTGGTGAGATACCGCGACTCGCGCGGGGCATGGGTGCGCAGCGCGTCCTCAATGGCATCAAGGACCGTGGGCTGCCGAATGGCGGTGATGAAATGTCGCCCGGTGATCGCCCCGCCCAAAAGCGCGCTTGCGCCGCTATTGGCGCCGATGATCCGCTCTGCCCGCCCAATCAAAAGCGCGGGCTGCGGGATCGCCTCGAGAAGCGAGGAGATGTCGGGCAGGCTCATCCGTCCAACAGACCCTCAAGTCCGGCGCGAAAACGGCGCATATTGGTCTGATAGCCAAGCGCGCTCCTGCGCAGGCCCTCCACTCCGGCCTCGTCCAATTGCCGGACCACCTTGCCGGGTGCGCCCATCACGAGGCTTCCATCGGGGATGACCTTGCCCTCGGTGATCAGCGCGCCCGCGCCAATCAGGCAATTGTCGCCGATCACCGCCCCGTTGAGCACGGTGGCCCCCATCCCGATCAGGGTATTGGACCCAATCGTGCAGCCGTGCAGCATTGCCTTGTGCCCGATGGTGCAGCCCGCGCCGATGGTCAGAGGATGCCCCATATCGGTGTGCAGAACCGAATTTTCCTGAATATTGCTGCCGGCACCGACAGTGATCCATTCGTTATCGCCGCGCAGCGTGGCGCAGAACCACACCGATGCACCCGCCTCCAGCCGCACGCGGCCCAAAACATGCGCACCGGGGGCAACCCATGTGTCGGCGTCGATCTGGGGCGCTTGGCCCTCAAGGGAATAGAGGGTCATTGGTTCTCCTCAAACTCGCCCTGAAGGCGACGGATATGATCACTGAGGCCGGGTTGCTGAATGCGCTTGAGCCGTGCAGCCCGCACGATGGAGATGAGCCGGGCCTCGGTTTCGTCCAGATCATCATTGACCAGAACATAATCATACTCGCCCCAGTGGCTGATCTCGTCCCAGCTTTTCTGCATGCGCTTTGCGATCACATAGGGCGCGTCCTGACCACGGGTTTCCAGACGGCGGCGCAACTCGGTGATCGAGGGCGGCAGGATGAAGATCGACAAGGTATGTTGGCTGAGATCGGAGTTCTGGATCTGCTGCGCGCCTTGCCAGTCAATGTCGAAGATCACGTCGCGCCCCGCCTCGATTGAACGGGCCACGGGCGATTTTGGTGAGCCGTAGAAATTGCCGAAAACATGGGCATGCTCCAGCATCTCGCCCTCTGTCACGGCGGTGCGGAATGCAGGCTCGGTCATGAAATGGTAGTCTTTCCCGTCCACTTCTCCTGCGCGCGGGGTGCGGGTCGTGGCGGACACGGAAAAATCCAGACTGTCATCCCACGCGCGCAATCGCCGTGTCAGGGTGGACTTGCCGGCGCCCGAGGGCGAGCTGAGGATTATGAGCAGGCCCCGGCGGCTCGCGATGGTGGGGTCACTCGACATTTTGCACCTGTTCTCGCATTTGATCGATCACGGACTTCAGGTCCAATCCGATGGAGGTGAGCGCGGCTGAGCCTGCTTTGGCGCACAGCGTATTGGCCTCGCGGTTGAACTCTTGCGTGAGGAAATCAAGCTTGCGGCCCAGAGGACTCCCGCCTTCCAAAAGCGCGCGGGCCGCGTCGACATGGGCGCGCAGGCGCACGATCTCTTCGCTCACATCCGCCTTGACGGCCAGCATGGCCAGCTCTTGTGCGATCCGCGCCTCATCCGCGCCGTCCGTGTTGTCCATCACTCGCGCAAGGGCCGCTTTAAATGCGGCTGCTGCCTCGGGCCGGCGCGCCTCGGCGGCTGTCTGCGCCTCGTCGGTCAGGCGGGCGATCGTGTCGATCTGTGCGCCAAGATCGCGGGCAAGCGCCTCTCCTTCGGCGGCGCGCATGGCGGTGAAACTTTCTATCAGCGGCTCCAGATCGGCCAAAAGGGCCGCTTTAAGGCTGGTGGTGTCTTGCTCCGCTGCTGCGGTCTCCAGCACGCCGCGCACGCTCATCACATCGCCAGGGCGCGCGGGCGCAAGGTTGAGGCCCCGCGCCATCGCCGCGCGCTCCACCTCGGCCATGGCGCTCAGCACATCTTCAAGCTGCGCCGCGTTCACGCTCAGTCGCCCGCCGCTTTCCTCCGCCTGCACCCGCAGGTTCAGTGTGACATTGCCGCGCGCCACCGCACGCCCCAGCCGCGCGCGCAAAGCGACCTCAAGCCCCTCGACCCAATCGGGCGCACGGATGCGCAGATCAAGCCCCTTGCCGTTGACGCTGCGCAGCTCCCAACCCCAGGTGAACCCCGCCCCCGCGCCGCGCGATGCGGCAAACCCGGTCATGGAATATATCACGCGTCGTCTCTCCGTATGATGATCTCTCTCGTCTAAGCCGCCAGCCTGTCGCTTGCAAGCCAAGGAGGCTTTGCCGATACGGCGCACACATGATGCTCAGATGGCGCAGAGATCGTCCGATCGGTTAACCAAATGAATTGGAATTTAGACAAAACCGATGCCAATTGTGATAGAAAGGTTTTGTGGGCCGGGGGGCTGGACGGCGCTTGGGCACCCGACAGACGAAGACGTATTGGGGAGTTGAACAGCATGACACGAGATAGCCACGCGGGCCCGCCCTTAGGCGGCAAGATCACACCCATTCTCGGTGGGCGCAGCGCCGCCGAACAAACCGCGTTGCGCGACTTCGAGGCCTATTGGACACGGATGCGGCGCGGCGGCGATGTGCCTCGGCGCTCGGATATTGATCCGCGCGGGATTGAGCCACTCCTCTCCAACGCCTTCATCGTTGAACGGATCGCTCCCGGTCTTGCACGCCTGCGCATTGCTGGAAGCCATTTGAGCGATCTGATGGGGATGGAGGTGCGCGGCATGCCGATAAGCGCCTTTCTCAACCCTGCGGACCGAGATGCGCTGTCGCAACATATGGTGCGCCTCTTTGATGAGCCTGCGATGGTGCGCCTCAGGCTCAACGCGGCGGGCAGTTCCGGTGCGCCTGCGTTGGACGGCACGCTGATGCTGTTGCCCTTGCGCAGCGATCTGGGCGATATCAGCCGCGCCTTGGGCTGCCTTGTTACCAGCGGTCACATAGGCCGCGCGCCGCGCCGGTTCTCGATTACGCATACCAAACTGACCAGCGTCGACGTGGTCCGGCCCCGCGTCGCGACAGACCTCGCACCAGAGCCAGTGTTGCAAACCGGCTTCGCCGATCCCGCTACGCCGTTCGAGGGCGCTGCCGGGACCGCTTTGGTGAAATCAGGCGAGCGGCCTTACCTGCGGCTCATTAAAAGCGACTGAGTATCGTCACTTTCAACCTTTTGTGGTGCAAACTAGGGCAGCGGTGGGACATCACCCTGCCCTATGTTTTGGGACGCCCCTGAGAGACCTGCGCGGCGGACCCGTGCGCAACCGCCTGCCACCGTGGCGCCCAAGCCGTGCGCAAACGCATAAGGCCGGAGGTGATCCCCCGGCCCTATCCGCATTTTGAAAACTGAAGCTCACCTATCTCAGACTGCTTCCGCGTGACGCTCCAACCGCAGGGCCGATAGCTCTTCGGCCACCAAGAATGCCAGTTCCAGCGATTGCGACGCATTGAGGCGCGGATCGCAGGCGGTGTGATAGCGGTGGCTCAGATCCTCGTCAGTGATCGCATGAACGCCGCCGGTGCATTCCGTCACGTCCTGACCTGTCATCTCGAAATGCACACCGCCCGGGATGGTGCCTTCGGCCTTATGCACGCCAAAGAAATCGCGCACCTCCCGCAGCACCGCGTCAAAGGGCCGGGTCTTGTAGCCCGAGGCTGATTTGATCGTGTTGCCATGCATCGGATCGCAAACCCATGTCACGCTGGCACCCTCTTCGCGCACCGCGCGGATCAGACGCGGCAGATGCTCACCCACATTTCCCGCCCCAAACCGCGCGATCAGTGTGAGTTTGCCCGGTTCATTGGCCGGGTTGAGGCGGCTCATCAGAAGTTTGAGGTCCTCAGCCGTGGTCGTCGGCCCGCATTTCAGGCCCACAGGATTGAGAACGCCACGCGCGAATTCAACATGCGCGCCATCAGGCTGACGGGTGCGGTCCCCGATCCAGATCATGTGGCCCGAGCCCGCAAGCCAATTGCCTGACGTGCTGTCGAGACGCGTCAATGCTTCTTCATATTCCAGCAGAAGCGATTCGTGGCTGGTGTAGAAATCCACCGTTTGCAGCACCTCGGTGCTCTCGGAGGTCACTCCGGCGGCGCGCATGAAATCGAGCGCGTCTGAAATTCTCTCGGCCATCTCGCGGTAGCGCGCGGCCTTCTCGCCCTCGGTGAAGCCCAGCGTCCAGTTATGGACCTTGGTCATATCGGCATAGCCGCCCTTTGAGAAGGCACGCAGAAGGTTCAGCGTGGCCGCTGATTGCGTGTAGGCTTGCAACATCTTTGTCGGATCCGGGATGCGCCCGGCCTCGGTGAAGGCCAATTCGTTGATGATGTCGCCGCGGTAGCTTGGAAGCTCCGTGCCGCCCACAACTTCCATCGGCGCTGAGCGAGGCTTGGCGAATTGCCCCGCCATCCGGCCCACTTTGACCACCGGCACCTTGGCGCCATAGGTCAGCACCATCGCCATTTGCAGCATCACCTTGAACGTGTCGCGGATTGCATCGGCGCTGAACTGATCAAAGGCCTCGGCACAATCGCCGCCCTGCAGCAAAAATGCCTCCCCGCGCGAGGCCGCCCCCAAGGCGCGCTTCAGTTTCCGGGCCTCACCGGCGAACACGAGGGGCGGATAAGCGCTCAGACGCGCCTCCACATCGGCCAAGGCCGCCGCATCCAGATAGTCCGGCATCTGAACCCGCGGTTTTTTCCGCCAATCCGATTTTTGCCACTCCGCCATGATCTTGCGCTCCGATATCAATCAACTCAGGCCGATTGTTTAACAAACAAGGCCCGCCCTGACCATATAACGATTGTGCAAATCGATGCAAAGGCGCGCGGGTGCCCTTGTCACGGGCGAGGCTTTTGTGCAAACCGGATGGACGGATGCGACACGGGAAGGATGCACGACATGGCCAACGCACGGCCCATGGCTCCGAAAAACGAAGGCACGGCCCCGCGCCGCTTCGTCTTTGTGCTCGTGGAAAATTTCACATTGCTCAGCTTCGCTTCGGCGGTGGAGTGTCTGCGCATCGCCAACCGTATGGCAGGCGCTGACGTCTACACATGGCTGGTTTGCGGCGACAGCGAGGATTACGTGGCCTGCTCCGCCGGATCTCGGTTTCAGGTCGATATCTCACTTGATGAGCTGAATCGCGACGACACCGTTCTGGTCTGCGGCGGTGCGGATATCCAGCAATACACCACCAAGCGCCTGCTCAACTGGCTGCGGCGCGAGGCGCGGCGGGGCCTGAAGATGGGCGGTCTGTGTACCGCCTCCTACACGCTGGCCAAGGCCGGGTTGATGGACGGCAAGCGCGCCACGATCCATTGGGAGAACCATGACAGCTTTTCCGAGGAATTCCCGGAGGTGGAGCTTACGAAATCGGTCTTTACGGTGGATGGCAACCGGATGACCACGGCCGGCGGCACGTCCTCGATTGATCTCATGTTGAAGCTCATCGCGGATGATCACGACGAAAAACTGGCCAATGCCGTGGCGGATCAGATGATTTACTCCACCATCCGCACTGATCAGGACACGCAGCGCCTCTCGGTGCCCACGCGGATCGGGGTGCGTCATCCCAAGCTGAGCCAAGTGATCCAGATGATGGAAGCCAATATCGAGGAGCCGATCTCGCCCTCGCTTTTGGCCAAGGATGCAGGCATGTCCACGCGGCAGTTGGAGCGGCTTTTCCGCCGCTATCTCAGCCGTTCACCAAAGCGGTATTACATGGAATTACGTCTGCAAAAGGCGCGCAATCTGTTGATGCAGACCGATATGACGGTGATCAACGTCGCGCTTGCCTGCGGCTTCTCATCGCCGTCGCATTTCTCAAAATGCTACCGCGCACATTACAACACCACGCCCTACCGCGAGCGCGGCTCGCAAGCCTCGCGCCTTTCGGTCTGACCCGTCTCAGGGCGTGATGCGGTAGAGCGCGCCATTCCCCGCCGACAGTATCCAGATCGCGCCATCCGGGGCCTCGCGAATATCGCGCAGACGTGCAGTCTCCGGGCTTTCCAACACCTCTTGCAGGGACAAAGGCGTGCCGCCGACCCGGGCGATATGGCCAAATTTCAGGGATCCCGTGAAGATATCACCGCGCCATTCAGGCCAGAGTGCGCCGGAATAGATCATCAGCCCCGATGGCGCGATGGACGGGTCCCAATAGAATTCGGGCTGTGCCATGCCGGGCTTTGTCGTGCCTTCGCCAATCTTGCCGCCGGAGTAATGCCGCCCGTAGCTGATCACGGGCCAGCCGTAATTGACGCCCGGCTGCACGAGGTTTAGCTTATCGCCCCCTCGCGCGCCATGCTCCGATACCCAGAGCCGCCCTTCCAGGTCGAGCGCTGCCCCTTGCGGGTTGCGATGACCATACGACCAGATCGCAGGGCGGCCATCGGCAAAAGGATTGTCCGGCGCTGGCAGACCATCTCGGGTGAGGCGCAGGACCGTGCCGTTCTCGTTGCTGCGATCCTGCGCAGAAGGTCTGTCACCACGGTCGCCGACCGTCATGTAAATCATCCCGTCAGTGCCCTCGACAAGACGCGAGCCGAAATGCCGTCCCCCGCTGCTCCCCGGCACGATCTCATAGAGCACGTCCCACCCGGTCAGACGGTCTGCGCCCTGCTCCAATCGCGCGCGGGCCAGTGCGGTGCCCTCGCCTTGGCCTTGGTCCCGAGCGAGGGAGAAATAGATCTCACGGCTCTTGTCAAAGTCGGCAGGTACGAGCAAATCAAGAAGCCCGCCCTGCCCCACCTCTGCGACGGGTCCCACGCCACCCAAGGCACTCAGCACGCCATCTGACAATCGTAGAACCCGCCCATCCTTCTCGGTGATCAAAACGTCCCCGTCAGGCAAAAACCCAAAGGCCCAAGGCGCGTCCAGCCCGCCAATGACGGGCGTAACGCTCAACCGCCCTTGACTACTGTCGAGCGCATGAGCGGGACTGGTTGCGATAATCACCAGAAGGGCAAGTTTGCGTATTATTCTCATGAGTTGAAGATAATCGCCTGCGCGCGCCTGCCAAGGGGCTATCACAAATACAGCAATTTTTTGCGTATCTGTGGGTAAATCTGTGGATAACTTTCACAAACCGCGTAATTACGCGAGTTTATCCGCCAGTTGCGCGACACCCAGAACATCGAGCACTTTCGCCTCGATCTGTGCCGCATCAAGCCCCGCAACATGGTACATGTCCTCAGCACTCGCCTGATCGATAAAGATGTCAGGCAGGACCATGGAGCGGAATTTGAGGCCGCGATCAAACACGCCCTCCTCCGCGAGAAGCTGCGCCACATGGCTGCCAAAACCGCCAACGGCACCTTCTTCAATCGTGATGAGCGCCTCATGCTCAGCGGCAAGCGCAAGGATCATTTCACGGTCCAGAGGTTTGGCAAATCGGGCATCCGCAATCGTGGGCGTGATCCCTTTGGCGGCCAGAGCTTCGGCTGCGCGGCGCACCTCACCCAGACGCGTGCCAAAGCTCACGAGCGCCACGCGCGCGCCTTCTTGGATCATCCGGCCACGGCCGATTTCCAGAGGCACACCGCGCTCTGGCATCTCAACCCCCTCGCCTTCTCCGCGCGGATAGCGAAAGGCGATCGGCCCCTCGTCATGCGCGGCGGCTGTGGCGACCATGTGGACCAATTCGGCCTCGTCGGCGGCGGCCATCACGACGATCCCCGGCAGATTGGCGAGGAAGGCCACATCGAAACTGCCCGCATGGGTCGCGCCATCGGCCCCCACAAGCCCCGCACGATCAATGGCGAAGCGCACGGGCAGACGTTGAATGGCCACGTCATGCACGACCTGATCATAGCCGCGTTGCAGGAATGTCGAATAGAGCGCGCAGAAGGGCCGCATCCCCCCCGCCGCAAGCCCCGCCGAGAAGGTCACGGCGTGCTGCTCGGCGATGCCTACGTCGAAAAGACGGCTCGGATACCGCTCTGCAAAGAGGTTTAGCCCCGTGCCATCAGGCATAGCAGCGGTGACCGCGCAGATGCGGTCATCCTTGGCGGCCATATCCGTGAGGGTGCGGGCGAACACGGACGTGTAGCTTGGTGCGTTGGAAGGCGCCTTTGACTGTTTGCCCGTCACAAGATCGAATTTGGATGTCGCATGACCACCATCGCGGGCGGCCTCCGCGGGGGCGTATCCTTTGCCCTTCTTGGTCAGCACATGGATCAGCATCGGCCCCGTGGCGCGCGCCTGCACCGTGCGCAGGACTGGCAAGAGCTGGTCCATATCATGCCCATCGATGGGCCCGAGATATGAGAACCCCAACTCCTCGAACAAGGTATTGCCGACGGCCATCCCTTTGAGCATGTCCTTGGCCCGGCGCACGCCCTCCTGGAAAGGCGGTGGCAGGAACGATACCGCGCCTTTGGCGGCGGCCTTGAGATCCTGAAACGGGGCCTCGGCATAGAGGCGTGACAGATAAGATGACAATGCCCCCACGGGCGGCGCAATCGACATCTCGTTGTCGTTCAGAATCACGATCAAGCGTTTGCCCAGATGCCCCGCATTGTTGAGCGCCTCAAACGCCATGCCAGCACTCATCGCCCCATCGCCAATCACGGCAATCGCATCGCCATGCCCGGTCTCGGATGCCCCGCCCAGATCACGCGCCACGGCAAAGCCCAACGCCGCGCTGATGGACGTGGAGCTATGGGCCGCGCCGAAGGGATCATAGGGGCTTTCGGACCGTTTGGTGAACCCGCTGAGCCCGTCCTTCTGGCGCAGGGTGCGGATACGGTCGCGCCGTCCGGTGAGGATCTTGTGCGGATAGCACTGATGGCTCACGTCCCAGATAATCTTGTCCTTTGGCGCATCAAACACCGCATGAAGCGCCACGGTCAGCTCCACAACACCAAGCCCGGCGCCCAGATGACCGCCCGTCTCGCTCACGGCGCTCACCGTCTCTGCGCGCAGCTCATGGGCCAGCGCGCGCAGCTGTGCATCGCTCAGGCGTTTGAGATCGGCGGGGCTCTGGACCTGGTCCAGAAGCGGTGTGGCAGGACGGTTCGACATGTTCGCAAGCCCCTCCCCGGGACCAAATTTTTAACGTGTGCGTTCGATAACGAAGCGGGCAATCTCGCGCAACGGGTCCGCGCGCTCTCCATAAGGATTTAGCGCGTCACAGGCGAGGTCCACCAGATCGGTAGCGCGGCATCTCGCCCCATCCAAACCCAGAAGCGAGACGAACGTGGCCTTGCCTGCCGCCGCGTCCTTGCCCACGGCCTTGCCCGCGAGGGCTGCGTCCCCTGTGGCATCAATCAGATCGTCGCGGATTTGAAACGCGAGGCCAAGCGCTGAGGCGTAAGCAATGAGCGGTGCAGGATCGGCCCCCGCGAGCCGCGCGCCTGCGGCGGCCGACCACTCAATCAACGCGCCTGTCTTGCCCGCCTGCATCGCTGTGATCTGGTCAATCGTCAGGGGGCTTTGTGCAGTTTCAGCTTCCATATCAAGCGCTTGACCCAGAACCATCCCCTGCCCGCCCGCCGCGCGCGCAAGGCTCAAGGCAAGCTCGGCGCGCACCTTGCCCGAGCCCACTTCAGGCCGCGTCACAAGCTCGAATGCCAGGCTTTGCAGCGCGTCCCCGGCCAGCACAGCTGTCATCTCATCCCATTTCACATGCACCGTTGGCCGCCCCCGCCGCTGCGCGTCATCATCCATACAGGGCATATCGTCGTGCACGAGGCTATAGGCGTGGAGCGCCTCGATTGCGGCTGCCGGAAAGACGGAGGCCGCATCTGCGACGCCGTGCATTCGCGCGCTTTCCATCACAAGCTGTGCCCGGATCCGCTTGCCGCCCTCCACAGCATAGCGCATGGCCTGCGCCACGGCAGGCGAGCCAAACGGCACCAGCGCGTCATGCAGGCAGGCTGAAACCTGCACCGGAATCGGCTGTCGGATCGGCTGCGGGCCCACCCTATGCGCCGTCCAGAGGCACCGTTCCTGTGGGCGCGCCGTCGGGCCCAAGCGTGATCGCTGCCACCTTCTCCTCAGCCTCTTTCAGCTTTGCCTCACAGCGTTTTTTCAGTTCTGCACCGCGTTCATAAAGCGTGATTGACGCATCGAGTGCCACGTCCCCGCGTTCCAGCTTGGCCACGACCTGTTCCAGCTCGGCCATGGCCGCTTCAAAACTCATTTCGGCCACGGGCGTCTCGTCTGGGGTTTGGGTCATGTCGCGTATCCTTGAAGATGTTCCGGTCCTCACCATAGGGCGGGCGCGCGCCATGTTCAATTCAGTTGACGCGCACGCCTTCGACCCGCATCAAAGGGTATGAACGACGGACCAATCCCCAATCTCGACGCGCTGATGCAGATAGCGGAACGGCTGCATATTGTGGGCCAGCAAGACGCGCGTCTGGCCGCTGCAGAGCCGGGCGATCTGATCCGCAACGTGGCCGGAAAGCGCGCTATTTTTGAGGGTGTCTTTGAAGGGCGCGACGTGGTCTTTCGTCTCAATTACCACCCCGAAGATGGTGCGCCCGCCCGTGAATGGGAAGAAATGGAGCGGCTCTGGCCCTATATGGCCGAGGGTGATCTGCGCATTGCCGAACCGATCTATGCTAATACCGACGCGGGTGTGTGAACCGCCCCGGTTTTACCGGAGACTGTTTAGTTCGTCTCAAGCGACTTTATCGAATGCGTTCATGTTTGCATAGTATGCCTCCTCTGCCTCAGTTGG
>JBASXE010000435.1:0-6572 GCA_049276875.1 Roseovarius sp. | reverse complement strand
CAAATACTTGCGCGACATGGACCCATCGTCAAAACACGACGAACAGGCGTTCCAGCCCATGTGATGCAGCTCATCGCCAATGCCAGGCATCTCCAGCCGGTGGATGACCTGAGAATAGGTCGGACTGTCCGGATCCACGTCCACAGTCGCCAGATAATCCGGCTTCTGAATGCCCGTGCCAGTATAGATCGCAATCGTATAAAGCAGCTTCTCGCACGGCGCTACGATCGCATCGGCAGGAGAGGCGTAGCCCGGTCCACAACACTCCATCAGATACTCCCTTTCACAACAGCTTCCAGACAGGCGTGCGCTTCTCGATGAAGGCGCCGATGCCTTCCTCCGCATCGCCCTCCATCATGTTCATGACCATGACTTGCGCCGCAAAGTCATAAGCCACTGGCAATTCCATTTCGACCTGTCGATAGAAAGCCTCCTTGCCAATCCGAAGCACCGCGGGCGCTTTGGCGGCAATGCGCTGCGCCAGTTGCATTGTCGTGGTCGTCAGGTCATGTGGTTCGGCGATGTCGGACACAAGACCAACCGCGCGGGCTTCTTCGGCGCCAATCATGTCGCCGGTCAACAGCATCCGCATGGACATCTTGCGCCCCACGTTGCGCGACAGGGCCACCATCGGGGTGGAACAGAACAATCCAATGTTGACACCGGGCGTGGCAAACCGGGCTTCCTCGGAAGCCACGGCCAGGTCGCAACTGGCCAACAACTGACATCCAGCCGCTGTCGCAACCCCTTGCACCTCCGCAATCACCGGCTTGGGGCAACGGACTATCGACAGCATCGTCTCAGAACATTTGCCCATCGTGTCTTCAAAGAAGGCACGGCCCTTGTCGGGATTTTCACGTGCGAACGTCAATTCTTTCAGGTCGTGGCCTGCGCAGAATCCAGGACCGTTCGCCGCAAGGACAATCACGTGAACGTCTTTGTCTTTCCCCAACCGCCCGATGGCCTGCGTCAACGCCTTGAGCATGGCCAGCGACAGGGCGTTGCGCGCCTCCGGACGGTTCAGAACCAGCCGGGCCACTGCACCATTGCGTTCTTCAAGCAGGATGTCGTCGCCCATCGCCTAGCCCTTCAGCAGCCCGCGTGCGATCACCAGCTTCATGATCTCATTCGTACCCGCGTAAATCCTTTCAATCCGGTTGTCGCGGTACATCCGCTCCATCGGGTATTCCGACATCACCCCATAGCCACCGAACAATTGCAGGCAGCGATCAATGATCTTCGCTTGCAGATCAGTCAGCCAGTATTTCGCCATCGAAGCCTTTTCGGTGCTCAGTTTGCCTTCGAGGTGTTCCGCAATGCAGGCATCCAGAAAGGTTTTGGCAATCGTTGCTTCGGTTGTGCATTCGGCCAGAACGAACTGCGAGTTCTGAAATTCGGCAATCTTCTGGCCGAAGGCGGAGCGTTCCCGGACATAATCCAGCGTATGCCGCAGCGCGCGTTCAATCCGGGCCACTGCATAGACGCCGATAAGCAGTCGTTCTTGCGGAAGCTGTTGCATCATCTGGACAAAGCCTTGTCCCTCTTCCGGCCCCAGAAGCGCCGAGGCTGGCACGCGCACATCGTCGAAAAATAGCTCGGACGTGTCGTTCGATTTCATCCCCAGCTTGTCCAGGTTACGACCCCGTCGGAACCCTTCCAGCCCATCGGTTTCCAAAAGGAAAAGTGAGGTGCCCCGTCCGCCGGCCTTGGGATCGGTTTTGGCCGCAACAATGATCATGTTAGCGAGCGCGCCATTGGTGATAAAAGTCTTCGATCCGGAAATCTTGTAGTGATTGCCGTCCTTTACTGCTGTCGTCTTGATGTTCTGCAGATCTGATCCGGCGCCGGGTTCGGTCATCGCGATGGCGCCGATCAGATCGCCCGAGATCATGCGTGGGAGTAGACGCATTTTCTGATCTTCGGAACCGTAATGGATGAGGTAAGGGGTCACGATGGAATTGTGCAGACCGCCGCCCCAGCCATCAATCCCGGCCAGATTACCTTGATAGGCAATGACAGCGTCATGGGCAAACGAGCCGCCAAGTCCATCGTATTCTTCCGGCACCTCGGCGCCCAGAAGCCCCATCTCACCAGCCTTAAGCCACAGCTCGCGCGGGAAGCTTCCCGCGCTTTCCCATTCTTCATAGTGCGGCGCACATTCCCGCTCATAGAACTGACGGCAAGTGTCCGAAAGCATCGACAGCTCATCGTCCATCCAAGCGGCTCTGGGAAGAGAAAATTCAGACATCTATCATCACCATTCTATGGTGCCAGCGTAAGAAACCGGCCGGGTATCGGCCAATCGAATTTGCAGATAGAATCATGCCTAAACTAGATGAGTGCCCTCAATTCATTTAAAATAATGGCGAATAACTTTAGCGGTTCCATAGGTTTTTTGTTAGAATTGACTCATGAATATGCGACAGCTAGAAGCATTTCGGGCGACGATGCGCTGCGGCCCGGTCACCGAGGCGGCGTAGATGGTGCACATCTCGCAACCGAGCGTCAGCAGATTGCTTGCAGATCTTTTGAGCGTTCCGCTGGTTTTCCGTTGTTAGCTCGGGTCGGACGGGGGCTTACCCCCACGGTCGACGGAAAGAAATTCTTCAAAGGTGTTGAGGGCATGTTTGTCGGCATCGACCGCCTGGAAGATCTGGCAAGGTCGATCCGCACGTCGCAAGGCGGTACGATTTCGACCTCGACTATCCAGTCGATGGCTCTGATTGAGATTCCCATTGCCGTGGGTCAAATGTACCGCGACAAGCCGCAGGTCCGGTTTAACGCCAGTTCACGGAACACACCTGCGATTCTGGATGCGGTTCAGATGCATCAGGTCGATCTTGGAATAGTCGGGCGTGATGCAAATCACGAAGGTGTCGAAACGCTGTTTCAGACTTCTGCGCTTACGTCTGCCTGCTTCCCGAAGACCATCCGCTGGCCGACACGATGGGGGCCATTGATCTTGAACAGGTAGCGTCGGCCGAAACCTTCGTGACTTTCGGCGGCACCTACCCTGATGCCATGATGTCGATTGACCCCGATTTGTCCCGCAAACTTCAAAGCTAATCGCGTTTGTCGGCGGCCAACATGCCTTTGACCGGAGCCCTGGTCCGAGATACAGGGGCACTTGCAGTAACCGACCCTTTCTCGGCCGAACAAGCCGTGAGAATGGGAGGAGTCGTCTTTCGTCCCATCCTACAAAGCCTGACCTACTACGTTACGATCGTCGCGGCGGGACGCGAACAACTCTCACGTCAGGCTCTTTCATTTGTCGACCTATTCGCGGCCCAACTGACCGCCAGGGTCAAGTATGTCAAAAGCCTTGCGGTCAAATTTGGCAGTTGATCAGTTCAGTACATTGGGCAGCCAGGTCGCGGTGGCGGGGAAAAAGATCATCAGCACGCCGAATATGATCCCGACGACTACGAAAAGCGGCACTTCCCGAAACGCCTTTTCCGGACTTTCCTTCGCCACACCCGCAGCCGTGTAGATACCGACACAAACCGGCGGTGTGATCATTCCAATCCCGGCGAAGGCCACGAAAACTATATAGAGGTGAAGGATATCCTGTTTTAGCGCCAGCGCCAGGGCAGCAAAGATCGGCACCGTCAGATAGAACACCGGCACGATCTCGATAAATGTACCAAGGATCAGGCAAATCACTGCAACGGAGAGCCAGAACATCATTGGCGTCCCTCCCATCTCGGTGAAGTAGGAGATGAGCTTCTGCGGTGCCTGACTGTAGGTGAGCACGACGCTCAGAAAGGTCGCCATGGCGATGATGGCAAATATCACGGCGGTGATACGCGCTGTCTGAAGCAGTGCCTCAATCAGACCGCGCAGCGTCAGCTCACGGTAGACCAGCACCCCGATCAGAATGGCCCAGACACCAGCCACGGCGGCGGATTCCGACGGTGTCAGAAGGCCCGCATAGATACCGCCCAGAATAATCACTGGCGTAAATAGACCAGGCAGAGCCGAACGAAAGGCAGCCAGTCGCTCGGTGCCCGACGCCTTTTCGGGATTGCGTATGTTGCGGCAGCGCCAGGTCACAACAATCGATAGCAGAACGAGCAGAACCAGCCCAGGCACGAACCCGGCCGCGAAGGTGCGTGACACCGGCACATCGGTTAGCGCGCTAAACAAGATTGCGGCATTGGATGGCGGGATTAGAGACTCGAGAAATGCGGCGGATGCGGCAAGTACAATGACAAAAGGTTTGGGATACCCCTGTTCAACCATCTTGGGGATCATGATCGTACCTACCGCGGTGATTGCAGCCAGAATCGATCCGCAGAAAGCTGCAAAGAAGCCCATCGCAAGTATCATCGCCAACCCAAGGCCGCCGGGCCAATGACCGACAAGCGTGGTGGCGAAATGCACCAGCCGTGCCGCTGCGCCTCCGCGCAGCATGACCATGCCGGTAAAGATGAACAACGGAACCGCAATCAGCACGTGTTTGGTCATCGAGCCAAAGGAAACCTGGATCAGCGTAGACCAGGGGAGGTTCATGCCCCAGATTGCAACAGAAGCGCTGCCCAGGCCGAACACCATGAAAATCGGCACCGACAAAAGAAGCAAAAGCATTGAAAACAGGGTGGCAGCGGCATTCATGACGAAATCCCTCTTAGCGCGAGTAATTCGCGCGCAGTCTCCAGCCACAATTCGATCGAAAAGAGCGCCAGAATTACAAACCCGGTTGGGAAAGCCAGATACATCCACCAGATCGGTATCTCGATCTCAAGCTCCATCAACTGACCCAACCGTCGGAAAAGGGCGACAGCCTCGTTCCCGGCCTGTACAAAAATCAAAGCACCTATCACCATGAGTGTGTAGACGAAGAGCTTGAGCCAAAGCGCGGTTGCGCCTTTTAGAAACGTGGGCAATAGATCGACCTGGATATGAGAGCCGGAGCGCAGAAGCGGCCCAAGAAGCGGGAAGACCATCCAGGGGACAAGCGCAGGAGGAAGCTCGATAAACCAATCGTAGCCCGTGCCGCTGATATAGCGCGTGACTGCGCTTCCGGTCAGTGCCAAAACCATCAGCGCGGCAAGGCACGCCGATGTCACTGCGGTGAGATGCTCCAAAGCTCCGTTGACGCTCCGAAAGAGCCGCAGGATGGGTGACATGACTGAAAATCCTGAAGTTGTTGGATGGAGTGCCCGCGCCTGAGCGCAGGCACTCAGCTTATCACTTGATCGAAAACGCTCGGGCGGCTTCGATGACCTCGGTGTCGACAGATTCGGCGATCACCGGTATGACTTCACTGCTCATCAGTGTTTCGAATTCTGACAGCGCCTCGCCTTCAAGCGTATTAACGACTCCGCCTCTTTCTTGGAACTCGGCTAGGGTTTCTTCACCGGTTTCAAGGATCTTGTCGGTAGAGATCTGCCCGACCTCCTGGCCAACTTCGATCAACAGTTGTTGCAGATCTTCAGGCAGGCCTTCAAACCAGGTTCTGTTCACCATGATGTACGCGTCGGCGTAGTACTGATACGGCTTCTGGCCATGAGTCAAAAACTCCCACCAGCTGAACGCCCGGATCGAACCTGGAGGGCTGTTGATCGTGTCGATCATGCCGGTCTGAAGCCCTGAATAGACTTCGCCAGTGGGCATGGACACCGTGTTTGCGCCAAGCGCTTCCCACATCGGGCGTTCGGCACCAATCAAAGCGCGCGCTTTCAGACCGGACATGGATTCAACGCCGTTCAGCTCTTGCGTCGAAAAGGTCATCACCGGGCCAACCGGATTGTACATCAAAAGTACGGTGTCGGATTTTGTGGTGATGTCGTTCCACACTTCCTTGCCTACCTCATCCTCCTGAAAGAAGGCGCGCTGCTCGTCATAGCTCTCGAACATGCCGGTGATGGAAACGACGTTAAAATTCTGGTTGATAGGAGGGAAAGCCACAACCGCGACGATGCCTCCCATCTCGACAGCACCCGAGGTCACGGCACCAAGCTGTTCGCGAACGCCGAACAACTGCCCCGAGGGAAAATAGTCGATACGGAGCCGGCCTTCGGCGCGCTTATTGACTTCATTGGCGAACATTTCAGAGTGAATCGCGCTGTGGTGCGTCGGCCCCCAGTGAACCGAAAGCCGGGCGACATGTTCCTGTGCCTGCGCAGCGCCACCCGCCAGAACCGCCGAGACAGCGATCCCACCTGCGGCAATCAGTTGTAGTAGTCTCATGAATTCCTCCCATCTTGGTTTTTTGGTTCCGCAACGTATGTCGTTGTCTGGCGGCCAAGGCGAACGCCCCGAGCGAAATATGCCTAGGCTATCCCGCGGTGGCGCAAAGCTACTAATAGAATTCAGAGCAGCATTCATACGCCGCCGCTATGTATTTGGAAGAACCATGCCCTGACATAGCGAGAGTGTATGGGTACCGCAGGTTTTTCGATTGGTTCGCGTCAGAAGACTGCCCGTAGGTTACTGCTAACCACTTATTGCGACGGTTCCGATCGAAATGGCAAAAGCGCCCAAAATATTCTCGACCGATGATGCCCGGCGGCTGGCCAAGCAGCGTTTGCCGCGCATGATCTTTGACTTCATCGAGGGCGCCGCGGGCC
>JBASXE010000434.1:0-2203 GCA_049276875.1 Roseovarius sp. | reverse complement strand
GAATTGGGGGGCCGGGGCGGCATCGAGTCTTGGCCCATCGACTCTCACCGCACCTCCGTTCGTCGTGCCCAGAACTCCCACGCCGAACTGGTGGCGATGATTGACAAGCTGGCTGACTGGACCAAGTACGACAGCCCGGACCCGACCCGCGACCCGAAGGTCAAGCCGCCGTCAACCAAGATCAAGTCCCAGCCGGGCGACTGGACTAACCGGGACTTCATCGGCCCGACCAAGGGCCAGTGGCGCGAACCTGACCCGACCGAGCTTCCCCGCAAAACCCGCAAGAAGAAGTAGGCTGTAGCACGATGACAGCCGAATTGTGTTACGGGTGCAAAATCCCCCGCCCGATCGCCTACGTCCACCCGGATACCGGACAGGGGTTCTGCCTCTCCTGCGCCCGGGGGATGCCGATCAACCCGACCGAGTGGGCGCTGCTGCTGCTCACCCAGCCCGGCAGCGTGGTCGGTCCACCGTTCGCCCCCGGCGATGTGGTGGAGTGCCGCCGGGCCGCCCAGTTCTACGAGGGCGTCGGGGTGGTCCGGGAGATGTCGATGGACCTGGAGCACGGCGGAACCCCGCTCTACCCGATGTTCCGGGTGGAGCTGACCGAGAAGGACAATGACGAGGTACCCGACGAGGCCTGGTACGCCGAGGTCAGTCTGACAAAGAGGGAGGCGGTCAACTCATGACGAGCTTCCTGCACACCGGCGGGGCCAACTGGCAGAACGAGGTCTCCAAGCTCCGCAAGATGGGCGCGTCAATGCCTAACAGCCCGACCCAGGCCCGGGCCGAGGCGATGAACATGCAGGCGGCGGTCAACAACCGCAGCCTGACCGCCAGCATGAACCGGTCCCGGATGGCCAACTACCGGGGGCGGCAATTCACCGCCTTCCAGGGCAGCAATATGCAGATCGCCTTGCCGAAGGTCCGCCAGCCGCTGGGCACCCTCGCCGACAAAGGCATCCCGTTCAACGTCGATGACGAGAACGAGCTGCGCGACATCCGGCGCTGGTCACGGCTCTTCTACGCCACCCACGACCTGGTTCCGCTGCTGATCGACATCTACTCGAAGTTCCCCATCGTTGGCCTTGAGCTGGATTCCAAAGACCCGTTGATCAAGAAGTTCTACGAGGACATGTTCCTCGGTGAGCTGAACTATCTGGAGTTCCTGCCCGACCAACTGGCCCGGGAGTACTTCACCGTCGGTGAGGTCACCAGCCTGGCCCACTTCAATGAGTCCCTCGGCGTCTGGTCAAGCGAGGAAATCCTCAACCCGGACATGCTCAAGGTGTCCCGGTCGCTGTTCGTCCAGCAGGACCGGGTTCAGTTGCTGGTCAAGGACCTGGTGGACAATCTCCGCCAGGGTCCTGAGGGCACTGGCGGGATGGGCAACACCGACGAGACCCCATCCGAGCGGCTTCAGCGGAACAAGGAATATCAGGACCTGGTTCGGCATTACCCGGAAATCATCCAGGCTGCCGCCCAGAACGACGGCTTGGACATCTCCGACGCCCTGATCTCCCGGATCGTCAACCGGTCCACCCCGTGGGCCAAGCGGGGCACCCCGCACCAGCTGCGGTCCTTCCGGACGCTGATGACCGAGGAGTCCCTCAACGCCGCCCAGGACGCGGTCGCCGACCGGCTGTATGCCCCGCTGGTTTTGGCCACCCTGGGCATCGAGGACATGGGTGACGGCGAGCCGTGGATTCCGGATCAGTCGGAGCTGGACGATGCCCGCGACGACCTGCAGGCCGCCCTGGCCGCCGACTTCCGGCTGATGGTTCACAACTTCGGCCTGAAGGTCGAGAACGTCTTCGGTCGGGAGTCGGTCCCGAACCTGGACGCCGACTTTGAGCGGGTGCAGACCAAGCTGCTGCAGGCCTGGGGGATCGGCGAAGCGCTGATCTCCGGCGGGACCGGCGGGGCCTACGCTTCCAGTGCCCTGAACCGGGAGTTCGTCACCCAGATCATGACCGGGTTCCAGAACTCCCTCAAGCGCCACATGATCAAACGGGCTGAGGTAATCGCTGAGGCCCAGGGACACTATGACTACGACCTCAAGGGTGGGGTCCGGGTCCCGATCTACCGGGAGATCGTCGAGACCGACCCGGAGACCGGCGAGGAGTACATCCGGAAGGTCCCGAAGCTCCTCATTCCAGACGTGAAGTTCTCGACACTCAACCTGCGTGATGAGGCTCAGGAA
>JBASXE010000433.1:0-8483 GCA_049276875.1 Roseovarius sp. | reverse complement strand
CTCTACGCCGTGGCGATTGAAGACACGCACTTCGACCACGGTGCCGAAATCGCCGGGCTTCACGCGCAGGGATGTGTCGCGCACGTCAGACGCTTTCTCGCCGAAGATGGCGCGGAGGAGTTTTTCTTCCGGCGTCATCGGGCTTTCGCCTTTCGGTGTGATCTTACCCACGAGGATATCGCCCGGCTCCACATCGGCGCCGATATAGACGATGCCCGCCTCGTCGAGGTTGCGCAGGGCCTCCTCGCCGACATTGGGGATATCGCGGGTGATCTCTTCTGGCCCAAGCTTGGTGTCGCGGGCGGCCACCTCGAATTCCTCGATATGGACGGAGGTGAACACGTCATCTCGCGCCATACGCTCGGAGATCAGGATACTATCCTCGAAGTTATAACCATTCCACGGCATGAAGGCGACGACCACGTTGCGGCCAACGGCCAGCTCGCCCATGTCGGTCGCGGGGCCATCGGCGATCACTTCGCCTTTGCCCACGGTATCACCCACCTTCACCAAGGGACGCTGGTTGATACAGCTGTTCTGGTTCGAGCGTTGAAACTTGCGCAGACGGTAGATATCGACGCCGGGATCGCCCGGCTCCATGTCTTCCGTGGCGCGCACAACGATCCGCTGGGCATCGACCTGATCGATGATGCCTGCACGTTTCGCCATGATCGCCGCACCGGAATCGCGGGCCACGACGCCCTCGATACCTGTGCCGACCAGAGGCGCTTCGGCCTGCAAAAGCGGCAAAGCCTGACGCATCATGTTGGACCCCATGAGAGCGCGGTTCGCATCGTCATTCTCAAGGAACGGGATAAGCGAGGCCGCGACGGAGACCAGCTGCTTGGGGCTTACGTCAATGAGGTCAACGCTATCGCTGGAGGCCAGCATATAGTCGCCTGACTGGCGCGTGCTCACGAGATCGTTCTCGAAACGGCCATCGGCGTCCAGCTTGGCGTTGGCTTGCGCGACCGTGTGGCGCATTTCTTCGGTGGCGGACATGTATTGCACTTCGTCCGTGACCTTCCGGTCAACAACCTTGCGGTAAGGCGTCTCGATGAACCCATACTTGTTGACCCGCGCGAAGGTCGCGAGGCTGTTGATCAGGCCAATATTCGGCCCCTCGGGCGTCTCGATGGGGCACATGCGACCATAGTGCGTCGGGTGCACGTCGCGCACCTCGAAGCCCGCACGCTCGCGTGTCAGACCCCCTGGCCCAAGCGCCGAGAGGCGGCGCTTGTGCGTCACTTCCGAGAGCGGGTTGGTTTGGTCCATGAACTGCGACAGCTGGCTTGAGCCGAAGAATTCACGCACAGCGGCAGCGGCCGGTTTGGCGTTGATCAGATCCTGCGGCATGACCGTGTCGATCTCGACAGAGGACATACGCTCCTTGATCGCGCGCTCCATCCGCAGAAGGCCCACGCGATACTGGTTTTCCATCAGCTCGCCAACCGAGCGGACACGGCGGTTACCAAGGTGGTCGATATCGTCGATATCGCCCTTGCCGTCGCGCAACTCAACCAGCGCCTTGATGCAGGCCACGATGTCATCTCGGTCCAGCGTGCGCTGTGTATCAGGCTTATCAAGCGCCAAACGCATGTTCATCTTCACCCGGCCAACGGCGCTGAGATCATAGCGTTCGCTGTCGAAGAAAAGCGTGTCAAAGAGGTTCGACGCCGCCTCTTCCGTGGGCGGCTCGCCGGGGCGCATGACGCGGTAGATATCCATGAGCGCCGTGGAGCGGTTCATGTTCTTGTCCACCGCCATGGTGTTGCGCATGTAGGGGCCGACATTGATGTTGTCGATGTCGAGCACCGGGATCGTGGTGATCCCTGCGTCCAGAAGCTCCTTCAGGGAGCCACCGGTCACTTCGCCGGCCTTGTCATGCTCCAGCGTCAGCTCATCACCGGCCTCGACATAGATCGCGCCGGTTTCTTCGTTGATGATATCGCGTGCGACGAACTTGCCCAAGATGTGCTCGTAAGGCACGAGCAGCTCGGTCACGTTGCCTTCGTCAATCAGCTTCTTGACCGCGCGAGGCGTGACTTTCTTGCCTGCCTCGGCGATCACTTCGCCGGTTTTTGCATCCACCAGATCATAGGTGGGGCGCGTGCCGCGGGCACGCTCAGGGAAGAACTTGGTTACCCAGCCCTTGTTCTTCTTCAGTTTGAACTCAACGGTGTCATAATAAGCATTCATGATATCCTCTTGGTCGAGACCAAGCGAATACAGCAGCGTCGTCACAGGCAGTTTGCGCCGGCGGTCGATCCGCGCGAACACCACGTCCTTGGCATCGAACTCAAAGTCCAGCCAGCTGCCACGATAGGGGATGATGCGGCAGGCAAAGAGGAGTTTGCCCGAGCTGTGAGTCTTGCCCTTGTCATGATCGAAGAACACGCCGGGAGAGCGGTGCATCTGGCTCACGATCACCCGCTCGGTGCCGTTTACGACAAAGGTGCCATTGGGCGTCATGAGGGGCATGTCGCCCATGAAGACGTCCTGCTCCTTGATATCCTTCACCGACTTCGCGCCGGTATCCTCGTCGATATCGAACACGATCAGACGCAAGGTGACCTTCAGCGGCGCGGCATAGGTCATGTCGCGCTGCATGCACTCTTCAACGTCGTATTTCGGCTTCTCCAGATTATAGCTGACAAATTCGATCACGCTCGTCTCGTTGAAATCCGAGATCGGGAAGACCGACTGGAAGACACCTTTGATGCCTTCACCATCCAGCGGAACAGGGCTGTCGCCCGAGTTCAGAAAGAGGTCATAGGAGGATTTTTGAACCTCGATAAGGTTCGGCATTTCGAGAACTTCGCGGATTTTTCCGAAGTACTTACGCAAACGCTTTTGGCCAAGGTAGGTCTGAGCCATGTGTCTAAACACCTTTCAATTTCTCACCGGTCGCACGCGCTGTTGGGCACCAGCCGCACGACCATTTGAGACAGCGGGTTTCCGGGTCTATTCATGGCCTCTGTCCCACCAGAAGCCTCCCGATCCGGAACCTCGCCTGAGAGAAACCCGGCCCACATTGCGTGCAGGGCCTCTCTGAGACAGGTTCGGCCGGGGGCGGATGAACCGTCCCCAGCCTGCGTTTACATAGTGCGTCCGGCGTTTTTACAAACTCCGGGCTGTTTTCCATAGGATGGAAAACGTGCAGATCGCACTGTCTTACTTGATTTCGACTTCCGCGCCAGCTGCTTCCAGCTTGCTCTTCAGGTCTTCGGCTTCTTCCTTGGAGACTTGCTCCTTCACGGCTTTGCCGCCGGCTTCGACCAGGTCCTTGGCTTCTTTGAGGCCCAGACCGGTGATTCCGCGGACTTCCTTGATCACGTTGATCTTGGAAGCGCCTGCCGATTTCAGGATGACGTCGAATTCGGTCTGCTCTTCGCCAGCGTCACCGCCGCCGTCGCCCGCAGGGCCGGCCATCATCACAGCACCGCCAGCGGCGGGCTCGATGCCATACTCATCTTTGAGGATGGTTTTAAGTTCTTGTGCTTCGAGAAGCGTCAGACCGACGATCTCTTCTGCCAGTTTTTTCAGATCAGCCATTTTATCATGCTTTCCGTTTTAAGATGGGTTCCAACGACGAAGGCTTACGCCCCCGCCGGAATGTCAGATGCGTTATGCCGCTTCGGCCTTCTCTTCGATGGTCGAAAGGATGCTCGCGATGTTCGAAGCAGGTGCGCCAATTGCACCGGCAATGTTCGAAGCAGGCGCGCCGAGACAACCCACGATGGAAGCAATAAGCTTCTCGCGCGAAGGCATTTTCGACACAGCTTCGACACCAGCCCGGTCCAGAGCGTTCTCACCCATTGCCCCGCCAAGGATCTCATACTTTTTGTTAACCTTGGCGAAATCCTCAGACACTTTGGCGGCTGCCACAGGGTCTTCGGAATAGGTCAGAACGGTCATGCCCGTGAGGTATGTGGCGATGCTTTCGCAAGGCTTGCCCTCAAGAGCAATCTTAGCGAGCCTGTTTTTGGCAACACGAACCGAGGCATCGGCCGCACGTGCGCGCGCCCGAAGATCCTGCATTTCCGCAACTGTAATTCCGGCATAGTGGGCAACCACTACGACGCCAGAGCTTTCGAAGATCTGGCCGAGTTCCTCGACCAATTTCTCTTTCTGGGCTCTATCCACAGTTTCACTCCAAATTTCGGGGGAGACTTCCCCCGGCTCGATGACACCAGGCAAGGATGCCCGGCTTTTAGTCCTGTAAACGGGGCTATATCAAAGCATCCAAAGCATGCGCTCCGGCTGATCTCGTCAACTCCCGCCTCGGGCAGGGAATTAAGGGTTTGCACCCACCCACCGTCTTGGACGAAACGCGAAAGAGGCATGAGACGAATCTCACGCCACCTGCGCTGCGTAGCCTCTAGAGGGTTCTGGGAGCAATGCCAACCCCTCGTTATCCTATGATGGCGTCGCAAACGTCACCATAACGCAAAACAGGCCCCCCGAAGGAGGCCTGCCCTGAACTTTGCGACAAAGCGCAGCTTACTCGCTGACAGCCTCGCCCACGTTGATCGTCACACCCGGACCCATGGTGGAGGTCAGCGAGATGCGCTTCATATAGGCCCCCTTGGCCCCAGCGGGCTTGGCCTTGGCCACAGCACCGATGAACGCGCGGACGTTCTCGACGAGCTGCGCCTCACCGAAGGACGCCTTGCCAACGCCTGCATGCACCACACCGGCCTTCTCGGCTTTGAACTGCACTTCGCCGCCCTTGGCGGCCTTGACGGCATCGGCCACATCCATGGTCACCGTGCCCACTTTGGGGTTCGGCATCAGGTTGCGAGGGCCGAGCACTTTGCCCAGACGGCCCACGACGGGCATCATGTCCGGTGTCGCGATGCAGCGATCAAAATCGATCTTGCCGCCCTGGACAATCTCCATGAGATCCTCCGCGCCAACAATATCCGCACCAGCAGCTTCGGCTTCTTCAGCCTTCGCGCCGCGCGCAAACACGGCGACGCGCATGGTTTTGCCAGTGCCGTGGGGCAGACCGATCACACCGCGGACCATCTGGTCTGCGTGGCGTGGGTCAACACCAAGGTTCACAGCCACTTCGATGGTTTCATCGAACTTTGCGTTGGCATTACCCTTGACCAGAGCAACAGCCTCTTCAACCGACAGATTGCTCTTGCCATCGAATGCTTCACGCGCCGAACGCGCCCGTTTTCCAAGTTTTGCCATCTTACTTCACCTCGATGCCCATGGAGCGCGCGCTGCCAACGATGATCTTCATCGCGGCTTCGACGTCGTTTGCGTTCAGGTCTTTCCATTTCGCTTCGGCGATTTCACGCACCTGCTTGACGGTGACCGTGCCTGCCACATCGCGGCCCGGCGTCTTGGAGCCGGATTTCAGCTTGGCGGCCTTCTTGATGTAATAGGACGCAGGAGGCGTCTTGATTTCCATCTCGAAGGATTTGTCTTGGTAATACGTGATCACGGTCGGGCAAGGGGCCCCTTGCTCCATGTCCTGCGTCTTGGCGTTGAACGCCTTGCAGAACTCCATGATATTGATGCCGCGCTGACCCAGCGCCGGGCCTACGGGCGGCGAGGGGTTTGCTTGACCGGCGGGCACTTGCAATTTCATGCTGCCGACGAGTTTCTTGGCCATTGGCCTTCTCCTTTTTCAACACCCTCGGGGCGCGCCCCTCGGGATATTCGTTGCCGTGGTCCGGTCCGGGCGCCGCGGCACCCTCGCCTCCCACATCGGGGTGCTCCTCGGCCCTTGCGGGCGCGACAAGCGCTACACGTCAGCTCTGCTTGGTGACCTGCGTGAATTCCAGCTCGACCGGGGTCTCCCGGCCAAAGATCGACACCGCCACCTTGAGGCGCTGGTTGTCGTCATCGACTTCCTCGACCATCCCGTCGAAATCCTCGAACGGGCCGTCGTTGACCTTGACCTTCTCGCCCACTTCAAAGTGGATAAGTGTGCGGGGTGCTTCTTCGCCTTCCGCCACACGGCCAAGGATGGTCTGCACCTCGGCGTCACGCATCGGCATCGGGCGACCGTGCGGACCCAAAAAGCCGGTGACCCGGTTGATGGAGTTGATCAGGTGATAGCCCTGATCGGACATTTCCATCCGCACCAGAACATAGCCCGGCATGAATCGCCGCTCGGCTGTCACTTTCTTGCCGCGCCGAATCTCGATCACTTCTTCGGTCGGGACCATCACCTCTTCGATGTCGTCCTCAAGACCGCTCTCGATCACGGATTGCCGGATTTGCTCTGCGATCTTCTTCTCGAAATTCGAGAGCACGCTGACCGAATACCACCGCTTCGCCATGCCTGATCACATCCTCATTCCGTTCGGCGCTTTGGCCGAAAATTCTGCTGTCCCGCGCGCTTGCCGCGCGGAGGCCCCGAAACACAAAATCGGCGCGCTCACCGAATCGAAGCGCGCCATGTCCCGGAGGTGAGGCGGGCAATACCTTTGATTGCTGAGCGGTTCAAGGCCTGAGGTCCGAAAACCGCGCGCAGATCAGAAGTTGCCCAGAATAGCCTGAAGGCCCGTACGGATGCTCAGATCCACGATTGCAAAGAAAATCGCCGTCAGAGTGGCCATGATCAACACCATGATCGTGGTCAAAAGCACCTCGCGGCGCTGAGGCCATACAACCTTGCTGACCTCCGAGCGGACCTGCTGGATAAACTGAACGGGGTTCGTGCGTGCCATGTGCTCGTCTCTTTTCGCCTGTTTGAAGCCACATACGCCGCAGCGCGCGTGATTTCAAGGGCGTATCGGCGGCGTGCGGAGCCTCTGCGACCCCTCGATCACGCCCGCTGAACGGTGCGTTCAATTATGGCGCGATTCGGCCGCAATCCGGTCGAAAGGGTCGGGCCGGTCGTCAAAGCCATCACCCAACAAGCTCGCGCGGCTGAAATCGGGCATATAGAGCCCTTCCGTCCAGCGCTCAGGCAGCCGGTCGAACAGCGCATCAAGACGCATGGCAAGCCTATCTGTCCGGCTGCGAATACGCTCGGCCCGCGCCGGGTTGCGTGCATCGAGCCAGACGTAGAACCGGATGAACCCCTCGGCCAAACGCTCACTGCCCAAGACGGCAAAGGCAGCGATCACAAGCCAAAACCCCAAGATGACGAGGCCAGGGATCAACCAAGGCTTCCATAAGATAACGAGAACGATCGGTGCTGCGATCAACAGGCGTTTGCGCCAAACGCTTGTCATGCGGCGCCCTGTCAGATCCTCGACCTTGGGTGCCACGCGGGCGGCGCTTTCGACGCGACGCAGTTCTGCGGCCTCACGAGCCGCGGCTTCGCGCCGTGCGTTGCGCCCCGCCAGACCCAGAAGCTCTTCCTGATCCGCCACTTCGGGAAGCGCCGCACGGGCATCTTCCTGACGGCTTCTGGCACGGGTTTGGGAGATGATATCGTCAACTTCGGCTTCAGAGACCTGCTCGGGTCGCGTTTGCAGAGGTTTTAGACGCAGGCCGGGCCGCACATTGCGTGGGTCCACGTAAAGACCGGTAATTTCATCAGACATTGACACAGCAGCACCATTTATTCGTCGCGCCCCCACGCATATCCTGGTCAGGCGCAGCAGAACGCCATTTCCGAATAAAGCCAAGCTAGGGCACGATTCGGGCAAAATTGTGGCAAACGCGGAAATTGTGAGGCAAATTCAGCAAAATATGACCAGGGCATGGCGACATGATTAATTCTGGTGCAACACCGTTGGCGGCACGGTCCTGTGGATGCGGTCTTGATGCGGTTTTACCGAAAGGAAATGGCAGGGGCAGCAGGGTTCGAACCCGCGACCTACGGTTTTGGAGACCGTCGCTCTACCAACTGAGCTATACCCCTACTGGAGGTGCGGGCTACAACACCTTCGTAGGAGATTCAAGATGACAATTGCGCCTAAACCACGCGGAATTCGCGTCTCAGGTCAGTTCGCCCGAGTTTCAGCCAGAAGGCACCAAGGCACGTCTTCCATATCCGGAGTCCACTCCACACCCATCTCAGCAGCAATCATCTCATCCTTGAAGGACAACCAACGATCTGAGCGCCATCTTTCTACATCAGCAAGAACCCGCCCTGAGAACGCATCATATTGAACATTCTTTAACAGAACGACTTTTCCAACGTCATACAACCGCTCTGCCTTTGCCTCCAGCGCCCATTCCTTTTCCGCTTCACAGCCTGCCCCCCTCAACTCCGGCGCCTGTAGGCCCCGAATTCGAACTGAGTAGTGCCCCACAAGGCCGGGCCAAAGATCCACCGCGGCCTCTACGGTATCTCCATCAATAATGCGAACTATCTCCGCATTGTATTCAGGAAACTCATCCGTTTTCTCGCTCGCAGTTTGGGATTGAGCAGCGCCAGCTAGGGCCTGTGGACAATCATCTTGAGGCTATGAGTGCTGCTACGAGGTTCCAACACGCTGCATAACTGCAATCGGTTTTGTCGTATCTTGTGGCTATCCCTCTGAACTCTTTAATCTTTGCGAAGT
>JBASXE010000432.1:0-4328 GCA_049276875.1 Roseovarius sp. | reverse complement strand
TGTCGATAGCCCTTGCGGCAGCAGTGCTCTGCACGGCACTTGCAATCGGGGCAAGCTTGGCTATCACTCGTTACCAGTTCCCTGGCAAAGCTTTTTTAACTGCATTTCTACTTTCGCCAATTACCATGCCCATGGTGGCGGTTGGCATTGCACTTATCCAGTTTTTTATCATGATCGGGGCCGCTTTCACTTGGTACAGCTTGCTGATCGGTCACATGGTGCTTGTGGTGGCCTACCCAATTCGAACCTTACTGGCTTCACTGACGCTCATGAATCCGTCTCTAGAAGAGGCAGCCTTATCACTTGGTGCCACCAAGTTCAACAGCTTCTGGACGGTGACACTACCTCAGTTGAAGCCCGGACTAATCAGCGGGTTTCTCTTTGCGTTCCTAATTAGCTTTGACAACTATCCGATCAGTGTATTTTTGGTTCGCGGCGGCTTAACAACCATGCCGATCGAGATATTTAACTACATCTCGCAGAACTTCGATCCGACACCAGCGGCCTTCTCAACGCTCTACGTTATTGTTGTCACCATCATTATTTCGCTTGCGGAACGGCGCTACCGAATCGTTTCATACTCAATTCAATAGTAGGTGGTTATGACTGGACTTGAACTAGAGAATATTTGCGTTTGGCTCAACGGACAACAGATCCTACATGACGTCAATCTTTCGATAAAGAAAGGTGAGTGCGTTGCTCTGCTTGGGCCCTCTGGTTGCGGCAAGACGACAACGCTGCGAACGATTGCTGGCTTTATCCATCCACAGTCCGGTGATGTTCGTGTCTCTGGGCATTCTTGCATTGGATTACCACCTAACAAACGAAACGTAGGGTTAGTGTTCCAAGACTATGCGTTATTTCCGCATATGACAGTTGCACAGAACGTTGACTACGGACTGCGAATGCGCAAACACGATAGAAAGGAATCACTGCTACTGGTGAAAGAATTTCTTGAAATGGTTCAGCTGGATCATGTGATGGATCGCTTACCGCAAAGCTTGTCTGGTGGGCAGCGGCAACGTGTTGCTTTAGCGAGAGCACTCGTGATTAAGCCTGACATTTTGTTGCTAGATGAGCCACTAGGCGCTCTTGATAGGAAACTGCGTGATCAAATGCAAGTTGAGTTAAAGCAACTCCAAAAACAACTTGGTGTAACGACGATTATTGTTACGCACGATCAAGAGGAAGCACTCTCATTGGCAGACCGTGTTGCCGTCATGTTTGGTGGTGGTATTAGGGAAATCGGAATGCCCCAAGACCTTTACGATTATCCCCAGCACCGTGATGTCATGGACTTCTTAGGGGGATCAAATCTTTTGCGCTGTAACGTTAAATCGGTTCAGAGTAATGGCGTAACGTTAACGGGCCCTGGTGGATTTGAAGTGCTTATCGAAAACAATAATCACAAAGTCGGTGACAAAGTCCTTGTTGGTATTCGACCGGAGCATCTGTCTATTGAAACCTCGGGCGACATGAGCGCTGAGTCTGCAATTCGGGGCATTGTTCATGAAACCGTATATAAAGGGACTCTGATGGAGGTGTTGATTAAGACCGCAGATGGTGAAATTTTTCGAGCATCAATTAGTCCGAGATCATTGGATAAGCTAAGGGTCAGTAGGGGGGAAGAAATAAGCCTAGTCCTAGAGAAGGACTACTTACGTATTTTTAAGGAATGATCCTGGGGAATTAAAAATGCAACGCAAAGTGAACGATGTTGGGGGGCTAACTGGGTCTCAAATAGACCAAGCGGAGCATGATCCAACATTTTATGAAAAGCGGATTGATGCGTTACTTATGCTTTTAACCGGACCGAAGGTTCAGGCCTTTACAGTAGATTCTCTTAGGCGAGCGATAGAACAAAATACCCCAGAGGACTATTCAAAACGGGGCTACTACGAAAAATGGCTTCTTGCGATCCGACAGCTGCTCGTAGAGCAGCAAATCCTCTCAAACGATGAGATTGATCGTCGCATCGAGGAGATCAAGCAAAGGAAAGGACATTAATCATGCTTGAGCACCAAGAATTTATCGCATCGCCATCCTTTAATGTTGGCGATTGTGTGACCGTCAAATCTGGCCATCCTGAGTCGCATTGCCGAACGCCTATGTATCTTCGCGGAAAGAGGGGAACCATCGTCCAGGTTGTTGGGCGTTATCACAACCCTTCCTTGCTTGCTCTCCATAAACCTGGATTACCGAAACTTTGGCTGTACAGAGTTCGTTTTCTACAAAGTGGTGTCTGGGAAGATTACGATGGATCAAGCCGCGATACCGTCATTGCTGATATATATGAGCACTGGCTTTCTTCAGATGAGGAGCACTTAAATGTCTCACCCTAAGCATCATGACCATGACCATGACCATGACCATGATCACAAGCCTATCGAAAGCCAGCAAGAACCAGCGGGTGAAGAACGATTCTTGGAGCAAGCATTGCGAGAACTCCTCGATGAAAAAGGTGTTGTCACTGCGGCGCAGATCGCACAACAGATTGACATACAAGATAGTCGAACACCTGCTCTCGGTGCAAAGGTGGTTGCTAAGGCATGGGTAAACCCATCGTTCAAGCAAGACTTGCTAGCAGCACCTTTGGAAACCATCAACAAAACATTTGGCCTCACGATCAATACCCCTCTAGAACTTGTGGTCCTCGAAAATACGCCTGACGTGCACAATATGGTGGTGTGCACGCTCTGCTCCTGCTATCCGCGAATGCTACTGGGCATTCCACCCGCTTGGTATAAGTCAACGGACTACCGCTCAAGAGTTGTTATCGAGCCCCGGGCTGTCTTGAAAGAGTTCGGAGCGCATATTTCTGACGAAACTGAAATTCGCGTATCTGACAGTACAGCTGATGTGCGGTATCTGGTTTTGCCTCTTAGACCGCAGGGCACAGACATGTTCACGGAAGCGCAATTAGAGGCGCTTGTAACGCGTGACACCATGATTGGAACCGCCGTTCCGAAACTTATGGAGTCGTAAGCATGGACAACAGGCAGGAGAATTATCGCGGCGTTTTTGATTCCCGACTCGGGTTTGGACGTCGTCCCGTTTTGGTGGTGATAGATTTCATTAATGCCTACACCACGCCTGGTTCGGCGCTTTATGCCCCTGACGTTGTGAGCGCAGTGGATGCGTCGGTAGAGCTCATCAACAGCGCGCGAGATAAACAAGTGCCCGTTATCTACACCAAGGTGCTTTTTCAAGCTGGGGGATTTGACGGCGGCCTGTTCGTCCAGAAGATTCCTGCGCTGACCAAGCTTGTGGATGGAGAACCTTTGGCCGAAATTGACGCAAAAATCACACCAGTCACAGGTGATATTGTCATTGTAAAAAATTATGCCAGCGTATTTTTTGGCACAAGCTTAGCCAGTATGTTGACGGCTCACGGTATTGACACTGTGATCCTGATCGGCTGCTCTACCAGTGGTTGTGTTCGAGCCAGTGCGGTAGACGGAATGCAGCACGGGTTTCGAGTGATTGTGCCCCGCGACTGTGTGGGAGACCGGTTAGCACAGGTTCACGATGCAAACTTATTTGATATTGACGCTAAATATGGGGACGTGGTCGGAAAATCAGATGTACTTGATTACCTAAAGACGTTAGAAACTGTCTGATAGCGACGCTGAGCGTATTGTCCTCGGTGTTAACTAAAAAATAATTCACTCATAAGAACGGAGATTAATAATGCATGTTGAACCGGGTATTGTCGATGGAACTAAAATGGTAATTGGCTACGCCACAGCCGCTGGTGTTATCAGTTTGACAACCTTAAGCCTTTTCAAAGAAGTCCTAAAAGGTCAAATTGGCCGTGTGCTTGGGGCCTCGTTAGTAGCGATGCTGCTAACGTTCTTATCTTTCGAGGTGCTCCCTCACCCTACGGTAGGGGTCTCTGAGGTCCATCTAATTCTTGGTTCATCGATGTTGCTGTTGCTCGGTGTGGTACCGACAGCTATTGGGATGATGGCTGGGCTAGCACTGCAAAGTTTCGTTTTTTCACCGTCTGACTTGCCTCAGTTTGGTATGAATGTGACGACTCTCTTGGCTTCTTTATTCGCTACCGCTTTTATTGCAAAGCGCCTCATCCCCTTGCGATCCCGTTATGTTGATCTTTCTTACAAAGATGTCGTGAAGCTGTCGCTTTTGTTTCAGGGATCTATTGTGTCGTGGGTCTCTTTTTGGGTGATCCTCGGCCAAGGGTCTAGTGTTTCAACGCTTCAAAGTATTGGTGCTTTTGGATTGGTCTACCTCGCAGTTATTGCAATTGAGGTGGTTCTTAACATCGCACTTTTGGGTTTTTTGCGCGCCACCAAGAGTCAAGCTTT
>JBASXE010000431.1:0-5421 GCA_049276875.1 Roseovarius sp. | reverse complement strand
GCGGTTCCCTTTCGCGATGAATGGATTTTCTTCGAACGAAAGGTTTAATGCATCCGCAACTGCCTGGTAAGTGACATGTCCCTGATAGGTGTTAAGTCCGCCTTGTAGATCCGGCATCTGGCTCAATGCATCGGCACAGCCCAGATTGGCAATTCTGATCGCGTAAGGCAGCGTGGCATTCGTCAACGCCTGGGTCGCAGTGCGCGAGTAAGCTCCCGGCATGTTGGCCACACAGTAATGGACAATGTCATGCTCGGTATAGACCGGATCCTCGTGAGTGGTGGCCCGCGATGTTTCCGCACAGCCCCCTTGGTCGATTGCGATATCAACAAAGACCGATCCCGGCGGCATAATGTCCAGCATTTCTTCCCGAATCAGCTTAGGTGCTTTCGCTCCTGGCAGCAGCACGGCCCCGATCAGCAGATCCACTTTCGGCAGTAGCTCCATCAGGTTTTGCTCATTGCTGTAGAGTGTGCGAGCTGCGTGGTCCATCGAGATATCCAGAAACCTCATCTTTTCCAGATCCACGTCAAGGATCGTTACATTCGCACCCAGTCCAGTCGCCATTCGTCCGGCATTGACACCGGCAGTGCCACCGCCCAGCACCAGAACATTCCCGGGAAGCACCCCCGGCACGCCGCCAAGTAATACGCCCTTCCCCCCCTGGGAACGGTTTAAATAATGAGCTCCAACGATGGTGCTCATGCGCCCGGCGATTTCACTCATGGGCTCGAGCAACGGCAGACGTTTACCCACTGAAATCGTTTCATAGGCGATGGCCGTGGTACCGGAATCGAGCAGAGCCTGTGTGAGCTCCGGTGCCGCTGCCAAATGCAGGTAGGTAAATAGAACCAGATCTTTGCGGAAATACTGATATTCTTCGGCAATGGGTTCTTTGACTTTCATCACCATCTCGCAGGACCAAGCCTCTTCGGCAGAGGAAACGATGCGCGCGCCCGCCGTCACATAAAGATCATCCGCATAACCACTGCCCACCCCGGCACCTTGCTCAACCCAGACTTCGTGGCCGTTGCGCACCAGTTCCCTGGCACCACCCGGGGTGCAGGACACCCGGTTTTCCTTGATCTTTATTTCCTTGGGAATTCCAATTTTCATGACCGACATTCCTTTTGAGTTTTAGCTGGTTAAAGCGCTCATGACTTCGTTCATCTGATCCATGAGAAAGTCGATCATTGCGCGGTCTGCGATCAATGGCAACTTGGTCAGCACCACGGGCGGGCAATCCGCCTTGTATGTCTGAGCACTGATATCCATCCCGCGCCCGCTGATTTCCCGCACGAAGCTTTTGGCTGTGTCCAAATCCGAAAACTGAATCGTACTCATGTGGCTCCAGCCATCGACGCCGGCAATCACCTCCGGATACGCCGCGGCGAATTCCCGCACCCGCTGTTCGAAATAAGCACCGAGTTCCTTCGTCACCGCAGCATTTGCCTGCGCCCATTCCATCGTAACCAGGTAGGCCATTGCCGCGAGTTCCTCCTGGCCGTTAGTGACCAACGCGCCGAACTGCGGCATACTGTCCATAGCCGCGCTGAACAGGATACGGGAGGCTGGGTATTCGCCGCCGGGAAATCCCTTTCCAATCGCAACAAAAGTGGGCGTCAGACCATACTCACGGAAGAGATAGAGTTCCGATGCCCACATGCAGGATTGAATTTCGTCACACACGGTCGCGACGTCATTCGCTTCGCAAAGATCATACGCATGGCGCAAGAACTCCGTCGTCAAACGGCGTCCACCATAGTTCATCATGATGATCTCATGGAAGAAGCCGGCGATCTTGTAGTCGCCCTTGTTATATTCGGCAAAGGCGTTATTGAGGTCGTCCTTATTATTCGGGCGGATATGCACCACCTTCCATTGTTTGGCTGCCTCCATCCCTGCGCACACTTCAGGCCACATGCCCCGCAGCATTTGCGTCAGCGTGGTGGTACCGTGGTAATTCGCGGAAGGGCCACCTTCGTCGTTGGCCATACACAGAATCACAGGAATACGTCCGTGATACTTCGGCTTATCCACCTCCGGTTGAATCCGATAGAAACGCGCAAGAATCATTTTCAGCGCTGCTTCGACCGCGAGACTTCCGGTCTCCAGATTGATCACCCGGTTCAATACCTTCAGGTCGTCCGTGATCGCCATCACCGACTCCAGGCCCTTTTTGTCTCCGCGCTCCAAACCGTTGGCGGTGCGAATCAACTCTTCTTCCAGTCTACGGGTAATGTATCCACGCGTATTGTTGTGCGTCGCGTTCGGAATATTCAACTCACGGGCTTTGTCCAGCAAGCCGTAGCCCGGAAAGCTATGCCCCATCGGTGTATGGTAGTGCTCACTCTTGGTCGTCAGGTAGAGTCGTCCATCTTCACCCACTCGATAGTATCCGCTGGCACTGACCGGAGCCGCATTCACATTCAGAGCCTCGTTAAATTTGGCTGTGCCCGCACCGGTCGAAGTATTTTTAACCGGTGCATCAATCACCTGTTTGCCGACCTTCGCCAGCATCCCGGTTAGCCGATCCTGCATAGCCTCGGGATAGAAATCCGTCTGCTCGGCTGCGAGCGCCAACAAGGCTTCCGGGTCTTTATCCGCCAAAAACGCACAAGCGGAACAGGCGGTACGAATATATTCTTCGCCAAACAGATCTGTCAGCGAACGCTCTACTTTTATAAATTGGTTTTTCATTAAATTATCCATCAAAACTCCATACCATGTTCTCTGGGGCATCTAAGTATCCCGGTAGATCCGGAAGGTCCGGCTCTACCCCCTTGAAGATGCAATCGTCTACAGCTCGTACTGCGGGATCTTCATCCACTCGCCCCCCTTCAATGCGGACTTGTGTGCGATCACTCCGGACAGCGTCATATTCAACGCATCACCGATTCCAACGATCGGCTCCTTATCCAGCAGGATGGACTCAATAAAGTTATTGGTCAGATGTCCATGCGAGCCACCATGCCCGCCCCCACTGACAGTAGGCGGCAACGGCGGACGCTCGCCCCTGATACCGGATTTCTTATAAGACTGCTGGCCATACACACGCCCTTGCTCGCCGTGCGCATCTTTCATATCCCATGAAACTGCCATGCGTGAAATGCCGCCCTCACTGGTTCGATACATCGCGACTTCGGTTCCAAATGGGTTTTGATAGCCATTATTTTCTTTCTGGAATTCCTCGTACAGACTCGGAGTGCCCAGGCATGAAACTTCCGTAAAGCGACCACCGGTGATTGATGTATAATAGGCCGCTGAATGCGTCGGATACCACATCGGCACCAAGCCTCTGCGCCAACCCATCCTATCAATCTTGCCATTCTTCGGATTATAGCCCGGCAGCCCATGACCAAAATCATGGTAGTATTCACCTTCTGAATACATGACCTTGCCCAGAGCGCCCGCCTGATACTGCATGCGCTTGGCATACAGATCAGCGTGGAAGGTCGACGTTTCGTTCATCATGTATTTCATGCCGCTGCTTTTCACAGCATTGAACAGCGCTTCCGCTTCGCCTTCCGCCTCAAACCCGAAGACAGCTGGCACCGCAGAGCAGACATGGATACCATGATTGAGCGCCATGATCGCAAGACGCGCATGACTCGGCGCATCCGTCGCAATGTAGATGGCTTCAATGCGCTTGTCCTTGATCATCTCCTCGCAGGACGGATAGGTCTTGGAAGCCCCCACTGCTTTAGCCAAACCAACGCAGCGCCCGGGATCAAGATCCGTGGCCGCAACCACCTCGACATTGGGATGATTCTGATAAAAGAATGCCGCGCCAAATTTACAAAGGCCGTATCCGGCGATACCCACCTTAACCTTGCGATCCGAAACAGGCTGCCAACCACCCGCTGAAGTCGTCTGTTTCTGACCTTTTTCAAAGCCTGGAATGATGTTTCCCTGAGCATCTCTTGGCGCATCATCCGCAGCGAAAGCAGGTGTCAACGAAGCCGCACCAAAGGCCGCCGCGCCAGCACCGAGCATTTGAATGAAATTCCTGCGTGAGAGTCCAAATTCGTTTTCGTTCTTCATGTATTATTTGGTTTAGAATAATTCCGGATTAAATGGTCCCGATATTATAGCGGACTCCCTGGAATCGGTGAATGCACTCAGTCTGAGTATATCATGAAGAAATCCGACTTTTTTGGAGATTTCGTACGATAACTGGCGAAATATGCAACAATTTGACCACTATCCGATGAATCATGACCGGGAAGTTCATGCTCTCGTCTGTTGCTTCCAGTGTGAGGCGCACCAAGTCTGTTTTTAAAAGTATACAGTCTCAAGAGTCGACAAAGCCGCGAACCAGGCGAACGCTACGATAGCTGGCGGGAGGGAGCCCAAAGCGGCGCTTGAAGCTGCGCGAGAAATGGAACGGGCAGTTAAAACCGCAACTCGCGGCGACCTGTTCGACCGTACTCTCCTTGTAGGCGAGCATGCGTGCGGCGCGCTGGAGCCGGGCTTCGATCAGCCATGTTTTCGGAGACATACCGGTGTGTGCCTTAAACATGCGACTGAAATAATCCGGGTTCAATCCACAGGCGGCGGACCACTCGGCGATGGAGACATTGTCGCCGAGTCGCTGCTGGATCCATTCCTGTGCGGAAAGCACGTGGCGAACAGCCTTCGAACTCGCGTTCTCTGTACCGGGATCGGGAGACAAGTCTTCCTGCAATCCCCCCAACCAGGCAAAGATGGCGGCCGTGACATGCATGTTGCGCCAGCGGCTCTCGGACTCCAGCGCTTCAAGTACGGCGGTGAACCGTTGCTCGTAGGCTTTCCGATCCTTCAACTTGTAATTTCGCTGATAGGCATGCCGCAGCAGCACGTTCGCCTCAGTGTCACGACTCAGCGAAAGGCAAGCCGACAGGTGGGTCTGCAGTTGTGATGAATCCTGGCTGAGTGAGAACATGTCGCCGCGGCTGGAACGATTCAAGCCTCCCTCTGGCGAGCAGAAAAGCCCGGCAACCACACCATGGACGAATGCCTCGAAACGCTCGCGCTGCCTGTGAACGAGGGCCGCAATCCACTCAGGATTTGTTTTCAGCAACCGATCCAGCGGGAGGGGTATCACTTTCTAAAAATCGACCCCTTCGCATCGGCGAAGGTTCGGCTGAGCGACCAACGAATCACGGGAATTCTCTCGGTTTTTTCCGACTTCAATAAATCTGTGGCCACCACCAACAGACAATCCCCGCCGGCCGGAATCGGTGTGGAGAAGTTCGAGTTCTGGCTCCCCAAGCGCCGACCCCAAGGAAAAAATCTCGCCCTGTCCTTCGATTCTCCCATTGCCCTCTTCGGGCCGGAGCATGTCACGCATGGACCCGCGAGACCCACCAGCCTGCCCAACGCCTGCATTGCCGATCCCGCAGACCAAGCTCCCGCGCTGACTTTTCGCTGGAGCAAGCC
>JBASXE010000430.1:0-8592 GCA_049276875.1 Roseovarius sp. | reverse complement strand
GTGGCTGATGGGGCTGTTGTCGGCTCGGCCATCGTGGCCAAGCTTGGCGCGGGTGAGAGCCCGGCTGACGTGCTGGCCTTCGTGAAATCGCTCGCAGACGGGGCCCACGCGGCCTGAGGGCGGTGCTGCACCGCAGCTTGGACACGCCGCTTGGGCGCATGCGCCTCACCGCCAGTCACGGCGCAATCATCGCCGCCGATTGGACCGAGACCGATTGTGCCATCCCGCCCAAAGGCAGCGCGCCAGAGCTGGAGGAGGCCTGCAACCAGCTGAGCGCTTATTTCAGCGGAAACCTGACCGAGTTTGACTTGCCTCTGCGCGTCGAGGCGTCAGAATTTCAGCAAAAACTCTGCGCCGCTATCGCTGCCATTCCCTTCGGCCAAACCCGCACCTATGGCGATATTGCGCGCGATCTGGGCGCGCCCCCACAGGCCGTCGGCGCGGGCTGTGGCGGCAATCCGATCCCGGTGATCATTCCCTGCCACCGCGTGCTGGGGGCCAACTCGCTTGGCGGTTTTTCCGCGCGTGGCGGCGTGGAAAGCAAGGTCTGGCTTTTGCGCTTTGAAGGCGCGGCAGGGCTCTTGATCTAGACGGTCGTTTTGCGAGCAGGGATCACCTGCTGCGCGATGCCTGCGAGGGTCAGGTAGACCGACGTGATGACCAGCCCCCAATGCGCCCAGCTATCGGGGTGGAAATCTACCCAAGCGGCCCATGCGGCAAAGAAGGTCCAGGCCAGCGCCATGGGCAAGGTGATGGCGCGCCAGCGTTTGGTGCGCACAGGGTGCACGAATTTGAGCGGCAGGAACATCGCCACGGCCAACAAGGCCACAAGGCTGAGCGAGACCCAGAAGTTCGGCTCTGTCGCGAAAATCACGATCACAAGCATGTTCCATGCCGCCGGAAAGCCCATGAACGATTTATCGGGCGTTTTCATGCCCTTGTCCGCCATGTAAATAACGCTGGCAAAGACGATGATGATAATCGCCACCCACCCGGTCCACCCCGGCAAAAGCCCAGATTTGAAAAGCGCAAAGGCCGGAATGAAGATGTATGTCAGGTAATCGACCATCATGTCGAGGATCACGCCATCCACACGGGCCCAGTTCGTCTCTACCCCGTATTTGCGCGCCAGAGGCCCGTCGACACCGTCCACGATAAAGGCCACGACGAGCCACAAAAACATCAGGCTCCACTGCGCATCTGCGGCGGCGAGCATGGCCAGCATCGCAAAGACTGCGCCGCTCGCGGTGAGGAGGTGGACCCCGAGGGCCTTATAGCGTGTTTTCATGGAGCGGTTATTGCCGCAATTCTCAAGCCTGTGCAATCAGGCTTTGGGATGCGCACGGGCGTAGACTTCCATCAGGCGCGCGGTGTCGACGCCCGTGTAGGCCTGCGTGGTTGAGAGTGACGCGTGGCCAAGAAGCTCTTGGATCGCGCGCAGGTCGCCGCCCGCGTTCAGAAGATGCGTGGCAAAGCTGTGGCGCATCGCATGGGGCGTCGCCGTCGCAGGCAGGCCAAGCTGCATCCGCACCGACTGCATCACCTTTTGCACCGCGCGCGGGCTAAGCGCCGCCCCGCGCGCGCCATAAAATAGAGGTGTCGTGGGCGCGATGTCATAGGGGCACAGGTGCGTGTAGGCCTCGATGGCCTGCTTTGCGGCGGGCAGGACGGGCACGATCCGTTCCTTTTCGCCCTTGCCAATTATCCGCAGGCTCGCGGCCATCGGCAGCACCGCCCCCGTAAGCGACAAGGCCTCCGAGATGCGTAATCCGCAGCCATAAAGCAGCGTGATCACCGCCTGGTCGCGTGCGGCAATCCATGGCGTCAGGGATTGCGCCTCGGCCAGCTCAATCACATCCTTCGCCGCCTCTACGCTCAGAGGGCGTGGCAGCTTGCGTTGGTATTTGGGCGAGCGGGTCGAGAGGACAGCGGTGGGCTCAAATCCCTCCCGTTCCGCCAGCCAGCGGTAAAAGCTCTTCACCGCAGAGAGCTTGCGCGCAAGGCTGCGTGGGCCCACATCGCGGCCCCGCGCATTTGCCATCCAGGCACGCATGTCGCTGACGCCGATCTGCGCCAGGGGCCCGAGGCCTTGCGTCCCGCCGTGATGCGCCGTCATGAAGCTGAGAAATTCCGTCACATCCGCTGCATAGGCCGCAATCGTATGCTCGGACGCACCGCGCAGCGCGCGCTGTTGGTCCAGCCAAGTTGAAAGAGCATCCCGCGCGGCGGGGGAGATCATGACAGCCAGCGCCGCATCGCGCGCTCAAAGACGCCGCCGAAGAAGGTGAGCAGATCGGTGCCCTGCTGTGGCGTGAACTGGTGAGGGTCTTCCGCCCCCATCACAAGCATTCCGGGCAGGCGGCCATTGCCGAAATCAAGGCGCAGGCAGGCCTCGGAGCGGATGAAAGGGGCAGCCTCCCCGTGCAGCTCGGTCTCTTCATGCACCTGTCTGAGCGTGACCTGCCGCTGGGGTGATCCGCGTCCTTGGGTCAGGTATTGCTCGACAAAACCGGGCTCGACCACGCTCAGCACGGTGCCAAGCCGCTGCACGGCAGGATCTGCATCGTTTTGCACCAATTCCAGCACAAGCCGCATCGAATCAACGCGCAGAATATGCGCCACGTCGCCGCCCAGATCACGCAGGAAACCTTCAAATTCAACCGGGTCGAGCATCCGCAAAATTGCGCGGTGGACCTGATTTGTGCCTGCGAGATTTTCATACGCGGCGGCGATCACGCTGCGATGCGTGTCCTCCAGCCGGTCGAGGCGCGCCTCCAGCCTGTCCATCGCGATGCCGCGCAGGTCCACGATATTGCCGCCCATCGCGCGCTCGTTCGCCGCGATCAAAGCATGCATAACATCTTGATCTTCCAGAATAAAATCTGGCTGCTGGATAATCCGCTCGCGCAGGTTATCCTCCATTTTCGCTTTGCTGCTCATGCCTGTCTCGTTTTTTGTTTTGCCCTACATAACAGACGGATGCGGGGAAATCTTCACCTGATTTGGCAGGGTGGTCAAAAAATACGCGTCAGGGCCAGTGGTAAGCCCCGGCCCTGAGCGATCACGATCGCAGGTAGGCGTAGTAAACAAGCAAAATCACAAAGACGATAATCACCTGAGCAACCATCGCCTTGATGAGGAATTTCGATCGCTTCATGTCTTTGTCGACATCGATCTTTTTCATGAAATGTCCTACGATAGCCCAAAAAGGCTCTGCGCCGGGCGCGACCCTGGGCTGGAGAATAAAGGGTAAAGGCTGATCGGTGTCTTGTCCAATCGCGCCAAAAGCGAAGCACCCGGCGAAGCTATTGGCCGGGTGCGCGTCGTGCCATTAAAGCGAGGCTCAGAGGATCTTCTGACCCGTCTTCGCCCAATCCTTCATGAAGGCATCAAGCCCCGCATCGGTCAGCGGATGTTCGGCCATCTTTTTGATCACGCCGGGAGGGGCCGTCATCACGTCCGAGCCGATCATCGCCGCCTGATAGGCGTGATTCACAGTGCGGATGGAGGCGGCGAGGATCTGCGTCTCAAAGCCGTAATTGTCATAAACTTGCCGGATGTCCGAGATAAGCTCCATCCCGTCGAGGTTGATATCGTCCAGCCGTCCGATGAAGGGCGAGATGAACGTGGCCCCGGCCTTGGCCGCCAGAAGCGCCTGATTGGCGGAGAAACACAGCGTTACGTTCACCATGTTGCCTTCGCCGGACAGGACCTTGCAGGCCTTGAGGCCTGCCCATGTCAGCGGCACTTTCACTGCGATATTCTCGGCGATCTTGGCCAGCTTCCGGCCTTCTTCGATCATGGCGTCGGCTTCAAGGGCTACAACCTCGGCGCTGACAGGGCCATCGACCATGCCTGCAATCTCTTTGGTGACTTCAATAATGTCGCGGCCTGATTTCATGATCAGTGAGGGGTTTGTGGTGACCCCGTCCACCATGCCCAGATCGTTGAGCTCGGCAATCTGGTCTACTTCGGCGGTATCGACGAAAAATTTCATGGGTGTATCCCCCTGTCGCGGATTGGCGTTTTGCCTCGTCCGTTTACCCGATAGAGTAGAGCGCTGAAACCCCTTTCCCCCGGAGCCGCCCTTTGACCGCCCAAGCACCAGAATTCTACGACGATGGCGCGCTGATCGGCGTTCTGACGGCGCAGCCGCTGGACCGGGTTCTGGATTACAAAGCGCCCGAAGGCGGCGTGGCCCTCGGCGCGTTCGTCGAGGTGCCGCTTGGGCCGCGCAAGGTGGTGGGTGTCGTCTGGGGGCCGGGGCAGGGGGATTATGACATCTCGAAGGTGCGCCGGATCATTCGGGTGCTGGATGTGGCGCCGATGCGCGACGAAATGCGCGCGTTTTTGACCCGCGCAGGCGAATACACGCTGACGCCTTTGTCGGCGATGTTGAGGCTGGCCACCCGCGCGCCGGGTTTGGGTGACCCGCCGTCGATGCGCAAGGTCTACGCGCTGGGCCACCGCGAGCCGGAGCGGATGACGGAGGCCCGCGCCCGCGTGCTGGACGTGCTGGAGGCGCAGGGCGGCATCTTCACCCTCAAGGAGCTGAGCGAGCAGGCGGAGGTGACGTCCTCTGTGGTCAAGGGGTTGGTGAAGCAGGGTGCTGTGATGGAGGACGACACGCCGCGCGATGTGGCGTTTCCGCGGCTTGATCCGGCGCGCGCCAGCAAGGAGTTGACCGAGGATCAGGCGGGATGTGCGCAGACCCTGCGCGAGGCGCTGCGCAGCGATGTCTACGGCACGACCCTTCTGCGCGGCGTGACCGGATCGGGAAAGACGGAAGTGTATATGGAGGCGGTGGCCGAGGCATTGCGCCTTGGGCGGCAGGCGCTCGTGCTTTTGCCCGAAATTGCCCTCACGGCGGAGTTCCTCACCCGGGTCGAGGCACGGTTTGGCGCTCGCCCGGCGGAGTGGCATTCCGGCGTCACCATGACCGAACGGCGGCGCACATGGCGGATGGTGGGGCAGGGCGGTGCGCAGTTGATCGTGGGGGCGCGCTCGGCGCTTTTCTTGCCGTTTCAGAACCTTGGCCTGATTGTCGTCGATGAGGAGCATGACACGTCCTACAAGCAGGAAGAGGGCGTTCTGTATAATGCACGCGACATGGCGGTGCTGCGCGCGGCCATTTGCGGCGCACAGGTGGTGCTGGCCTCGGCCACGCCGTCGCTCGAGTCGTGGAGCAATGCGGAGGCCGGGAAATACACCCGTCTCGATCTCGCCGCGCGCTACGGCAAGGCCGTGCTGCCCGAGATCCGCGCGGTGGATATGCGCGCCGAGACCCTGCCACCCAGCCGCTGGATTTCGCCCACATTGCAGCGCGCCGTTGAGTGGAGGATCAAAGCGGGCGAGCAGTCCCTGCTTTTCATCAACCGGCGCGGTTATGCGCCCGTAACGCTCTGTCGTGCCTGTGGGCATCAGATTGGCTGCGATCACTGCGACGCTCGGATGGTGGAGCACCGTTTTCTCAAACGTCTGATGTGCCACCAATGCGGCGAGACAAAGCCGATGCCCACCGCGTGCCCATCCTGCGAGGCGGAGGATCGGCTCGCCCCCGTTGGTCCCGGTGTCGAGCGGCTGGGCGAGGAGGCGGCAGCGCTTTTTCCGGAGGCGCGCATCGCCACGCTCAGCTCCGATATGTTCGGCTCCGCGCGTGCGCTGAAGGAGCAGATCCAGGAGATCGCCATGGGCGGTGCGGATATCATCATCGGCACGCAGCTTGTGGCCAAGGGGCATAACTTTCCGCTGCTCACTCTCGTGGGCGTGATCGACGCAGATTTGGGCCTGCAAGGTTCGGACCTGCGCGCGGCGGAGCGGACGTTTCAACTGATGCGGCAGGTGGCGGGGCGCGCGGGTCGGGCGGACAAACCCGGCACCGCGATGCTGCAAACCTTTCAGCCTGAGCATCCGGTGATCCGCGCGATCCTTGCGGGCGATGAGGAAGGCTTCTGGCGGGCCGAGGCGGACGGCCGCCGCCACGCAGGCGTGCCACCCTACGGCTGCATGGCCGGGATCATTCTTAGCGCCCCCGATCTGGAGATGGCATTTGATCTGGGCAATTGGCTGGCGCGCAATGACGCGCCCCTGCGCCAGATCGGGGCGCAGGTCTTTGGTCCGGCCCCGGCTCCTATCGCGCGTGTGCGTGGCCGCCACCGGGTGCGCCTTTTGGTCAAGGCGCCCAAAGGGGCGGCGCTGCAACCGGCCATCGCGCGCTGGATCGGGGCGGCAAAAGCGCCGAATGCGCTGAGGCTCAGCGTTGATATCGACCCGCAGAGTTTTCTGTGACGCCCCGCGCGCGCCGCACGCCCGCCGCGCATGAACGCACGAAGTCCCCTCTCGCCAAACGTCAAACCGAGGCGTAAACGAAACCTATGACACAATACGTCCCCCTTGCAGAGGCCCGGCACCTGCCATTCTGGCGCCGCCCCATAGCACTTTTGTTCCTCATGGCCGCCGCCATGCCCATCGCGTTTTCCACATGGTCGGCGCTTCTGAACAATTTCGTCATCGAGGCGGCGGGCTTTGACGGCTCCGATATCGGCTGGCTCCACACAGTGCGCGAAATCCCCGGCTTTCTCGCCATCGGCGTCATCGCGATCATCATCTTCGTGCGCGAACAGGTTCTGGCCCTGATTTCGCTCATCCTTCTGGGCGTGGCCACGGCGTTGACGGCGTGGTTCCCATCCATGGGCGGCATTTTGATGATCACCATGCTCAGCTCCATCGGCTTTCATTATTACGAGACGGTCAACCAGTCGCTGCAATTGCAATGGATCGAGAAATCCCGCGCGCCGCAGATGCTTGGCTGGCTCGTCGCCGCCGGCTCGGGGGCCACGCTCTTGGCCTACGGCCTCATCATGCTGCTGTGGGAGCCGCTGGGCCTGAGTTACAACGTGGTCTACCTGTTGTCGGGTGGGCTTTGCGCCGTGATTGCGCTTGTCGCCCTCTTTGCCTATCCGCAATTCGAGGCGCCCAATCCGCAGATCAAGAAGATGATCCTGCGCCGCCGCTACTGGCTCTATTACGCGCTGCAATTCATGTCCGGCGCGCGGCGGCAGATCTTCGTGGTCTTCGCAGGTTTCATGATGGTAGAGCGGTTCGGCTATTCGGTGGATGAGATCACCAAGCTGATGCTGGTCACGCTGGTCGCCAACATGGTGCTGGCCCTGCTTCTGGGCCGCGTGGTGCACCGCTTTGGCGAGCGTAATGCGATGGCATTTGAGTATATGGGGCTGACTTGCGTCTTTGTACTCTACGGCGGGCTTTACTGGTTCGACTGGGGACCGATGCTTGCGGCGGCGCTTTATGTGATCAACAATATCTTCTTCGCGCTGGCTCTCGCCCTCAAGACATATTTCCAGAAGATCGCATCGCCCGGCGATATTGCCCCCACCGCCGCCGTGGCCTTCACGATCAACCATATTGCGGCGGTCTTTTTGCCCGCCCTTCTGGGGTATCTCTGGCTCGTCTCGCCGGGGTCGGTCTTCTTTCTGGCCGCTGGCATGGCGGGCGTATCGCTGCTATTGGCCCTTTTGATCCCGCGCCATCCGGAGGCGGGGAATGAAACCATATTCTCGCGCTTTGCGCCCGCCCCGGCGGAGTAAGCGCCGCCAGAGGCCGCACCCATGCCCACCTTTACCGCTCTGACCACGCTCACCTCCAAATCTTCTGCCGAGGCGCTTGCCGATGCACTGGAGGCGCTCAACCCTGAGCCGACGGGCATCGGCACTTTCGAGGTCGAGGACGGCAGCGGCACATGGGAAGTGGGCGGATACTTCGAGGCGGCCCCTGATATCGCAGGCCTCGCCCTTCTGGCGCAGATCCATGGGGCCAAGCCCTTTGCAGTGTCGGAGTTGCCCGAAACCGATTGGGTCGCGCATGTGAAGCGGGAACTCACGCCCGTGGAGGCGGGGCGGTTCTTTGTCTACGGCTCCCATGATGCGGATAAAGTGCCCCAAGACTGCGAGCCGCTTCTGATCGAGGCCGCGATGGCCTTTGGGACCGGGCATCACGGCACGACCCAAGGCTGCCTGCGGGCGCTGGACCGTTTGGCGCTCGGCGGCTTCAATGGCCGCTCGGTGGCCGATATCGGCTGCGGCACCGCAGTGTTGGCGATGGGAGCCGCCCGGATCTGGCCCGGCACGATGTTGGCCAGCGATATTGACGAGGTGGCCGTGGATGTGGCGCGCGCCAATGTGATCGCCAACGGGCTTGAAGGACGGGTGGACTGCGTGGAGGCTGCGGGCTTCGACCATCCTGCGCTCAATGCTGCCGCCCCCTTCGATCTGATCTTCGCCAATATCCTCAAAGCGCCGCTCATTATGCTCGCGCCCGCCATGACCGAGCGACTCAATCAAGGCGGTTTCGTGATTCTATCGGGGATCCTCAACGAGCAGGCTGATGAGGTCGTCGATGTTTATTGCGCACTTGGAAACAGTGTTACGCATCGCGAAGAGATTGGTGAGTGGACGACGCTCACTTTGCAAAAAATTGGCGAAAAATCTGTTTAAAAGCAGCACAATTGGGGCGGCTGCCCAGAAATCGCCACAATTCAAACCTAGTTTGGTCTTGTGATCTGGCGGGGGCCGG
>JBASXE010000429.1:0-3279 GCA_049276875.1 Roseovarius sp. | reverse complement strand
AGTCTGGACCGTCGTCTCGGGGAAGGCCGCGGTGATCGCCTCAGGGAAGCCCTTCAGCCCGTCCACGAAGGCGATCAGGATGTCCTGAAGGCTCCGATGGCGCTACTCGTTCATCACCGTCAGCCAGAACTTGGCGCACTCATTGTCGGCGATCCAGAGGCCCAAAACCTCGCGCTCGCCCGCGCGGATGTCACCGCGACCTTCACGAAGGCAGTCCGTCTGGAGCGCGCCTTCTTTGACGCCTCCTGGGCTGGTTTTGCGGTCGCAAAATGACCGGCTGGCGAGCCGGGATCGCGGCGACATGTTTGATGTTGGCGCTGTGGCAAACCGTGATTTGGACCACGGGCGTCGCCCGTTTCATTTTGCCGCCGCCCGCCTTGGTCGCGCAGACCATCTGGGACAGCCGCGCGCTTTTGGCGGAACATGCTCTCATCACGATGGCCGAAGTTCTCATCGGTCTCGTACTGGGCGCCGTACTTGGGTTCGTGTCGGCCATCGGGCTGGTCGCATTACCAACGGCACGCGCGCTAGTGCGGCCCATCTTGGTTTTTAGCCAAGCCATTCCGGTGTTTGCTTTGGCACCGATTTTAACCCTTTGGCTGGGCTTTGGGCTTTGGTCCAAGATCACAATGGCCCTGATCATCATCTATTTCCCGGTGACGTCCTCCTTTTTCGACGCGCTCCTGCGGACGAACCGGGACTGGATCGGTTTGGCAAAAGTCATGGGCGCAAGCCGCGCGCGCATCATGTGGCATATTCGGGTCCCTGCGGCCTTACCCGGCTTTGCCTCCGGCCTGCGGCTGGCGGCGGTCTATGCGCCCATTGGTGCGATCATTGGCGAATGGGTTGGGGCCTCAAAGGGCTTGGGATATCTGATGCTTTTGGCAAATGGCCGCGCCAAGACGGACCTTATGTTCGCGGCGCTAATCGTGCTCGCAGTCCTGACGATCCTGCTGCACGCGGCGGTGAATCAGCTGTGCGAGAAGACTTTAGATCGGCCAGAGTAGCCTTGGCTAGCACAGATTGAGAGCCGCTCTCGTTGTAAAGCAAGCCCATATTCGCGGCATCAGCGAAGAGGGAAACGTCAAAAGCAACTCTACCCGCGCGTCGCTTGTCCAACCTTACTACGACGAAAGTAAAGATTGAGGATGTGGGCTTATCGCGAATTTTTAGTTTGGCTGTAATGAGGACGCTTGTGCGCTCATAGAGCTTGTTGAGCAGGTGGAACAGCAGCCACCTGTCTCGTCCCTGAGGGATGTGGTCGTCGGGTTCGTGCGGGGCGCTCGAAGTAACTGAACTGGCTTGATAGAGCGTCAAATTTTGGTTCATCCACCGCTTGGGCCAGTCCTCACGTTTCCCCCACGCGCACCCAAACGGCAAAGGCCCCACTCGGATCGGTGATCCTGCGCTCGATGCGCGCGGCGGCTTCTGCTGCATCGATTTGCTCCAGGACTTTAGCCTGCTCCGCATTGAACGCGATCGCCTCATTGAGGCTCTCGGTCCGATGGTTCAGCCCGGTCGTGCTGTCATGCCAGACAAAGGCGTCGTATTCTGCGAGGGCAGTGTCCGTGGGATCAACCACCTCCCAGGTCTCAGCACCCTCGGGCCCGAGCCTGACGCCGTTGATCACCCGCGCCGCGGCGTGATCACGACGTTGCTCGGCAAAGCTGCGGCGACGATGGTCTTGGGCGGCTGCAAGGCTCTCGTGGAGATGGCCGTCCGCGGTGCGGAAGAGGTTCTCCTCAATGTGGTCCCCAAAATACATGATCGCCTCGGGCCGCGTTCGCAGATCAAAGCACCATTTTAGCCAGCCTTGCGCGGTGTCGTGGCCGGGCTCTCCGTTTTGCGCTGCTGCGACCTCCAGCTCATCCATCATGCCAAGCATCAGCTCAAACCCGGCGGCATAATCGAACTCTGTCACGCCCGCGCTTTGGAACACGCGCTCCAGTACCGCATAGGCGCCATCGCAGACGCCCATATCCTTGAAGAACTGCAATGAGGTTCTCATCCGACAGCTCCATAGGCTCGGTTCGCGCCACCCAGCCAGGTAACGGCATGACCATTGGTGTTGATCGCCTTGCCACCGGCGCCGCCTGCGCTGACTACTGCAAGTGCTGTATTGAGAACATTTCCACCGCGCGCGCCCCATCCTCCGCCCCCACCCGCAAAGGGGAAGGCATAGGATGCAAAGTCCAAGGTAGCAGTCAAAGGGATAAGGCTTGGAGGTGCGCTGGCAAACTGCGCAGGCGTCAGACTTCCTGTGCAGCCGTCCGATCCCGTTTCTCCGGGTCCGCCACCCCAGCCGCCTGCGCCCCCGGTAAGCAGCAGAACCTCGAACTGCATATTGCGCAGGCCCCAAAAATCTGTGGCGTTCTCTCTGCCGGCTGGATTTTCTGTGTGAAGCTCGGAGATGCCGACCCGTTGTCCCCGATAGGACACACCGGGCAGAACGCGCCCTCCGTTTTGAGCTGACATAATCGCAACATCCGCCGGTGTTCCGCCGCTACCGCCGCCCATGGCTGTCTCCTCGCTTAGACGTTAAATCTGTTTGCTGACCGCACACTGCACCCACCTCCGGCTCCGCCGTGGGTTGCCGGATATTGGAAGAGCGTTCCGTAGTTCGGCGCGGCGACGGTGTTTTGTGATCCCACTTGCCCTACTGAGGGAGGAGCCGGAGGGGAGGCTGAAAATACGCCAGCGGTGATCGTGTTTTCCGTGAGAGTGCCGCCTTGACCGCCCCCAGCACCTCCGCCGCCCGCGCCAAAACCGACAGCTAGATTCATGTTTATGTGCCCAGCACCGCCTCCGCCGCCTCCGCCGATATAGCCATTGGTATTGTTGATGCTGATCGGACCGGTCAGCGCAATGGCAGGCCCACCTGCCGCGCCGCCGGTAAATGTCGCACTCTGTCCGTTCATATCGCCGCCCTTGCCACCCTTGCCCATGATGAAGCCGTTGTTGATCACGGTAAGCCCACCGGGGAAGGCGCCGCCCATGTCGAGGGCGGGGACCGAGGTGTTGTCGGACCAGATGTAGACGCCCGGCGCGATCGTCACTTGTACGGCCGTCGTCCCATTCCAACCCTGCCCGAGTAAGTATGTCCGGAGGTTTAGATGAAGTTGGTTTGCGGTGATGGTGTGCCCAAAGGCATTGGCCTTGCCGCGCAAGCTGGCCTTGCTGATTGGACCGGAGGCGACCCCGGCCAATGCGCGCACGGCCGCCTCATCAAGCGAGATCGTCGCATTTGACGCACGGCCAAGCTCGGTGTTCACCTGGCTG
>JBASXE010000428.1:0-2090 GCA_049276875.1 Roseovarius sp. | reverse complement strand
CGACCTGCCCGAGCCAACGCGAGAACATTATGAATATCGGTGAAAGCCAGTTCGTGATCCCCTATGCCACCCTGCGCAGGTCCTGCCAGCGCATCCCATCTGTCGCCGACATCGACTCCAAGAAGTTCAAGACGGATCAGGAAAGCGGCGGCATTTTGCAGATCAAGGAAGAAGCTGGATTGGGTATCAAAGATCACAGAGTCATAAAGCGCCACCGCTTCGTCCAATTGCCGTAATTCGAGTAAATACAACCCACGATGCCACCACAAATGGCCCCGAAACGGGTTGCGGTCGTCCCAGACATCTGCCGGATAATCGAGCCACTTCAGCCCTTCTTTATGCCGTTGGGTCATTTCGAGAACATGCGCCACAGAGTGGACGGACCACAAATCGTCGGGGTTCAGTTCAACTGCTTTTCGCCCATACCCTTCCGCTTTGGCGTAGTGTCCGTTTTCCTCCAGCCCAAAGCACAACATCCCGAGGACGTTGCCATAGTTCGGTATGTCTTCTTTCCAATCGTTGAGCACTGCAGACGGCACGGTAAACAGTTGTTGCGAGCGGCCCATCCAGAAACTGACCGCGTGATGAACACGCAATGCGATAATATCGAGTGGAAATCTTGAGCAGATCGAGGCCAAACGGGCCGAGGCACCAGACCAGTCACCGTATGCGTAGCAACGAAGTGCTTCCAGATGCATTTTTTCGCGCTCTGTTACTCCGCCGACATGGGCCTTCGCAGCGGCGTATGCATTTCGGGCAGTCGGGATCATCTTTGCTGTGTTCATCATCAACAACATGTAGCCGCGGAGCACATGCGCCATGAAGAAATCCGGTTCAACTTCCAAGGCGCCTTTCAACGTTGGCATCGCACTGAGCCGATAGTCCAAAAGCTCGGTCATTGCGGTATTGAAGGCAACCGCAGCAACTGGATTCTGCGACGTCAGTGGGAGCCCTTGATTGTCGAACATCCGATTTCTCCAATAGATTCTAATAAGCTTGGCTCAGAGTATTGCCGTCGGCAAGAACTCAACAAGAATTCGGGGATCCGCCATGAGGACTTCACAACAGGCCCGTGTCGGTGGGTTTTCACTGTCGATCCACTCGTCCCAAACCTCGTTCATTGCGGCGTAGTCATCCATTGACTTGAGCCAGATTGTAACGCTGACAACCTTGTCACGGCTGCTACCCGCCTGCTCTAGCAACGCATCAATTCCCGCAAGTGCCTCGCGGGTCTGTGTGCGAATATCCGCGTCAAGGTTCGCCCCGACTTGCCCGCCCAAATAAACTGCCCCGTTGGCTACAATGGCGCGGGTCCGCCGTGCATTCTTGTCGATCCGTTTCATGTTTTCTCCTTCAATTTTGGCGGCCCGGTTCAAAATGTCGATGCATCGGGTCAAGATTGTTATACAGTCTTTTTATATTGCATACGATATTGACCGTTAAAGTGCAATACTGCTATTAGGGCTCAAACCTGCACAAATCTGAGGTATCACAATGGACAGACTCGCTACTCAACTCGTTCACGCCGGGAACAACAGGACGGGAGTCCGGGCCGTGAACCCTCCGTTGCAGCGGGCGTCGACCTTTCTGTTCGACACCGTCGAAAGCATCGAAGCCGCCAAGAAAGCACGCTTTGAGCCTGACAATGTCTTTTACGCCCGCTTGGGAACGCCGAACGCCTATGAATTCGAGACCGCCATCTCTGCACTGGAAGGTGGCACCCACAGTTTGTCAGTACCATCCGGCCTTGCGGCCTGCGTATTGCCCGCCCTTGCTTATGCGAAACCTGGCACGCGCGTTCTCGTGACGGACAATGTCTATGACCCTGCCCGCGGCAGCTTTTCAGGCTTCATAGCCCGCAACGGTGTCGAGGTCGTCTATTTCGACCCACGGATCGGCGCAGGAATTGCCGATCTGATGACCGACAACACGAGCCTTGTGTATCTTGAATCGCCCGGATCGCTGACATTCGAATTGCACGACATCCCTGCAATTGCTGCGGCAACCCATGCTAAAGGCGCCCGTGTCGTGTGCGACAACACTTATGCCACAGGATACTTCCATAAGGCGTTAGCGTTGGGGGCTGACAT
>JBASXE010000427.1:0-21557 GCA_049276875.1 Roseovarius sp. | reverse complement strand
ATTACCTGAAGGTGGCGGGTGATAACCAGAAAGTCAGGGGCGGATCACCGCTTGACGCGGGAAGCCGGGCCGCGTTGGGTGACCCAAACCGTAAGGAGGCGCGAAATGGACGCATTGGAAAACAAATGGCGCGGCAAGGGCCTGCCTGAGGCGGCACTCAAGGGAATCCCTGCGCTCTCAATTGACGCGGATGCGCCGCGTGCGCTGCTCGCGCGCTGCCCGGCTGCGGCGCTGACGCCTTTGGTGGTGGCCGAGGGGTTTGGCCCCACGGTCTGGGTGAAGGACGAGCGCGGACGAATGAATCTCGGGAGCTTCAAGGCGCTGGGCGCGGCTTACGTGATTGCACATGAAGCGGATGCAGCGGGCGCGTCCGATATGGCCCTGGCTCTTCAGGGGCGCACTTATGTGACGGCCAGCGCGGGCAATCATGGCCTTTCGGTCGCGGCGGGGGCGGCTGCGTTTGGCGCGGCCTCGGTGGTCTATCTGGCCGACACGGTGCCGGAGAGCTTTGCCGGACGGCTGCGCGATAAAGGGGCAAAGGTCGTGCGCTTTGGTGCGAGCTATGAGCAAAGCGTTGAGGCCGCTATGATGGCCGCGGAGGAGAACGGTTGGACCCTTTTGTCCGACACCTCATGGGAGGGCTACACAGAGATCCCACACCGTTTGATGGAAGGGTATCTGGCCATGGCCGCCGAGGCGGTGGAGCAATGCCCCGAGGTGCCTACGCATATCTTTCTGCAAGCCGGTGTCGGCGGTCTGGCCGGGGCGGCGGCGGCGTATTTTCGCAAAACTTGGGGCGATGCGCCGCGTATCATCGTGGTGGAGCCGGAAGCGGCCCCGGCGCTTCATGCCTCGATCAAGGCGGGTGAGAGTGTGGTGACCGAGGGGCCTGTCTCGGCCATGGGGCGGCTTGATTGCAAGGAGCCTTCGATGATTGCGCTGAAAGGGCTCGCGCGGGATGCGGATGCGTTTGTGCTGATTTCCGAGGAGGAGAGTGCGGCGGTGCTGCCGAAGCTGGAGGCGGTTGGGCTGGCCAGCACGGCCTCGGGCGCCGCCGGGTTGGCCGCCATGATGCTCAGCGATCTGCCCGTTTCGGCAAGGGCGCTTTGCGTGCTGAGCGAGGTAGCGGATTGAGCGCCGCTCTGGCCCCGCCGCGCGGGTTTGGGCGCGCGGAGTTTGTGGCGCGCTTGAGTGCTGCACAGGCGCGGATGGCCGCCGAGGGGCTGGGCGCGCTTTTGCTTACGACCGAGCCGGAGGTGCGATATTTTACTGGATATCTAACGCGGTTCTGGGAAAGCCCGAGTCGCCCGTGGTTCTTGGTGGTGCCCGCATCCGGCCTGCCCATCGCCGTGATTCCGTCCATCGGGGCCGAGTTGATGGGGCGCAGTTGGGTTGAGGATATCCGCACATGGGCGGCACCATGCCCGGAAGATGACGGGGTGAGCCTTCTGGCCGCGACCCTGCGCGAGGTGGGCGGCCCGGTGGGTGTGCCGATGGGGTATGAGACGCATCTGCGGATGCCACTGGCGGATTACATGGCGTTGCAGGCGGCCTCTGGGTTGGAGTTTCGCAGCGAGGCCGGGATCGTGGCGAGCCTGCGCGCGATCAAATCGGAAGCGGAGATCGACAAGATCCGTGCCGCCTGCGCCATTGCCACGCGCGCCTATGGCCGGATGGGCGAGATTGCGGGCGTGGGCGTGCCTCTCAGCGCGGTGTTTCGTGGGTTTCAGCGGCTTTTGCTGGAGGAGGGGGCCGATTGGGTCCCCTATATCTCGGGGGGCGCGGCGCAGGGTGGCTATGGCGACGTCATCTCGCCTGCATCTGATGCGCCGCTGGCGCCGGGCGATGTGATGATGCTGGACACGGGTGCTGTGCGCGACGGGTATTTCTGCGATTTTGACCGGAATTTTGCGATTGGCGCGCCAAATGCGGAGGTGCGCGCCGCCCATGTGCGGCTGATCGAGGCGACTGCGGCTGGGTATGACGCGGCGCAGCCCGGCGCGCGGGCCTGCGATGTGTTCGCGGCGATGGCAGCGGTTGCGGGCGGTGGTGAGACGGCGGGGCGTCTGGGGCATGGTTTGGGCATGCAACTGACCGAAGGGTTGTCGCTCACGGCGCAGGAAACAAGCGTGTTGCAGCCCGGCATGGTGATTACGCTGGAACCGGGCACGGAAGTCAGCCCCGGCAAGAGCGCTGGCAAGATCATGGTGCATGAGGAGAATATCGTGATCCGCGAGGGCGGCGCAGAGCGGCTGACGCAGTTTAGCGGGCCGGAAATTATCGTGCTCTAGTGGGCCTTTTCCGCCGCCTTTGCCGCGTCCCAGAGCGCGTCCATCTCGGCCAGATCGCTGTCCTCGGGCCGTTTGCCCTTGGCCTTCAAAGCCGCCTCGATTGAGGCAAACCGCCGGGTGAATTTGGTATTGGCGCGGCGTAGTGCCGCCTCGGGGTCCACCTTCATGTGACGCGCGAGATTGGCCATGACAAACAGAAGATCGCCGAATTCCTCCTCGATATGATCCGGGTCCGTGGCCTCGGTCAGTTCCGCCATCTCCTCGGCCACCTTATCGAGAACCTGCGCCGTCTCGGGCCAGTCAAACCCGACCCGCGCCGCGCGCTTTTGCAGCTTCACCGCGCGCAAAAGTGCCGGAAGGCCCATGGCCACACCGTCCAAGGTGCCGGTTTGCGCCGCCTGCGCGCGTTCGGTGGCTTTGACGGTCTCCCAATCCAGTGTTTGTTGGGCCGCAGACTTATCGCGGCTCTCGTCGCCGAAAACATGCGGATGACGCGCGACCATCTTGTCCGAGATTCCATCTGCAATCGCATGGAAATCAAACAAGCCCTTGTCGGCCGCGATCTGGCCATGGAACACGACTTGCAAAAGCAGATCCCCAAGCTCGCCTTTCAACTCCCCCCAATCCGCGCGCTCGATCGCGTCGGCGACCTCATACGCCTCCTCAATGGTGTAGGGGGCGATGGTGGCGAAATCCTGCTCGATGTCCCATGGGCAGCCCGTCTCGGGATCGCGCAGCCGCGCCATGATGGCCAGAAGCCGGGGCAGGCCGCCCTTGGGGTCGTGGATCAGGGGATCATCAGCCATTGCGCAGGCTCCGTCTTTGGGGTTGAGTGCAGGGTGAATGAGGCGCGCAGAGGAGTCCAGCCACGTGGCGGTGATCAATCGCATAGCAGGGTTTGCCGAGGAGATGACCGCATGGCGGCGGCATCTGCACATGAACCCCGAGCTTGGCTTTGCGTGCCACGACACGGCGGCGTTTGTGGTCGAGCGGCTGCGCGAATTCGGGATTACCGAGATCGAAGAAGGCATCGCGACCTCGGGCGTCGTTGCCATCATCGAGGGGCGCGGGCCGGGGCCGACGATTGGCCTGCGTGCGGATATGGATGCGCTGCCTTTGGATGAGATCACGGGCGCTGAATGGGCAAGCACACGGCCCGGTGCGATGCATGCCTGCGGGCATGACGGGCATACCACGATGCTTCTGGGCGCTGCGAAATACCTGGCTGAGACGCGCAATTTTTCGGGACGGGTTGCGCTGATCTTTCAACCTGCTGAAGAAGGTCCGGGCGGTGGGCGCGTGATGGTCGAGGCAGGCGTCATGGATCGCTACGGCATTGGCGAGGTCTATGCGCTGCACACGATGCCGGGGCAGGAGGTGGGCAGTTTCTCCACCACGCCCGGGCCGATCATGGCCGCCGTGGACACGTTCGATATCCATATCAAAGGGCGCGGCGGGCACGCGGCCTATCCGCACCAGACCTGTGATCCGGTTGTGGCCACCTGCGGCATCGTGCAGGCGATACAGACGATTGTGAGCCGAAACCATTATGCGATGCAGGATCTGGTCGTCTCCGTCACGCAGATCCACACGGGCAGCGCCGAAAATATTGTGCCCGATACGGCCTATGTGAACGGCACGATCCGCACCTTTGACGCGGATGTGCGCGAGATGGTCCATCCGCGCCTGCGCGAGATCGTGGCGGGGCAAGCGGCGAGTTACGGCGTCGAGGCGGAGCTGAAAATCACCGTGGGGTATCCGCCGACGGTGAACCATCCCGAGCAGACGGCGCGCGCAGCCGAGATTGCCGCCGAGGTGGCGGGGGCTGCGGGCGTCGAGACGCAGCGGATGCGCGAGATGGGGGCCGAGGATTTCTCCTATATGCTGGAGGCACGCCCGGGGGCCTATCTTTTCCTTGGGCAGGGAGAGGCGGCAGGGCTGCACCATCCCGGATTTGATTTCAACGATGCGGCGGCCCCTTATGGGGCGTCGTTTTTCGCAAAGCTGGTCGAGCGAATGCAACCGGTGGAGTGATGCCTTTTCATGCATCACCCACCCAGCCCGATGCGCAAAAAGGCATTAAATAAGGAAGGTTTGTTATGTCACTGAAAGATGCGGAAAACGATGTGGACCACGCATTCACCCGGCCCGACCTCAAGGGTCTGACCTTTGAGAATGCCTTTGGTGGCGCGACCTCGTTCTTGCGGCGGCGCTATACCAAGGACCTTACCGGCGTGGATGTGGCGGTCACCGGCGTGCCATTCGATCAGGCGGTCACGCACCGCACCGGCACCCGGATGGGGCCGCGCGCGATCCGCGAGGCAAGCGCGCTTCAGCCAGCGGACGCGCCTTACGGTTGGGGCTATAACGCGCTGGAGGAGATGGCGATCATCGACTACGGAGATGTGGCGTTCGACTACGCCAATGTGCCCGCCTTCCCCAAAGCGCTCACCGCGCATATCGAGGGGATTTTGAACGCAGGGGCCGCGTCGGTGGTGCTCGGGGGCGATCACTATATCACCTTCCCGATCCTCAAGGCCTATGCCGCCAAATATGGCCCCATGAGCCTGTTGCAGTTCGACGCGCATACTGACACATGGCCCGATGACGATATGGACCGGATTGATCACGGAACGATGTTCTACAAGGCAATCAAGCTGGGGCTGATCGACCCCAAACGCTCGGTGCAGGTGGGGATCCGCACGCATTGCGAGGATCACATGGGCATGAACGTGATCGACGCGCGCGAAGTTCATGAGCGCGGTCCGGTGGCCACGGTGGAGAAGATCAAGGGCATCCTCGGGGATGCGCCGACCTATCTGAGCTTTGACATTGATGGCCTCGATCCGGCCTTTGCGCCCGGCACCGGCACGCCGGTCTGGGGTGGGCTTACCAGCGGTCAGGCGTCCATGATGCTGCGCGATCTGGCAGGGATCAACATCAAGGGCGGCGACGTGGTGGAGGTGGCCCCGCAATATGACACCACCGGGGCGACGGCGATTGCAGGCGCACATGTGGCGACGGAGCTGATCTGTCTCTTGGGCTGGGAAAAGCACGGCAAATAGGGCAGATGTAGCGGGGGCAGAGTAGACCCTGACCCCACAAGACGATCTTGGACAAATGAAAGGCGGCACGGTGTGAAGTGGATCTTGGCAGTGGTGGCGGTGGTGGCGCTCGTGGTCTTGGGCTTTGCGCTCTGGGTGCGGCTTGCGCCGGTGGACACCGCGCGCTGGCACGTGGGCGCAGTGCAGGAGGGCGTGGGCCACATGCCCCGCGCGAACGGGCATCTGTGGCGTGGCGAAATTGCCGGGCCGGACGCAATGGCGCGCGTCGATGCCGTGATCCAAGGCACACCGCGCACCAAGGTGATCGCGGGCTCTGTGCAGAGTGGCATGGTGACTTATCAGACCCGATCTGCCCTTTGGGGGTTTCCCGACTACACAACGCTGCGGGATGCCGAGGGTCTCATCGAGATCAACAGCCGTTTGCGGTTCGGACAATCAGATCTGGGGGTCAACCGAGCCCGTATCGAGGGTTGGCTGGAGGCTCTGGGGCAGGGCGGATGACAGGCAGCCATCCGATATCTCGCGCCACATCGGCACGTTGAGCGACATCTGGCATTGCGCCATGAACATACGACCATCCACCGCTATGCACGTCATCTCACCCAGCTCCAGCCGGGCGCCGGATTTGTCGGTGCAATAACAGTCCACGGTCTTGGCCTGTGCGGCCGCTTGGACAGGTCCAAAGACGGGCAGGGCGATGAGCAATATGGCGGCCAGCTTCTTCATGGAATCGCTTATACCACGGCGTGCTCACTTGACCAAAGCGATTAGATACCCCAAGGAAACGGCCATGGTGCCATTGGACAGACTTCGGCAGATCGTGCAGCGCTTCGAGTATATTGAGGCGCAGATGGCGCAGGGCGGCGGTGATATCGCAGCCCTTGGGCGCGAATATGCCGATCTGCGCCCCGTGGTGGAGGAAATCCGCACCTATATGGGCCTTCTGGACGATGTGGCGAGCGCCGAGGGGATGCTGGATGATCCCGAGATGCGCGGTTTGGCCGAGGAGGAGCTGGCGGGGCTTCGCGCCGCACGGCCCAAGATGGAAGCGGCGCTGCAATTGGCGCTTTTGCCCCGCGACGCCGCCGATGCACGCCCTGCGATGTTGGAAATTCGGCCCGGCACAGGGGGCGAGGAGGCCGCCCTTTTTGCGGGCGATTTGCTGCGCATGTATCAACGCTATGCCGAGGCGCGCGGCTGGCGGTTCGAGATATTGGAAGAGAGCCTGACCGAGCTTGGCGGGATCAAGGAAGTGGTGGCCCATGTGAAGGGTGCGCATGTCTTTGCCCGCCTGAAATTCGAGAGTGGCGTGCACCGGGTTCAACGTGTGCCGGAGACCGAGAGCGGCGGGCGCATTCATACCTCGGCGGCCACGGTGGCGGTGCTGCCAGAGGCCGAGGATGTGGATGTGAAGATCGACGCGAATGATTTGCGGATCGACACGATGCGCAGCTCTGGCGCGGGTGGGCAACACGTGAACACCACCGATTCGGCGGTGCGGATCACGCATATTCCAACCGGAATCGTCGTCACCAGCTCCGAGAAATCTCAACACCGCAACCGCGAGATCGCGATGCAAGTGCTCAAAGCCCGCCTTTACGATGCCGAGCGGCAGCGGATGGACAGCGAGCGCAGCGCTGACCGGGCCGCCCAAGTGGGCAGCGGCGACCGGTCCGAGCGGATACGGACCTATAATTTTCCGCAAGGGCGGATGACGGATCACAGGATCAACCTCACGCTTTATAAGCTCGATCAGGTGATGCAGGGTGATCTGGACGAGGTGATCGACGCGCTGACGGCGGATGCGCAAGCCACTCTTCTGGCCGAGATGGGGGCCGTGTGATCACGGCACAGGCGGCGCTGGCTGAGGCCCGTGCGCGGCTTGAGGCGGCAGGCGTGCCCGGTGCCATGGGCGACGCCCGCAGGCTTCTGGCCCATGTGATCGGGGTGGCGCCGGCCCGTATGACGCTGCATCTGCACGATACGCTGGAGGAGGGTGCGCTGGGCGCGTTTGAGGCGATGGTCGCGCGGCGCACGGCCCGCGTGCCTGTCTCGCATCTCATTGGGCGGCGCGGCTTTTTCGGTCGTGATTTTGAGGTCAGTGGGGATGTTCTGGACCCGCGCCCCGAGACGGAAAGCCTTGTGGCGGCGGCTTTGGAGGTGGATTGGACCCGTGTCCTTGATATGGGCACCGGCAGCGGCGCGATCCTTCTGACCCTTCTGGCCGAGCGGGTGGAGGCCACCGGCACCGGCACGGATATCAGCCCGGCAGCACTCCGCGTGGCCGCGCGCAATGCGACCGCGTTGGGCGTGGCGGACCGCGCGCAGTTGGTGCACAGCGATTGGTTCGGTGGCGTGGCCGAACGCTTTGAGCTCATCGTCTCGAATCCGCCCTATATCGCCGCCACGGAAATGCCCGACCTCACGCCGGAACTCGCGCATGAGCCGCGCCTTGCGCTGACGGATGAGGCGGATGGGCTCAGCGCTTACCGTGTGATCTGCGCAGGCGCGCAGGCGCATCTGGTGCCGGGTGGCTGGCTGATGCTTGAAATCGGCTGGCGGCAGGGCGAGGCGGTTTGCGAGATGGCTCGCGCAGCGGGGTATAGCGGTGTCGCTTGCCGCCCCGACATGGACGGGCGGGACCGGGTCGTTGTGGCGCGCGCCCCTCTGTGATGGACTAAAGCGGCAAAATACGGCGCAAATTCCGCTTTTTGCTTGTGCCGACGCGTGGGGCGTGATTATTGAGAGTGTCTCTGCGCCGGATGCAACGCTTTCGTCCCGCAGAACGCCAAGCCAACAATTGCCGCGGATCCGGTTCATTTTTCAAGCGCAAGGGGCGCTTCCCGGGTCCAGACAGGGCGATCTTTCCAAGGCTGGACAGAAAAAATATGAGATCATCAAAGTCACGTTCGCGTAACAAGTCGAACCGTAATCGCTCAACCAATACGGTTGGCAATGTGGTGAATCGGGTTTTCGACAGCTCGGGCCCCGAGGGCAAAGTGCGCGGCACACCGCAGCAGATCATTGAGAAATACAATCAGCTGGCCCGCGATGCACAGTTGAGCAATGACCGGGTTGCAACCGAAAATTTCCAGCAACACGCCGAGCACTACCTGCGTCTTTTAAGTGCTGCGCAAAAGGAAATTGATGCCAAGCGCGACCAGCAGGAGCGCGAAAACCGCGACCGGCAGGCCGAGCGAGACAAAGAGCGCCCGCAGCATCAAGAGAATGATGGCCAAGGCGGCGGTCAGGGGGGAGGTCAGCATCACGGACGACCCGCGCGGCAGAACGATCAGCCCCAGTCCGCAGAGCAAGATGCTGAAGGTGCGTCGACACTTGTTGAGACGCCAGAGACCAAATCCGAACCCAAACCGGAGGGTGCGCCCAAAGCCCGCGCCCCGCGCAAACCGCGCCGCAAGCCAAATCCGGAAATGTCCGAGGCTAAATCGGACACGCCGCCCCCGCCAGAGGCGGCAGAGTAACTCCAGGCGCTGACTTTTCCTTGAAACTGATTAAAAGCCCCCCCCCGTGTCTTTGGATGTGGGGGTTTCGTTTGTCCGGTCAGGATCGTGCGATTGCGGAGCAACGCACAAAAGCCGTTGGGGCCAAAAAAAAGGCCGAGCACTAGGCTCGGCCGAAGTCCAACAGGGAGGTATGATGGGAGCGCCAGAAGCGTCCCGTCACGAGTGCAATTAGGGCCTCATTTCTGAGCGATCAAGGCCAAAAATGCCGCATGTGCAGCATTGCCGATATGCGTTTTTTGCATATCTGATCAAATTCTCAGGTAACCGCCTGTTCTTTCATCGTTTTGCGATAAGTAAATATCTCGTCTTGAACGAAGTCGCGGAAGGCTGCGATGCGTTTGGAGTGGCGCAATTCTTCGGGGTAGGCGAGGAAAACAGGCACCTCGATCGACTCAACCTCGGGTAGAACGCGCGCCAGATTGGGAAAGTCGTGCAAAAGGTAATCCGGGAGCACGCCAATTCCCAGATTATGCAGCACGCCTTGAAGCACGCCAAAATAGTTATTCACGGTCAGAATCGACGGGATGTCATTGGCGATCAACTCGCTCACAAGCATCGCCGCCGCGCCAACCTGTGCGGAGTTGGGGTTTTGCGAAATCAGCCTGTGGTCCCGTAAGTCTATGAGTTGTTGGGGCATTCCGTATTCTGCGATGTAATCGGCATTGGCGGCCAGCACCATGTGGACGCTCATCAACCGTTTGCGAATGAGATCGGCCTGGCTTGGCTCCTTCATGCGGATTGCCACGTCGGCCTCCCGCATTGGCAGGTCTAGAACGCGTTCTTCCAGCATCAGATCAATCTTGAGATCAGGATATTTCTTGTAAAGCTGGCTCAGCCGTGGGGCGAGCCAGAGCGTGCCGAAGCCTGTCGTCGTGGTCACGCGCAACTCGCCAAACACCTCTTCTTCGCTATCTCGAATGCGGGCGGTGGCAGTGTCGAGCCGTTTGAGCATGGCGCGGGTGGCGTCGAACAAAAGCTCGCCCTGCTCCGTCAGGATAAGGCCGCGCGCGTGGCGGTGAAAGAGGGTGGCGTTCAGCGATTGCTCCAGTCCACGAATCTGCCGCGAGACGGCTGATTGCGACAGTTGCAAAGCATCGCCCGCATGGGTCAAACTGCCAGCTTCGGCGACCGCATGGAAAATTCTCAGTTTGTCCCAATCCACGGCTGCTGCTTTCGATTCAGTAATGTGTAAACCCGACTTAACAGAGAAACCCACTTCTTGCACCGATCAATGCGGCGGTGCGGCGGAAATTCCGCTTGGTAGGTCAGGTGCCGTGACCTAATATCTTGGTAAACGCGCTAAATTTAATCGCCCGTCCATTGGAGATCACCATGAGCCTTGCCAAAATTGCCCTGGAGGATCGGTTTGACCTGAGTAAGGGTCAGGTGCTTTTGAATGGCACGCAGGCGCTTGTTCGGTTGATGCTGGCGCAGGCGGCGCGGGACAAGGCTGCGGGGTTGAACACGGCCGGCTATGTCACGGGGTATCGGGGGTCGCCCCTCGGCGCGGTGGATATGCAGATGCGCCGCGCCGAGAGACCGCTCACCGAGGCGGGCGTGCGCTTTGAGGAGGCGTTGAACGAAGATCTGGCCGCCACGGCGCTCTGGGGCGCGCAGCAGGCTGAACTGCGTGGGGAGGGCAAATATGACGGCGTCTTCGGTCTTTGGTATGGCAAGGGGCCGGGAGTAGACCGATCTGGGGATGTGATGCGCCATGCCAACATGGCCGGGACCAGCCCTCATGGTGGCGTGATCATGGCGATGGGTGATGACCACACCGGGGAGAGCAGCACGGTCTTGCACCAATCCGACTGGGCGATGGTCGATGCCTATATGCCCGTGGTCAGCCCCGCAGGCGTGCAGGAAATCATTGATTACGGGCTCTACGGCTACGCGCTGAGCCGGTTTTCCGGGCTTTGGGTCGGTCTCAAGACGATGAAAGACACGGTGGAGGTCACATCCGTCGTCGATGGGCGGCCGGACCGGATGCAATTCGTGCAGCCGTCATTCGATATGCCCGAAGGCGGGTTGAACATCCGGTTGATGGATTCGCCGCAGGACCAAGAGGCGCGGATGATCGCGTATAAACGCTATGCCGCCGAGGCGTTCTCGCATGCCAACAAGATGGACAAGCGGATGGTCGGCAAGCCGGGTGCCAAGATCGGCTTTGTGGCGGCGGGCAAGAATTGGCTCGACGTGGTCCATGCGATGGATTTGCTGGGGCTGGATGCGGATGAGGCCGAGCGGCTCGGGATCACGGCCTACAAGGTTGGGCAGACATTTCCGCTTGATATGAAGGGCTTCATGGAGTGGGCCGAGGGGCTCGACCTAATCGTGGTGGTGGAGGAAAAACGCAAGCTGATCGAAGGGCAGATCAAGGAGGTGCTCTTTGATGACCCCAAGCGCCGGGTCTATGGTTGGTTCAAGGGCGGCGTGGGCACGCTGCACCGCGAGGAGCTTTTTCCGATGCGGGGCGCGCTCGACCCGGTCCAGATTGCCGAGGCTCTGGGTGGCATCCTGATTGAGGAGGGGCGTGGGACGGACCGCCTGCGCGCTGCAATGGGTGCGCTGGAAGAGGCCCGACGCGCAGATAACGCCGAGGATATGGCCTCCCGACTGCCCTATTTCTGCTCGGGGTGCCCGCATAGCAGCTCCACCAAAATCCCCGAAGGCAGCCGCGCTTATGCCGGGATCGGCTGTCACTATCTTGTGCAATGGATGGACCGCGAGACGACCGGATTCACCCATATGGGAGGCGAGGGCGCGAATTGGATCGGAGAGGCCCCGTTCTCCAAGCGCGCCCACGTGTTCCAGAATATTGGCGATGGCACATACAACCATTCGGGTATTCAGGCGATCCGCGGTGCCGTGGCTGCAGGCACGACGATGACCTACAAAATCCTCTTCAATGATGCCGTGGCCATGACGGGTGGGCAGGGCAATGACGGCGGCCTCGACGCGCCCCGGATCGCCCGCGAATTGCTGGCGATGGGTGTCAAGGACGTGGCAGTTGTCTATGATGAAAAGGAAGATCTGGACCTTAAGGATTTCCCGCAAGGCGTAGACCTTAAAGAGCGTTCGGATTTGATGTCCGTGCAGGAACGGCTGGCGAAGGTCAGGGGCGTATCGGCGATTATCTATGTCCAGACCTGTGCCGCTGAGAAGCGGCGACGGCGCAAGCGCGGCACCTTCCCGGATCCTGATCGGCGGGTGTTCATCAATACTGATATTTGCGAGGGCTGCGGCGATTGCGGGGTGCAATCCAACTGCGTGAGCCTTGTGCCGGTCGAGACCGAGTTGGGCCGCAAGCGGGCAGTGGACCAATCAAGCTGCAACAAGGATTTTTCCTGCATCAAGGGGTTTTGCCCCTCGTTTGTGACCCTTGAGGGCGCGCATGTTCGCAAGGACGCACAGGCCGATCTGGAGCTGCCGGAGCTGCCCCAGCCCGCGCTGCCAAAGATCAAAGGCACCTATAATGTGGTGATCACCGGGGTAGGTGGCACCGGCGTTGTGACCATTGGCGCGTTGCTCGCCCAGGCGGCGCAGATCGACGGGAAGGGGGCGGGCATGATGGAGATGGCGGGCCTCGCCCAAAAGGGCGGTGCTGTGCATATCCATTGCCGTATCGCGGACGTGCCAGGCGACATCAGTGCCATTCGCGTGGCTACGGGTGAGTGTGATGCTCTGATCGGTGGCGATTTGGTGGTCAGCGCGGTGGCCACGACGATGGGCCTCACGGCGCGCGGTAGAACGGGGGCTGTGGTCAACAGCCATGAGATCATCACCGGCGACTTCACCCGCGATACGGAATTCCGTCTTCCGTTTGAGCGCATGTCACTGGCGCTTGAGGCGCGTTTGGGGGAGGCGGCGCTGATGCTGGATGCATCAGACCTGGCCAAGGCGACGATGGGCGATTCGATCTTTTCCAACATGATGGTGTTTGGCGCCGCGTGGCAGAGGGGGCTTATCCCCTTGAGCCTTGGGGCTATCTCCGAGGCGATCCGCCTGAACGGCGCGGCGGTGGAGAGTAACCTGCGCGCCTTCGCGATTGGCCGTTGGGCGGCGCTCTATCCGGCCGAGGCGGCGGGGATGAGCCGTGCCAACGTTGTGGCGTTGCCAAAGACGCTTGAGGAGAAGATCGCCTTCCGCGTTGATCATCTGGTGGCCTATCAGGGCAAGCGTCTGGCCAAGCGCTACCAAGCGCTTTTGGCGCGCGCGCCGCAGGAGGCGCTGCGCGAGGCGATGGCGCAAGGCTATCACAACCTATTGAGCTATAAGGATGAATATGAGGTCGCCCGGCTTTTGCAAACCAGCCGGGAAAAGGCCGTTGCAGAATTTGGGGGTGAATTCAAAATGACCTACCACCTCGCGCCGCCGATGCTGAGCAAGAGGGATGCGGATGGGCGGCCGCAAAAGCGCGCCTTTGGTCCGTGGTTGGAGCGTGCCTTGCCAGTGCTCGCCAAGCTGAAAGTGCTGCGCGGCACGCCGTTGGATGTTTTCGGCTACACCGCCGAGCGGCGGATGGAGCGGGCGCTTATCCGGCAGTATGAGGCGGATATGGCAGAGGTCCTGCCGCTCTGGACGCCCGAGACGCGCGACCTGATCATCGCACTTGCCGAGTTACCCCTAGAGATACGCGGCTTTGGTCCGGTGAAGCAGGCGCATGAAGCCAAAGCATCGAAAAGGCGCGAGGGTCTTCTCGCGGCGATCCGGGCCGGCGGGGTGCAGAGCGTGGAGGCCGCACAGTAGATCAGAGCGCCGTAGTGAGCCGAAATCTGATGTGGAATTCCGGCGTTGTGAAGCGTATCAGCATGCGCATGGGGTAGACAGCGCGCGCGCCCCAAAGGTGAGGGCAAAGCGATGGCAGTAGGCATTTTCGACAGTGGTTTGGGCGGTTTGACCGTGTTGGAGGCCGTGCAAAAGCGGCTGCCAGAGGTGCCATTCGTCTATCTGGGCGATAATGCAAATGCGCCCTACGGTGTGCGCGGGGCCGATGATGTGCACGCCCTGACCGAGGCGGCGGTCAAGCGGCTTTGGGACGAGGGTTGTGATCTGGTGATCTTGGCCTGCAACACCGCGTCCGCCGCAGCGCTGCGACGGATGCAGGAGGCGGGCGTCCCTGCGGGTAAGCGTGTTTTGGGTGTTTTTGTGCCGCTTATCGAGGCGTTGACCGAGCGAGAATGGGGTGACAATTCCCCCCCACGCGAGGTGGCCGTGAAGCATGTCGCACTTTTCGCAACGCCCGCGACGGTCAGCAGCCGCGCGTTTCAGCGCGAGCTTGCGTTTCGTGCCATTGGCGTGGACGTGGAGGCGCAGGCCTGTGGCGGTGTCGTGGACGCGATTGAAGAGGGGGACATGATCCTCGCCGAGGCGCTGGTGCGCAGCCATGTGGACGCGTTGAAGCGCAAGATGCCGGAGCCGCAGGCGGCCATCCTTGGCTGCACGCATTATCCGCTGGTCGAGGATGTGTTTCGCGCCGCCCTCGGCCCCGATGTTGCGGTTTATTCGCAGGCCAATCTAGTGGCCGAGAGCCTTGCCGATTATCTGACGCGGCACCCGGGTATGACGGGCAGCGGGACCGAGAGCCGGTTTCTGACCACGGGCGACGCGCGACGTGTCTCGGACCGCGCGACACAGTTTATGCGCCGCGAGGTGCGGTTTGAACCGCTTTAGGCGCATTTTCCATTAAATATTGCGCGAATGAACCAATCCGGGATACCTCGAAGGCCAGCCAGTGAAAGACATATCATGACCCATAACATCGCTATTCTCGGGGCTTCGGGCTATACTGGGGCAGAGCTTGTTCGGCTGATCGCGACCCATCCTAGCATGCGGATCGTGGCTCTTGGCGCGAATTCGAAGGCAGGGCAAAGCATGGCGGATGTGTTCCCGCATCTGCGCCATCTGGACCTGCCCGTGATGGTGACGATTGACGAGATTGACTTCGCGGGCGTTGATCTGTGCTTTTGCGCGTTGCCACATGCCACCAGTCAGGCGGTCATCAAGGCGCTGCCAAAGGATTTGAAAATCGTCGATCTGAGCGCGGATTTCCGTCTGCGCGATCCAGAGGTTTACGCCAAATGGTATGGCGGCACGCATGATGCCTTGGAGTGTCAGGCGGAGGCGGTTTACGGGCTCACAGAGTTCTACCGTGAGCAGATTCGCGCGGCGCGGCTGGTGGCGGGCACGGGGTGCAATGCTGCCACCGGGCAATATGCTCTGCGGCCCTTGATCGCAGGTGGGCTGATTGATCTCGACGACATTATCATTGATCTCAAAACCGGCGTGAGTGGGGCGGGTCGGAGCCTGAAGGAAAACCTGTTGCACGCAGAGTTGTCGGAGGGCGCACATGCCTACGCTGTAGGCGGCACGCATCGGCATCTCGCGGAGTTTGATCAGGAGTTTTCGGCCATTGCAGGGCGCGATGTGAAGGTTCAGTTTACGCCGCATTTACTGCCTGCAAACAGGGGCATAATCGCCACTGTTTATGTAAAAGGTGAAGCGAGTGCGATACATGCCACACTGGCATCCGCCTACGCTGAGGAGCCTTTCCTTGAGGTGCTGCCTTTTGGTCAAACACCTAGCACGCGCCATGTGCGGGGCAGCAACTTTTGCCACATTGGCGTGACTGGCGACCGGATCGCGGGCCGGGCGGTTGTGATTGCAGCACTCGATAACCTGACGAAAGGGTCCAGCGGGCAGGCCTTGCAGAATGCCAATCTGATGTTAAATGAACCCGAGACGGCGGGGTTGATGATGGCTCCGCTATTCCCATGAACTGCGCAGGGTAGGCCAATGAAATCGCTCAAGAAACAGCGTCGTATCCAAGTGATTTCCATGCTGACTGTGGCGTTGGTCCTGGCCACGGCTCTGATCGGGTATGCGATGCGGGATGGCATCAATTTTTTCCGCTCGCCCAGCGAGGTGATTGCGGAGCCGCCAAAACCTACTGAGGTGTTCCGCATTGGTGGGCTGGTGGAAGAGGGCACTCTGCGCCGTGGGGAAGGGACGATAACGACCTTTAACGTAACTGATGGCGGGGCGTCTGTGGCTGTTACCTATGTTGGTGTCTTGCCGGATCTTTTTGGCGAGGGTGAGGGAATGGTTGGCACCGGTAGCTTTGACGGCAACACATTCATGGCGACCGAAATCCTCGCGCGCCATGACGAGGATTACATGCCCAAAGAAGTCGTGGACGCGCTGAAAGCGCAAGGCGTCTACAAGGAATATGAGCCCGCAGAGGCCAGCGCGAACGATAGCTGAAGGCTGCGTTAACCAAGACGGATCACCCTGCACCACATGCGTTTTGACCATGTGGAGGGCTGCAAATGATCCATGTTGCACAGATTGCCAAAGAGATTATCGCCCGCGAGGGCGGCTATGTGAACGATCCCGATGATCCGGGTGGTGCCACCAATTATGCCGTCACGATCCATACGGTGCGCCGTCTGGGGCTGGACCTGACCGGGGATGGAAAAGTTACGGCGGCGGATGTGAAGCAGCTGAGCCGTGCGCAGGCCGAAGAGATTTTCATCGAGCATTACTTCACGCGGCCCGGCATCGACGCGCTCCCCCAAGTTCTTCAGGCCAGCGTGTTTGACATGTATGTCAACGCAGGCAGCAACGCGGTGAAGATCCTGCAACGATTGCTGCGTGAGATGGGGCAGGAGATCAGCGTCGATGGCGTGATTGGTCCCCAGACGGCCGCGGCCGCGACCGCCGCTGCGCGCGCCGCGCCTGACCATATCGCGGATGCTTACGGAATTGCGCGGCGGAATTATTACTTACGCATCGCCGACCGCCGCCCCGCCAGCCGCAAGTTTGCGCGCACCCGCGCGGGGGGCAAAGGCGGCTGGATCAAACGGGCGGAGGAGTTCATCTCACCACGCTTTCATCTCAGCCGCGCGGACTTTGCCGAAAGGATTACGACATGGGGATGATTGAGCGGATTTTGTCAGCCGTTTTTGGTGGGGGGCGAAACATTGTTGTCGAGACGGCGGAAGTTTTTCGTGAGAACGCAGAGGCAGGCGCGCAACGAGGAGCGGACGAGCGCAGCGAGGCGCTGGCGCAATTCGCGGCGGAGTTCGCGGCGCGTGAACGGGGGCTTTTTGATCGCATCATGGACGGGGTGAACCGTCTGCCGCGTCCGGCTATGGCCATGGGAACGTTGGGTCTTTTCATCGCGGCCATGGCCGATCCGATATGGTTTTCTGCCCGCATGCAGGGCATCGCCTTGGTGCCCGAGCCTCTCTGGTGGCTTTTGGGCGTCGTGGTTAGCTTCTATTTCGGTGCGCGCCATCAATACAAAAATCAGGAGTTGCAGCGCAGCATCGCGGGCACTCTGGCCCGCACGCCAAAAGTGGCGCGTAACATCGAGGAGTTGCAACGCTTGCGCGTGCCCACAGCGGCTACGAATGATGATGCGGAGCTTACCCTCGCAAGTCTCACGCCGGGGCAAAACCCCGCGCTGGAGGAATGGCGCCGCCGCATCGCGTGAGCGCAGCCGCGACAATCTGAGCCAGCGCCGCACCCGATTACACGACCGATTGTGATTGGCCAGGGCGCTGGCTCCCCCTATATTGCAATCTATGATAAATGAACTTGGTCACTTCGCCCTCATCCTCGCCTTCGTCCTTGCCTGCGTGCAGTCGGTGGTCCCCCTCATTGGTGCGCAAAAACGCTGGGCTGGCTGGATGGCGGTCGCCCCCACTGCGGCCAGCGCGCAGTTCGTCTTTACGGCGATGTCGTTTGCCGCGCTTACTTACGTTTTCGTGGTTTCGGATTTCTCCAACCGCATCGTGATGCTCAACAGCCACTCGGCCAAGCCGATGCTCTACAAGATCACCGGCGTGTGGGGCAATCATGAGGGCTCCATGCTGCTTTGGGTGCTGATCGTGAGCCTTTTCGGTGCTTGCGTCGCGTGGTTTGGCAGCAACCTGCCACCAAGCCTTCGGGCGCGTGTTTTGTCGGTGCAGGGCATGATCGGCGTGGCCTTTTTCGCCTTCATCATATTCACCTCCAACCCGTTCGAGCGTCTGGCGATCCCGCCCTTCGACGGCGAGGACCTGAACCCGCTGCTCCAGGACCCCGGCCTCGCCTTCCACCCGCCATTTCTCTACGTCGGCTATGTCGGTCTGTCGATGACCTTCAGCTTTGCGGTGGCTGCCCTGATCGAGGGGCGCGTGGACGCCGCTTGGGGGCGCTGGGTCCGGCCCTACACGCTGGCTGCGTGGGTCTTTTTGACCATCGGCATCGGACTGGGAAGTTGGTGGGCCTATTACGAACTTGGTTGGGGCGGTTTCTGGTTCTGGGACCCAGTTGAAAACGCGAGCTTCATGCCTTGGCTTATTGCGGCAGCACTTCTCCACTCGGCAATCGTCGTGGAAAAGCGTGAGAGCCTGAAAAGCTGGACGATTCTCTTGGCGATCATCGCCTTTGGCTTCTCGATGATTGGCGCGTTCATCACCCGCTCCGGTGTGCTGACTTCGGTGCACGCCTTTGCCAACGATCCAGAGCGCGGCATGTTTCTTCTTGGGATCACAGCGCTCTTCATGATGGGGGGGCTGACCATGTTTGCGGCACGGGCCAACGTCATGCAGGCCAAGGGGGTGTTTGCCACCTCCAGCCGGGAATCGATGCTGGTGCTTAACAACCTGCTCTTGGGGGTGGCGTGTTTCGTGGTCTTCATCGGCACGATCTGGCCGCTGATTGCGGAGCTCTTTTTCGACCGTAAAGTTTCGGTCGGCCCCCCCTTCTTCAACGCGGCCTTCACGCCCTTCATGGTGCTTCTCGGTATCGCTCTGCCCTTTGGCGCGATGCTGCCGTGGAAGCGGGGGCAGATGGGCCGCGTGGCAAAATCGTTGGTTCCCGCCATGGTGCTGGCTGTGGCAATCGGCGCGCTCACATGGGCGATCCAGACCGAGCGAAGTGCGATGGGACCGATCGGCATGATGCTGGGCGCTTGGCTTGTGGCCGGGGCGGCTGTTGATCTGTGGTCGCGGACCGGACGGTCCGGCAACCGGGTCGGAAGGCTCTTTCGCCTGCCGCGCGCCGATTGGGGCAAGGCGATTTCGCATGGTGGGCTTGGGGTGACTATGGCGGGTATCGCGGGCCTTCTGGCTTGGGAGATGGAGGACATCCGCGTGGTCAATATCGGCGATAGCTTCGAGGTGTCGGGCTTTACCCTCATGCTTGAGAATGTGCGCGACGTTGAGGGACCAAACTACCTGTCCACCATGGCCGATATTCGCCTCTCGAAAGACGGCGAAGAGATCAGCTTCCTGCATCCTGAAAAACGCTACTATCCCGTTGCGGACATGCCTACGACCGAGGCGGCCATCGACAGCGGCTTCCTGCGCGATGTCTATGTGGTGATTGGCGATCCTCAAGAGGGCGGCGGCTGGGCCGTGCGGACCTATTTCAAACCGCTGGCCAACTGGATTTGGGGCGGTGCGATCCTTATGGCGATTGGCGGGTTTTTCTCTCTCAGCGATCGGCGCTACAGGATTGCGGCGGGTGCGCGCAAACCTGTCCCGGATGGGGTGCCGGCTGAATGAGGCGGCTCGCGTTTATCCTCGCTCTCATCGCGGCGCCGGTTTTTGCAGTGCAGCCGGATGAGGTGCTGGACGACCCGGCTTTGGAGGAGCGCGCGCGCGATATATCCTCTGGCCTGCGATGCCTTGTGTGCCGCAACGAGAGCATAGACGAATCGAATGCGACCCTCGCGCGGGATCTGCGCCTCTTGGTGCGTGAGCGTATCATGGTGGGCGACAGCAACGATGAGGTGGTGGACTTCATTGTTGCGCGCTACGGTGAATATGTGTTGCTGAATCCGCGCGCGGCAGGCAGCACATGGCTGTTATGGCTCGCCGGTCCTGCCATGCTGCTGGCGGGGGCGGGGATTGCCGTGGCCTATGTGCGCCGGCGGTCTCAGGCCGAGGCACCGGCCAGTGGGCTGAGCGATGCGGAAGAGACCCGCTTGCGCCAAATTCTTGATGACTGACGCCGGGTTTGGCCTAGCAGCGTGGCCATGAATGGGCTTTCATTGCGCGAAAGCCACAAAGGGACGCTCCATGAAAGATTACAGCACCATTCGCCTCGCTATTGAAGACGGTATCGCGACTCTTACCCTCAACCGGCCCGACAAGATGAACGCGCTCAACCCTCAAATGCGCGCGGAGATTACCGATGCTGCGACACATGCGGGACGCTCGGCGCGGGTTCTGGTGATCACGGGGGAGGGGCGGGCGTTCTGCTCGGGCCAAGACCTCAGCGATGGGGGCACTGTGGCCAAGCTTGATATTGAGCGGGTGCTTCGCGATGAATACGTGCCTATGCTGCGCAGCCTGACAGAATGCCCCATCCCCACGATCAGCGCGGTGAACGGTCCAGCGGCGGGCGCGGGCGCCAACCTTGCTCTGGCGGCAGATGTCGTGATCGCGACCGAAAGCGCGGTGTTTCTTCAGGCATTTACCCGCATTGGCCTCATCCCCGACGCCGGTGGGACTTACTGGCTCCCCCGTCAAATGGGAGCGGCCAAGGCGATGGGTGCGGCCCTCTTTGCCGAACCGATCAGTGCCGCTGACGCGGCAAACTGGGGCATGATCTGGGAAGCGGTTTCGGATATGGAATTTGACGCCCATTGGAAGGCGCGGGCGGCGCATCTGGCCAAAGGCCCAACCGAGACCTACCGTCACCTCAAAGATGCTATGCGCGGATCATGGGATAACGACCTCGACGCGCAGCTGGATCTGGAGGCAAAGCTCCAAGGTGCCTGTGGTCAAACGCGCGATTTCCAGGAGGGTGTGATGGCCTTTCTCGAAAAGCGCACCGCCCGGTTTGAGGGGCGGTGACACTTACGTGCAAAGAGTGATAGGGCCTTTCGTCAGTCCGATCCACGGCCACCCGGACAGACGTCCGGCCGGTTACCCGCCATGCCAGCTGCTGCGCAGCGATGGCTCCGTGAAGGCCAGGATCGCGGCGCGGCTCGTGAGGTGCAGCTTGCGACAGGCGCGCGCCTTGTAGGTCTCTGCGGATTTCGCGCTGATCCCCAGACTGTGCCCGATTTCCTTGAGGGTCATGCCGCGTGCATAGAAATAAAGCGTCTCTCTTTCGCGTTGGCTGAGCTTGGTCGGGCATTGCGCAGCACCTTTGGAGCCAGAGACGTCCCGCAGGGCTTTCGCCAAGACTTCGGGCCCCATATCCACATTCACGACACGCTGCACAGCGGGGCGAGTGGCGGCCAGACCGGCGGGCCCTCCGAACAGCACCACACAGGCGTGCACATCATCCAAAAGATTAGGCCCCTCGGTGGCCGGATCAACAAGCAGGTCGGGGTCAATCACATAGATGTCTGGCGAATGGTGTGCCGGCGCGAGGCCCTCGGGCAGGCATGTTTCGTGGCGCAATTCCCCACCAAGGATCGATACGGCCAGCATGACGCGTTGGCGAACGATGTCATTGTGCGTCAAAAGGACGATCTTGGGGCTGGAGCCGTTTTTCGAGGTGGAAGTCGAAGTTGATGAATCGGTTGAAATAACTTGATCTTCAGTGACCTGCTCCCCTGAGCGTCCGCTATTTTAGGTTAGCTCTGTTCAGGTTTTGGTCTTTCTTTGACCGGTTAACATATTCTGCTGGCGTCAGACCAGCGAGGCTAGAATGTGGGCGGTGGTGGTTGA
>JBASXE010000426.1:0-13007 GCA_049276875.1 Roseovarius sp. | reverse complement strand
GTTGGGGCCAAGGCGCTCATCCAGAGCTTTGACAAGATACGCAACCATTTCGGGATGAACCGGGCATCGCAGGCGGGGGCCTTGGCTGCCTTGGACGATCAGGCATGGCTTCGCCAAGTGATTGCGGATGTGGGCGCTGCGCGCGTGGAGATCGCGCGGATTGCGGCGGCCTGTGGATTGCATGCCTTGCCGTCGGCCACAAATTTCGTGACCGTGGATTGCGGCGCCGATGGAGATTTTGCCCGCAGGGTGCTCGCCGATCTGGTGGACCAAGGGCTGTTTGTGCGGATGCCGTTTGTCGCCCCACAAGACAGGTGTATCCGCGTCGGCTGTGGCACTCCGGTGGAAATGGCGCTGTTTGAAGCGGCATTGCCTCGCGCCTTGATGGCGGCACGCAGCGCGGCTCCCTAAATTTTTACCTGACTTTTACATTCACTGCGTTATCGTTTTGCCTATGCGACGCGATGACACCTCTTCCGCCCCGGATTTTACCAATGCTGCCCTGATCATGGGGCTGGTGAATCTGGTCTGGATTTTCATGGCGCTTTGGGCTGTCTTTGGCTTTTGGATGGTTTTGGGTGTTGGGTTCGTTCTGGACAAACTGATCCGCCGTATCCAGAAGGACTAGGCCCCGGCCACAACGCGCGCCGCGGCACTCAGCCCGTCTCTCCCATGCGGGATATCAAGCGCCGCCAGCCCCGCCTCGACCGACCCAAGCATACCCAACACCATATGCGCGTTCACATGACCCATATGCCCCATGCGGAAAAACCCATGCCATGCGGGATCGTCCGGATCAGCCATCCCAAGGCCAATGCCCAGTGTGACGCCAGTGTTGGCCTCCAACCATATGCGCAGATCGCTCGCTTTAGGCGCGGGCAGGCTGAGCGAGGTGACGGCATGACTGCGGTGAGCGGGGTCGGCAAGGTTGAGACGCAAAGCGCCCCCCTCTGACCAAGCCTCGCAAGCCGTCCAGATTGCGCGGGCCAATTGCGCGTGGCGCGCCCAGACCGCCTCGATCCCCTCGGCGTGGATCATGTCGAGGGCGGCGCGCAGCCCGTAGAGATGGTGCGTGGGGGCCGTGCCGAAGAAATATTGATAGAAAACCTCCGGCGCGGCGCGCAGGGTCCAGTCCCAATAGGGGCTGACCATATCCATTTCGCGGCGCCGCGCTGCGGCTTTGTCAGAGAAAAACACGAAACCCAGACCGGGTGGCACCATCAGCCCCTTCTGACTGCCCGCGACCATCACATCAACGCCCCACGCGTCCATCTCGAACACGTCACACCCCAGCGAGGCGATGCAATCAACCATCAAGAGCGCCGGATGGCCCGCCGCATCAATGGCTGCGCGAATGGCGGCGATATCGCTGCGAACAGAGCTTGACGTGTCCACATGGGTGGCAAGCACGGCCCTGATCTTGCCTGCCTTATCAGCGCGCAGGGCGGCCTCCACGCGCGCCGGGTCCACCGGTGCCGATTTGCCGAAATCCAATACTGAAACATCCGCGCCCAGCCGCCCTGCCATCTCGGCCCAACCGTGACCGAACCGCCCCGTGGCCAGTGCCAGAACCCCCTCACCAAGGCGCACGGTATTGGCCAAAGCCGCCTCCCAGGCCCCGTGGCCATTGGCGATATAGATCGCGACATGATGCTCGGTGCGCGCCACGCGGCGCAGATCTGGCATGAGGCTTGCGGTCAGCTCAATCAACTCGCCTGCATAGATATTGGGCGAGGCGCGGTGCATGGCGCGCAGCACCGCATCGGGCATGACAGAGGGGCCGGGAATGGCCAGATAGGGGGTTCCATGGGCGAGCGTCATGGCGACATCCTTTGGCGGTGAAGGCGGGACACTAGACCCCAGCCACGCGGCGTCAAGCGCCCATCGCCTTGCCATGCCAGCGCCCCGCGCATATGTGGTCCCCTTGATAGGGCCGGAGCGCGCAATGAGCATTTTCAAACGTTTGGTGGCATGGGAGCGCGATCTGCGCCAATCCTACAACACCGATCTGAGCACGCCCGAAAACCGCCGCCGGGCTGAGATCTATAACCTATGGTTCGACCATGCGGTGCTGCGAAAATTCTGGACCAATCATTACCCCGTGGCCGAGGGCGTGTGGCGCTCCAATCAGCCCACCCATGCGCGGTTCGAGCGCCTGAAGGCCTCCGGGTTCCGTTCGATCCTGAATCTGCGCGGTGCAGGGGGTGCTGCACATTATCTGGTGGAGGAGGAAAGCTGCGCCAAGCTCGGATTGACCCTTGTGAACGTAACGCTTCATGCGCGTTTCGCGGCCCCCCGCAGCGATATTGCAGCGCTGCTGAAGGCTTTTCGCGAGATCGAGCGCCCCTTCGTGATGCATTGCAAATCGGGCGCGGACCGGGCCGGGTTTGCTTCGGCGATTTACCTGATGGTGATGGAAGGTCGCAGCGTGGCCGAGGCGCGGCGGATGCTCTCGCTCAAATACATGCATATCAGGCAGTCGAAGACTGGCGTTTTGGGATATATCCTTGATCTCTATGAGGCCCGGCAAGCCGAGACGGGGATCGGGTTTGAGGATTGGGTGATGACGGAATACGACAACATGGCCGTTCAGACCGCATTTGAGGAAAACTTCAAGCCGCGTTTCTGAACGCTCAGCGCCGCCCGATCCGCTCTGCCATATCGAGCATCCGCGCGGAAAACCCCCACTCATTGTCATACCAGCCGAACACCCTAAGCAAGCCGCCCACGGAAACGGATGTCTCACGGCCGCACAGGATGAGAGACTCGCTCCGCCCGCGCAGATCTGCAGAGACGAGAGGTTTCTCGGTATAGCCGAAAATCCCTCCCGGTTTGGCGGCATCTGCGGCCAGCGCATTGACCTCATCCGCCGTCACCCGACGACCCACCTGCACAGTGAGGTCGATACAGGACACGCTCGCCGTCGGCACCCGCACCGCCCGCGCCTCGATCCGGCCCTTGAGGCGCGGCAATACGAGGCCCGTCTGATGTTGCGCGCTGGTGGTGGTGGGCACCATCGAGAGGGCTGCGGCGCGGCTGCGTTCAAGATTGCCGCGGGGCTTGTCCACTGTGGGCTGGGAGCCGGTATAGCAGTGCACCGTCGTCATTTGGCCCGAGATCACACCGTAAGCATCATCCAGAAGCCGCGCCAAAGGGGCCAGAGCGTTTGTGGTGCAAGACGCATTGGATATGATCCTGTGATCGCGCAGATCATCTTCATTGGCGCCCAGGACGACCGTGACATCCGCCTCTGCCGCAGGGCCCGAGACCAGCACGGCCCCGGCCCCCGCCTCAAGCCCGCGCTCGGCCATTGCGCGCGCCCCGGCCATGCCGGTGCATTCGAGAACCAGATCCACGCCACTGAGGTCGAGCGCCCGCAAATCCGCCTCGGCATGAAACGGGATGCGCCGATCTCCCGCGATGAGCACATCCGGCGCCGTCTCCACCTTGCCCCGCCATGGGCCATAGATGCTGTCATACTCAAAGAGATAGGCGCAGGTCTCCAACGGCTCGATATCGTTGATGAGGACAAGTTCAACACCCTCGCGCCCTTCTAGCAGAATACGAAGGATTGCCCGGCCAATCCGGCCAAACCCGTTGATGGCAATGCGGACTGGGGGATGGGACATTGTGCTGCCTCCTTGGCTATCATGGCATATGGCTAGCCCAGCGACCCAACCAAAGGCCAGCGCTCAATTGTGAGGGTCACAATGAAATGCGCGGTGCCTGAGGCTCTGGCTTGCCTTTCTACAACGACCTGAATGCCTCCGGCAGGAGTATTTTCGCTAAGAAGAAAGCACTGGGTTGGTCAGGAGGGTGGCGCAAAATCCACTTCATTGGCGAGGCTTGGGATACGTGCCTGCGTCCGGGCAATGAGGTCAAGATCGAGCGTGGCCATGACGCAGCCCGGCCCCGACCCGCCATCGCCGAGCACCGTGCCCCAAGGGTCCACAATGAGCGAGTGGCCGTAAGTCTCGCCGCCGCCCGGAATGGAGCCGGTGAGCCCGGCGGAGATAATGAAGCATGTGGTCTCGATCGCGCGGGCGCGGGTGAGCACGTGCCAATGGGCAGCGCCGGTTTTGGCTGTGAAAGCGGCGGGGCAGCAGAGGATTTCGGCCCCACTTTGGGCGAGACGGCGGAAGAGGTGCGGGAACCGCAGATCATAGCAGATCGTATGGCCAATTTTTGCGAGACCTGTGTCATGGATCACGGCACAGGCACCTGGGCTGACCGTATCGCTTTCACGGTAGATCTCATTATCTGAAAGCTGAATGTCGAAGAGATGGATCTTGTCATAATGGCCCGTGATTTCGCCAGCGGGCGACAGCATGTAACCGCGGTTCGCGATACGCCCATCCGGGCCATCCACAGCGATGGAGCCGAGGTTCATCCAGACTTTATGCTCCGCCGCAAAGGCTTTTGCGTTGTTCAAAAAGGGATGTTTGGCCTCGGGTGCACAGGGCGGATCGACAGCCGCCCCCTTGGTGCGCAGGCCCCCACAGTATTCGGGTAGAAAGAGCACTTTTGCGCCACTCTCCACCGCCTTTTCAGCCAATGGGCGGCTCTCGTCCCATGCGGCCTGAAAGCTGGGCATCGGGCGGGTCTGCAGGGTAGCGACAGTCAGAGAGCGGGTCATTTGGCAGTTCCTTCTTTGGTCCCAACCCTAGCGCAGAGGGGCGGCGCACAAAAGGGCTCAGCGATAGGCCGAGGGCGGCTGGCCAAACTGCGCCGCATAGAGCTTTGAGAAATGGGCCGAGTTGGCAAAGCCCGTTGCCAGCGCAATCTGGGTCAGCGGCAGCGGCGAATTGCGCAAAAGGGACTGCGCCCGCTCCAGCCTCAACCGCCGATAATAGCGCATCACGGGCATCCCAAGCTCTTCGGTGAAGAGCCGGGCAAGCTGTCGCGGAGATACGCCCGCAAGCACCGCAATTTGCGGCAGGGTGAGCGGATCAGCGATATGGTTCTCCATTGCCTCTACCGCGTCCAGAACGGCGGCATTATGCACCCCGATCCGCTCAACGAGGCCTGCACGCTGAGGCCCGATGGGGGGACGAATATCGGTGTGCATGAACCAGTCGGAGACCTTGCGGGCAAATTCCGTCCCATGATCACGCGCAATGAGGGCATGCATCATATCAAGCGGCGCGGTGCCCCCCGCGCAGGTCATCCGGTCGCGGTCGATCACATAGAGAGAACGCTCGATCTTGAGCTCCGGCGACAGCTCGGCCAGCGCGGGCAAGTATTCCCAATGCAACGTCATACGCCGATCCTGCATCAACCCGGCACGCGCGAGGATCACCGGCCCGCCCGACACGCCGCCCATCTGCACGCCTGCGCGGGCCATCCGCGCAAGCCATCTTCGCAGGCGTCCGTCCAAGGGCGCGCCCATGTCGCCCCCGGCCACCACAAACAGTGCATCGAGCCTGAGATCGTCGCCCACCCGCGCATCCACGCGCACTTCAGCGGCGCCCGAACTGGACACCGCAGCCCCGTCTGCGCTGATATTGATCACCTCATAGAGCGGCGCGCCTGCCAGAAGGTTGGCCGCGCGCAAAGGCTCTGCCGTGGAGGCATAGGACATCACCGCAAAATCGCTGAGCGGCAGGATGCCCATCCGTTGGGGCATGCGGGGCTTTGCTGGTTCTATGTCCATTTTAGACATGTATTTGACCCTTTTGGAAAAGTCCACTCACGCGATTCCCGCCACAATAGCGATGTCGTTACAAGGGAATACCCAATGCGCTACTCTGCCCTTCGCATTCTCAAAGAAGGCCTGACCGGCAATAAAGGCTGGAAACCTGTCTGGCGCGAGCCCGAGCCCAAGCCCGAATACGATGTAATCATCATCGGTGGCGGTGGACATGGGCTGGCCACAGCCTACTACCTCGCCAAAGAGCATGGGATCACCAATGTGGCCGTGCTGGAGAAGGGCTGGATCGGCGGCGGCAATGTGGGGCGCAACACGACCATCATCCGCTCCAACTATCTGCTACCGGGCAATGAGCCTTTCTATGAGCTGTCCCTGAAGCTGTGGGAAGGGCTCGAGCAGGATTTCAACTACAACGCGATGATTTCGCAGCGGTCCATCCTTAACCTCGTGCACACCGACGCCCAGCGCGATGCCTTCGTGCGGCGCGGCAACGCGATGTTCCTCGCCGGGGCCGATGCCGAATACGCAGACGCCAAGCAATTGCGCGAGGAACTTCCGTTCCTTGATTTCGACAACGCACGTTTCCCTATCAAAGGCGGCCTCTTTCAACGCCGAGGCGGCACCGTCCGCCATGATGCGGTGGCTTGGGGCTTTGCCCGTGGCGCCGACAGTCGCGGCGTGGACATCATCCAGAATTGCGAGGTCACGGGCTTCGACATCAAGGACGGTGTCTGCCGGGGCGTCGAGACCACACGCGGCGCGATCCGGGCGCGCAAGGTGGCCATGTGCGTTGCCGGCTCCTCTGGCCGGGTCGCGGCCCAAGCGGGCATGCGCCTGCCCATCGAGAGCCATGTCCTTCAGGCGTTTGTTACCGAAGGACTAAAACCCGTCATCCCCGGCGTGATTACCTTTGGCGCAGGCCACTTCTACGTCAGCCAATCGGACAAGGGCGGGCTCGTCTTCGGCGGCGATATCGACGGCTACAACTCCTACGCCCAGCGTGGCAACCTGCCCGTGGTCGAGGACGTGGCCGAGGGTGGCATGGCCATCATGCCGATGATTGGCCGCGCGCGGCTTCTGCGCTCTTGGGGCGGCATCATGGACATGTCGATGGACGGCTCGCCCTTCATCGACCGCACCCATATCGGCGGCCTCTATTTCAACGGCGGCTGGTGCTATGGCGGCTTCAAGGCCACCCCTGGTTCGGGCTGGTGCTACGCACACCTGCTGGCCAAGGACGCGCCCCACCCTGTCGCCTCTGAGATGCGCCTCGACCGCTTCCGCCGGGGCCACATGATTGACGAAAAAGGGCAAGGCAATCAGCCCAACCTGCATTGAGGCGTTTCATGCTTCTTCTTGGCAAAAATACTCAAATCCCGCCGCGCCACCACAAGCGCGCCGCCCGCGTGGAGACATCGCTATGATCATCAACCACCCCCTTCTCGGCCCCCGCGACGCGGCAGAGTTCATCTATCTGGGCGATGCCACCCTGATCGACCGCCCCGATCCCACTGCCGAGGATGCGGCAGAGGCGTTCCACGAATATGGCTACATCCGCGACAACATCGCAGGAAAAATGCAAGAGCTCTGGTATCACGAACAGGGCGACCGCTCGTGGCTGGTGGTGACGCGCGACACGCTGACCCATGAGATCACAGATGTGAAAATGGCCCGCGATGTGGCCCGCAGCCGGGGGCGCAGCACATGAGCACCTCTCAGGTCAATCGTATCTCGGGCGGGATGATCGACACCACCCGCACGCTCAAGTTCACCTTCAACGGGACCGCCATGCAGGGCCATCCCGGTGACACGCTGGCCTCTGCCCTTCTGGCAAATGGGCAGGTGCTCGTGGGGCGCTCGTTCAAATATCACCGTCCGCGCGGCATCTTCACCGCAGGCTCCGAAGAGCCGAACGCCCTCGTGCAGCTGCGCAGCGGCGCGCATCAAGAGCCCAACACCCGCGCCACCGTGGCCGAGCTTTTTGACGGTCTGCTTGCCACCAGCCAGAACCATCGCGGCTCTCTGGAATATGATCTTATGGCGGCCACGGACCTGCTGTCGCCCTTCCTCAGCGCCGGATTCTACTACAAGACCTTCATGTGGCCCAAAGCCTTCTGGGAAAAACTCTACGAGCCCGTGATCCGTGCCTCCGCAGGACTTGGGCGTCTGTCGATGAAGGAAGACCCCGACACCTACGACAAGGGCTATCTGCACTGCGATCTTCTGGTCATTGGCGCAGGCCCCTCGGGTCTGAGTGCGGCTTTGGCCGCCGGGCGCTCTGGAGCACGCGTGATCCTCGCGGATGAGGATTTCGCCCCCGGCGGGCGGCTCAACGCCGAAACACTTGAAGTGAACGGCATGGCGGGGCGCGACTGGGCAGCGGAAGCAATTGCCGAGCTTGCCTCGATGGACAATGTCCGCCTGATGATACGCACCACCGTCTACGGCGCCTATGACCACGGCACATATGGCGCGCTGGAGCGCTGCACCGATCACTTGGCCAGTGCGAATGGCAAGCCGCGCCAGATCCTCTGGCGCATCTATTCCAAACGCGCCGTCCTGGCCGCAGGGGCGACCGAGCGTCCCATCGCGTTCGGCAATAATGACCGTCCGGGTGTGATGCTCGCCGGAGCCGTGCGGACCTACGCCAACCGCTATGGCACCGCAGCGGGGCACAGCGTGGCCGTGCTGACAAACAACGATGATGGCTGGCGCACCGCCGCTGATCTCATGGCCAAGGGCGTGGATGTGCCTGCTCTTATCGACACGCGCGAGGGGGCCGCACCGATGTCTATACCCGGCCTCAAGGTCATCACCGGCAAGGGCGTGGTAGACACTGTGGGTCGCAAGGGTCTGAAATCCATTTTGCTCACAGATGGCCGCACCATCCCCTGCGACGCGCTTGCCGTATCGGGCGGATGGAACCCCAATGCCCACCTCACCTGCCACCAGCGCGGCCGCCCCGATTGGCGCGAGGATCTCAACGCCTTCGTGCCCGGCGCAAACCTGCCCGCAGGCATGGCCGTCGCGGGGGCCGCGAACGGCGCACTCACGCTTGGCGCAGCCCTCGCCGAGGGGCAGAGCGTGGCCCATGCGCAGTTGGACGCACTCGGGATCAAGCCGTCCAAAGCCAAACCCGCCACCGCCGAGGATGAGCCGCGTGACGGTGCGCCTGTCTGGCATATCCCCAGCGGCAAAAAGCGCGCATGGCTCGATCTGCAAAACGACGTGACGGTGAAGGATATCAAGCAGTCCTATATCGAGGGCTTCCGCTCGGTCGAGCATATGAAACGCTACACCACCCTCGGCATGGCCACGGATCAGGGCAAGACCGCGAACATCCCGGCGCTTGCGATCATGGCCGAATGCACCGGCAAATCCATCCCCGAGACCGGCACGACCATCTTCCGCCCGCCCTACACGCCCGTGCCAATCGGCGCCCTGGGGGGCCGTGCGCGGGGCCGCGAATTCCGCCCCACCCGCCTGACGCCCAGCCATAATTGGGCCAAGGCCAATGGCGCGACTTTTGTAGAGGTCGGCAACTGGCTGCGCGCGCAATGGTTCGCAAAGCCCGGCGAGAAGGGCTGGCGCGACAGCGTCGACCGTGAGGTTCTGGCCACGCGCGGCAGCGTCGGCATCTGCGACGTGACCACGCTCGGCAAGATCGACGTGCAGGGCCACGATGCGGCGGCGTTTCTCAACATGGTCTATGCGAACGGCTTCGCCAAACTGGCCGTAGGCCGCGTCCGCTACGGCATCATGCTGCGCGAGGATGGCATCTGCTACGATGACGGCACCACCGCGCGGATGGGCGAGAACCATTATGTGATGACCACGACCACCGCCAACGCAGTTCTGGTCTTCCGGCGTCTGGAGTTCGTGCGCCAATGTCTCTTCCCGGACATGGATGTGCATCTCATCTCCACCACCGACGCCTGGGCGCAATTCGCCGTGGCAGGTCCCAACGCCCGCAAACTCCTGCAGAAGGTTGTGGACGCGGATCATGACCTCAGTAACGAAGGCTTTCCCTTCATGGCCTGTGGTGAGGTCAGCGTTTGTGGCGGCACACCGGCGCGGCTCTTCCGGATCTCGTTCTCGGGCGAGCTGGCTTACGAGGTCGCCGTGCCTGCGCGCTATGGCAACGACATGATGCGCGTGCTTATGGAGGCGGGCCACGAATTCGGCGCCACGCCTTACGGCACCGAGGCGCTTGGCGTCATGCGGATCGAAAAGGGCCACGCAGCCGGCAATGAACTGGACGGGCGCACCACGGCGCATAACCTTGGTATGGGCCGCATGGTCAGCAAGGCCAAGGATTGCATCGGCAACACATTGTCACAACGCCCGGACATGAACCGCGAGGATGACGTGAAGCTGGTGGGCTTCCGCCCCGTTGATCGCTCCAAGCCATTGATTGCAGGCGCACATCTTCTCAACACAGGGGCGAAGGCCGTGATGGAAAACGATCAGGGCTGGCTGACCTCCGTGGCCTATTCGCCCAGCCTTGGACATTCCATCGCGCTTGGCTTCATCAAATCGGGAGACACGCGGATGGGCGAGATCGTCCGTGCCGTCAGCCCCCTGCACAAGACCGAGATGGATGTCGAGATCGTCTCGGCCCATTTCATCGACCCCGAAGGAGAGCGTTTGCGTGCCTGATTTCACCCTCACCGCCGCCCCGCCACTGGCCGGCTTGCATCACAGCATCGACGGCGCCACCCTCACGAGCCCCGAGGGATTGGCGATCGTATCGCTCGCCCTGCCCTTGGGTGCGGAGGATAAGGCCCAAAAGGCGATCAAAGCCGCGTTCGGCGCGCTCCCTGATGTGGGCCTGTCGTCTGAGGCAAAGGGCCACCGCCTGCTCCGCATGGGCCAAGATCAGGCTTTCGTGATTTTCGAATGCGACACGCCAGATGCAGAGCCCAAAGTAGCGGGCAAGCTCAAGGGTGCGGCCTACACCACCGATCAGACGGACGCGTGGTGCATCTTGCAGCTCTCTGGGCCGCGCGCGCGCGAGGTGCTGGAACGGATTTGCATGGTCGATCTGCACCCCGATGCCTTTCCCGTAGGCGCGCTGGCCCGCACCATCATGGAGCATATGGGCTCCGTCGTGGTGCGCACGGAGGCAGACACCTATCTGCTGATGTCGGCCAGTTCCTCGGCCAAGAGCTTCGCCCATGCGGTGGAGCTTTCGATGGACAATATCAGCTAGGCTTGCCCACCCGCAGCCCCCGTGTCACGCTTGGCGCGAAAGGATGCGCGTATGGCCCTCTTTACCGAAGACGCCCGACCCGGCACGCCCTATTGGTGGGATGGGCTGGATTTGGCCACGCCCGATGATCCCCTGCCCGAGCGTGTTGACCTTCTTGTCATCGGCGCGGGCTACACGGGGCTATCGGGCGCACTCGCCGCGGCAGAGCGGGGGGCCTCTGTCGCTGTGCTTGATGCCGGCGATCCGGGCAAAGGCGCCTCTACCCGCAATGGCGGCATGTTCGGTGCGCATCCAAGGCTCAGCTGGGACAAGCTGCGCATCGCCTTTGGCGCGGATGTGGCAGACGCGCTTTTCGCCGAGGCAGAGCCTGCGCGGCTTTGGGTTGAGGACCTGATTGAGCGGCACGGAATCGACTGCGATTTCCAGCGCACGGGCCGCATCCAGCTTGCCTGGACTCAGAGCCATTTCGACAGCCAGCGCCGCCTTGCGAATGCGGTGTCCGAGAAAACCCCCGTGCGCGTGACGCTGGTGGAGCGCGAAGGGCTGTCTCAGGAGATCACGACAGAGCGCTATTTCGGCGGGCTGCTTTTCGAGGATCACGCCGCGATCCAACCCGCAAAATTCCACCAAGGGCTGTTACAAGCCGCGAAAAAGGCGGGCGTGAGCATCACGGCACAGGCAGAAGTCACCGTGCTGGACCGCGCTGGCACCGGCTTCATCGCCCAGACGCCCAAGGGCACCATACGCGCGGACAAAGTGCTGCTGGCAACCGGTGGCTATACGCAAAAGCCCTTTGCATGGGCCGCGCGCCGGGTCTTTGCCCTGCCAAGCTACATCATCGCGACAGAGCCTTTGGCGACCAACCTGCTGGGTCACCTCGCGCCGGGTCGCCGGATGATGGTGGAGACCCGCGCGCGGCACAGCTATTTCCGCCTGTCACCCGATGGCACCCGCATCCTCTTTGGCGGGCGCGCCGCGATGGTCAATGTTGATATCCACACCGCCGCCGCGCGCCAGATGGAAACGATGTGCGAGGTCTGGCCCGAGCTCGCGGGCACGCGGATCGGCCACGCATGGTCGGGCAATACGGGCTACAGCTTCACCCATATGCCCCATGTCAGCGCGGATCAGGGTCTGCATTACGCACTGGGGTATTCCGGCTCCGGCACCGTCATGGCGCCCTATCTGGGGGCCAAGGCGGCGCTTCAGGCTTTGGGTGACCCCCAGGGGGCTACAGCCTACTCAAAGACCCCACTCACACGCCACTGGCTGCATCCCGGCACGCGCCCGCATTTCTTGCAGGCTGCAAACCTGTGGTATCGGCATGTGGTGGATGGCTGGGAGAACCGCAAGGCACGCTGACGCGCAAAGCTTGGAGCGGGCGGCGGGTTCGTTTCCTAGGTCAGGCTCCGTGTCTTCTGCCTTGATCAGCAATATCAATATGTTAGCAGATCACAAGCATCATGCAAGTGGTGCGTTATGGTCTACCCAGTGGTCTACCGGGGTCGGCCAGAGGTCCGAGGTCCACGAACTGCGCCTCTCGCACCGCGCGATACATTGCATGTCATGGCGCAAGCCCCGACCCGGCGCTCGAGGCATGCCGCGGGATCGCCATCCTGCGTCAGGTATCAAGAGCCTTGGTCCAAGCGCCCCGATCCAAGGTCCGGGGCGCGCAGGGGTGGTGGCGGGCGGTTACTTCAGCTTTTCATCTTTCCAATCGCGTGTCCCGTGAAGGGGGGCACCCCCCTAATCAAGCCCCCCTGCGCGTCAGAATCGTCCTTGATTGATAGGTCCGCTAAAAATTCATTGAGCAATTTCGTTTGGGCCCAAGGTCCGAGGCGCTCTGGCAAATGTCACCGGACCACGGCGCTGGTTTCAGGGTGCTGGTTCGAGGGGTGTGGGTCTTGGACCTTGGTCCTTCGCTCGCTATGGACGGATTGAGGCTCTTTCTCGACACGCCCCGCGAGTTCGAATCTCGTTTGCCCCGCCACTTACACTTACCGAAATAGATGATGGGCCCTCTTGAGGCCCTTTTTTCTTTTGGTTTCAAAGGGGTTTAGGTGCGGCGACCGCCCTTCGGAGACTGCCAAAACGGCCTAAATCAGTCTCTGACCCCCATTTGTCTCTAATCGACCGCCCTAGGCC
>JBASXE010000425.1:0-8911 GCA_049276875.1 Roseovarius sp. | reverse complement strand
CATTCCGCCAGCAGAGGCCGAACAGAACTTCTATGCACAGCGCGACGTGCTCGATATGGTTGCGTGAAATGAAGCTAAAGGTCTCCGGTGAAACCAGGGCGATTCAAGACGACTCTGCGTCCGCTCTTGCCGGCATGGGCAAGGGCATTGCGCTGGAAGTGGACGCGGCAGCGTTGCCAGGTTGCGCAGAGAACCTTGGAGACGGCCGCCTTGATACCCTCGTGGGCGTCGCTGATGACCAGCTTCACGCCGCGCAGGCCGCGCCGCGTAAGCTTGCGCAGGAACTCGGTCCAGATCGGCTCGGCCTCGGATGTGCCGATTTCCAGGCCCAAAACCTCACGCCGCCCGTCGGTGTTCACGCCAATGGCGATGATCACCGCGACCGACACAATCCGCCCGCCGCGCCGGACCTTGAGGTAGGTGGCGTCGATCCACAGGTAGGGCCAATCGCCTTCGAGTGGCCGGTTCAGGAAGGCCTTTACCTTGCCGTCGATCTCTTCGCAAAGCCGCGAGACCTGGCTCTTGGAGATACCTGACATGCCCATGGCCTTCACGAGGTCATCCACTGAGCGGGTCGAAATGCCCTGAACATAGGCCTCCTGGATCACCGCAGTCAGCGCCTTCTCGGCCATGCGGCGCGCATAAAAATCGGTGGCCGCAAGGCGCTGGTTGCGCTCGATGCGCGCATAAAGCTCTGGATCAAGACCAGCGATGTTCTGCAAGAGGTTCCTTTTTTATCCGGATGCTAAATGTCAGCAGCTTGCCACCCCATGGCTCGGCTAATTATGCGGGCAGTCTTGAGAACATCCTGCTCGACGTGTTCAGGCACGGTGTCTGTTTGCTTCGTCGCGCTGATCGCTGCGATGATGGTACCTGACATCAATACCCGTCAGTTTCTGGCAGTTAGTTGATACCCTGGGGCAGCGACAGCCTGCACGGTCGTAATCGGAGTTTGCCCAATCCATGTTGTCCGCTCGATAACAAACAAGGAGCTGCCATCCAAGGTAGCCAAATACTTCGCGTTTTCACCTTGAGCGTTCATTGCGGAAAACCTGACTTCAATGCGGCTATAGGGCTTGTGACGCACGAGCCATTCGTTGGCGCTTTCGCAGGTCAGATCGACGCTCAAGATCTCGGGGCAAGAAGTAATGTCGATCCAGCGGTCTTCGAAGATGTAGGGCCGATTATCAGCAAGATGCAGGGCCTTGACATGCAGCATTTGCAACGGCTGTTGGATCCCGAACCTTGCCTTGATCGCGATGGGCGCTTCATTCTTTGCACAACTGATCAGCTGGTAATTGTACTTGGCACCGCGTTGTTCCACCTCGCGCCGTGTGATCGGAATGTCAAAGGTAGCACGGGTGACCGGGTCGGCCCGGACATGGGTGCCGCCTTTGCGCTTGCGTTCCACAAGCCCGGCAAGGGCCAAGTCCTGCATCGCACGATGCACTGTGGTGCGGGCGCAGGCAAACTCTGCCGCGAAATCCTCGTCGCGGGGCAGCTTGTCGCCCGGCGCATAGGCCCGACACAGGATGCGCGCACGAATCTCGTCGCGGACATCCATCCAGGAAAGGCGCGCATCCACGTTCAAATATTGGTCTCCAGCTGGGTGATCGTCTGCTTGTAGCTTTCGATTATCGCCTCCCGACGGAAATGGCGACCCTCTCGCACAACATGCCGTCCGGCACTCCAGACGTCCCGTATGCAGCCTTTTCCGCCGCTACCGAAGATGAGGCTGTCAATCGCGGCATCGCCTTGTCTGTTGCAAAGCCACTCGTTGTCATCGTCCAGCCCGACAAGATCCGCAAGCGCCCCAACCGCGATCTGACCACTGTCGCGGCCACCAGCCTGCGCGCCGCCCTTCGCGGCGGCATCATACAACACGCGGCCGGTGGAGCGGTCGGGCGTGGCCAAGGCAGCCCTTGAGAGCTCCCGCAGGCGCTGGGAATATTCCAGCGTCTTCATCTCGTCGAACAGCGAGATGTGAATGTTGGAATCCGATCCGAACCCGATCGCCCCCCCCTCGCCCAGGTAGGTCTTGCCGTTGAAGATCCCGTCGCCCAGGCTCGATTCCGTGATCGGACACAGCCCTGCAACGGCACCCGTCCGCGCCAGCGCGATCGTCTCTGCCTCACTCATCTGCGTGCAATGGATCAGACACCACCGCGCATCGACCGGATGATTGGCTAGCAGCCATTCGGTCGGGCGTGCACCCAGATGGGCCAGAACCTCGTCGACCTCGCCCACTTGTTCGGCAAGATGCATATGGATTAGGCCAGACTTTGCTTGCGTCAGGATCGCGTTCAAGCCCGCAGGATCGACTGCGCGCAGCGAATGAGGCGCCATCCCGATCGCGTGATCCGCAGGTCCGCATGCGATGGCGGCGGCCGCGTCGGCATACAAGCGCAGGAACCGATCGGGGTCGTTGCCGAACCGCCGTTGCCCGCCGTTCAGCGGCCGCAGGTCGCAGCCGCCGTATTGGTAGTGCACTGGCAGCAGGGTCAGGCCGATCCCGGCCTGTTGGGACGCCGCGACGATCCTTTCAGACATCTCGGCCAGCGCACCATAGGGCACGCCGCCCACGTCATGATGCAGGTAATGGAATTCGGCCACCGCACCGTAGCCTGCCTCCAGCATCTCCATGAAGACGAGCCCGGCTATGGCTTCGACATCCTCCGGGGTCAGCTGGTCGAGAAACTTATACATCAGCTGCCGCCAGCTCCAGAAACTGTCGCGCGGGTCTGGGCCCTTTGCTTCGGTCAAGCCCGCCATGGCGCGCTGAAAGGCATGGCTGTGTAGATTGAGCGGTGCCGGAAGCAGCAGCGCAGACCGGTGGGTCGCTGCGCGCGAAATCGGGCCGACCTGATGGATTCGACCATTTTCGCCGATCGTCACCTCCAGATCCGACCGCCAGCCATCCGGCGTAAGCACTTGACTTGCATGGATTACTTGCACAGCAAAAACTCCATTGACTTTTTTATGTAGCTACATATTAATTTTAAATAGGACATATTTCAAGGGCAACCAATGGCGCAGCGCTATATCATTGCCGGGGGAAAGGCCGCCACCCTCGTAGATGGGGCAGCCACCTGTGGCCTCGTCGAAGACGCCGCCATCGTGGTGAACGGCGACACCATCGCTTGGGTCGGCCCTGCCGCCGATCTGCCGCCCGCGCATGCCGCACTTGCGCGCCACGAATACAGGGGCCGTGTTGTCACGCCTGCGCTGATCGACTGCCACACGCACATCGTCCACGGCGGCAACCGCGCGCGCGAATTCGAGATGCGCCTAAACGGGTTCAGTTACGAAGACATCGCCCACGCCGGGGGCGGCATCGTCTCGACCGTAGCGGCGACGCACGGCGCGACCGAGGAAGACCTGCTGTCCAGCGCGCTGCCTCGGATCGAGGCGCTGATCGCCCAGGGCGTCGGCACTGTGGAGATCAAATCAGGCTATGGCCTCGATATCGAGACCGAATTGAAGATGCTGCGCGTCGCCCGCGCCCTTGGTCAAGCACGCCCGATCACCGTCGTGACCAGTTTCCTCGGCGCGCATGCCTTGCCTGCCGGGGCCGATGCCGACAGCTATATCGACGATGTCTGCCTGCCCACGCTCGAGGCAGCCCATGCCGAAGGGCTGGTCGACGCAGTGGACGGGTTCTGCGAGGGGATCGCCTTCGACACCGCGCAGATCGCCCGCGTCTTCGACAGGGCTTGCGCCTTGGGGCTGCCAGTGAAACTGCACGCCGAACAGCTCAGCCACAGCGGCGGAACCGCGCTAGCGGCCCGCTACGGTGCCCTATCTGCCGACCATGTGGAATACGCCACAGCCAACGATGCCGCAGCCCTGGCCTTAGCGGGGACCGTTGCGGTGCTGCTTCCGGGCGCATTCTACACGATCCACGAAACGCAGGCACCGCCGATCCAGGCCTTTCGAGACCATGGCGTGGCGATGGCCGTGGGGACCGACTGGAACCCCGGATCTTCGCCGCTGGGGTCCTTGTTGTTGGCGATGAACATGGCTTGCACGCTGTTCCGTCTGACCCCAGCCGAGGCACTGGCCGGCACCACTCGCAACGCTGCCCGCGCCCTCGGCCTGGCCGATCGCGGCGTGATCGCGGCAGGGATGCGCGCCGATCTTGCGATCTGGGACATTGGCGATCCTGCAGAGCTATCCTATGGCATCGGCATCAACCCCCTGCATGCCCGAATTTTCGGAGGAGCCGAGTGACCCTTATCCTGACACCGGGCAAGACCCCTCTTGCCCAGCTTGATGCTTTCTGGCGCTCCGATGCACCGGCCCGGCTGGACCCTCTCTCCCGCCCGGCCGTCGAAGCTTCGGCGGTAGTCATTCACAAGGCGGCGCGGGGCGACACGCCGGTCTACGGCGTGAACACCGGCTTTGGCAAACTGGCCTCTGTCCGCATCGCGCCCCAAGATACTGAGACGCTCCAGCGGAACCTAATCCTGTCGCATTGCTGCGGCGTCGGCGACGCACTCGAACCGGCCACCGTACGGCTCATGATGGCACTTAAACTTCTGTCGTTGGGGCGCGGCGCGTCAGGCGTGCGGTGGGAGATCTGTGCGCTGATCGAGGCGCTTCTGGAACGCGGCGTTCTGCCTGTCATCCCGGTGCAAGGATCGGTCGGCGCCTCGGGCGACCTTGCCCCGCTAGCCCATATGGCCGCGGTAATGATTGGCGAGGGCGAGGCAAGCTATCAGGGCGTGATCATGCAAGGGGGTGAGGCCCTTACGAAGGCCGGCATCGACCCCGTCGTGCTTGGCCCCAAGGAAGGTCTCGCACTGATCAATGGCACGCAATTCTCCACAGCCTGCGCCCTTGTCGGTCTCTTCGAGGCATGGCGCGCGGCGCGGGCGGCAATCGTCACCTCGGCCCTCTCCACCGACGCGATCATGGGATCGACCGCGCCGCTCAATCCGGCGATCCACGCCCTGCGCGGGCATCACGGCCAGATCGACGTGGCTGCGGCCATGTCTTGGCTGCTCGAAGGCAGTGCAATCCGGGAAAGCCACCGCGACGGCGATATGAGGGTGCAGGATCCCTATTGCATCCGCTGCCAGCCGCAAGTCACGGGCGCGGCCATCGACCTTTTGCGCTATGCCGGTCGCACGCTCGAGATCGAGGCCAACGCGGTGACAGATAACCCGCTGGTGATCGCCGCGACGGGCGAGATCCTGTCCGGTGGGAATTTCCACGCGGAACCCGTAGCATTCGCCGCCGACCAGATCGCGCTTGCCGTGGCGGAGATAGGAGCTATCGCGCAGCGCCGCGTGGCGCTGATGGTCGATCCGACCCTGTCTTTCGACCTGCCGCCCTTCCTGGCACCCGAACCCGGCCTGAACTCCGGTTTGATGATCGCCGAGGTCACGACCGCAGCCCTCATGAGCGAGAACAAGCACCTCGCCAACCCCTGCTCCACCGACAGCACGCCGACCTCCGCCAACCAAGAGGATCATGTCAGCATGGCCGCCCATGGCGCACGACGGCTAGCGCGGATGACGGCAAACCTGAATGCCATCCTCGGGATCGAGGCGATCTGCGCGGCGCAGGGCATCGAACAGCGCGCGCCCCTCACGACCGCTCCGCCATTGCAGCGGGTTATCGCCCGCCTGCGCCAGTCTGTTCCAAGCCTGCAGCAAGATCGCTACCTCGCGCCCGATCTAAGGGCAGCTGCAGCCTGCGTTGCCGATGACAGCCTCACCACCGCTGCCGGTTTGGAGTTCAACCCATGAGCCCAATAGAAATCGTTCGCGGCGACAGCCCGCTTGTACTGGGCCTGCCCCATACAGGAACGGAAATCCCCGAAGATTGCTTGGCGCGCCTGAATGACACCGGACGCGCTCTTGCCGATACCGATTGGCATATCGACCAGCTCTATGAAGGGTTGGTGGACGGCGTGACCAGCGTCCGCATGCCAATCCATCGCTATGTTATTGACGTCAACCGTGATCCCGACGGCGCCAGCCTCTATCCCGGGCAGAACACCACCGGGCTCTGTCCACTCACCGATTTCGACGGAAATCCCATCTACTTGGACGGGCAGGAACCCGACGCCAGCGAGGTGGCCCGACGGCGCACGGCCTACCATTTGACCTACCACGCCGCGCTGCAGGCCGAACTGAACCGGATAAGGGCCATCCACGGCTTTGCGGTGCTTTATGATTGCCATTCGATCCGCGCGCATATCCCTTTCCTCTTCGACGGCGCCCTGCCCGACTTCAACATCGGCACCAACGAAGGCAGCACCTGCGACCCAGCGATGGAGGCCGCAGTGCATGGCATCTGCCAATCGGCAGATCGGTATTCATCCGTATTAAACGGTCGCTTCAAGGGCGGCTGGACGACGCGTCACTACGGTCGCCCCGGCGAAGGGCTCCACACCATCCAGATGGAACTGGCGCAATCCACCTACATGATCGAACGCGCGCCCTGGACCTATGTCCCAGAGATCGCCGATCGCACCCGAGTGCATCTCAAATCCATTCTAAAAATACTGTCCAACTGGAGGCCCTAATGAGCGACCCCCGCAAGAACACCCGCGATGTTTTTCCCCCGACCGGCACCAAGCTCAATGCCAAGAGCTGGCTTACAGAGGCGCCGCTGCGGATGCTGATGAACAACCTGCACCCGGACGTGGCCGAGAACCCGCACGAGTTGGTGGTCTATGGCGGCATCGGTCGCGCGGCGAGGACATGGGAGGATTTCGACACTATCGTCGCCAGCCTGAAGGACCTTGAGGCCGATGAGACGCTGATTGTTCAATCGGGCAAGCCCATTGCTATCGTCAAGACGCATGCAGACGCGCCACGGGTGCTGATCGCCAATTCCAACCTCGTGCCCCATTGGGCGACCTGGGACCATTTCAACGAATTGGATAAAAAGGGCCTGGCCATGTACGGTCAGATGACGGCCGGATCATGGATCTATATCGGCACGCAGGGCATCGTTCAGGGTACCTATGAAACCTTTGCCGAGGCGGGCCGCCAGCATTATGGCGGCGACCTCAAAGGCCGCTGGATCCTGACCGGCGGGCTAGGCGGCATGGGCGGAGCGCAGCCGCTGGCTGCAGTTATGGCGGGCGCCTGTTGTTTGGCGGTCGAATGCAATCCCGACAGCATCGATTTCCGTTTGCGCACCCGTTACGTGGATGAAAAGACCGACAGCCTCGACGAGGCGCTAGCGATAATCGACCGCTGGACCAAGGCGGGAGAGGCGAAGTCCGTGGCGCTCCTAGGCAATGCGGCCGACGTGTTCCCCGAGCTTTTTCGCCGCGGTGTCCGCCCCGACATGGTCACCGACCAGACCAGCGCGCATGACCCACTGAACGGCTACCTGCCGCAGGGCTGGACGCTGGCGGAATGGCGCGACAAGCGTGAAACCGACCCCAAGGCGGTGGAAAAGGCTGCGCGCGCCAGCATGAAGGTGCATGTCGCCGCGATGGTCGATTTCTGGAACGCAGGCGTCCCGACCCTCGATTATGGCAATAATATCCGGCAGGTGGCGCTTGAGGAAGGGCTGGAAAACGCTTTTGCCTTCCCTGGTTTCGTGCCCGCCTATATCCGTCCGCTCTTTTGCCGCGGTATTGGTCCGTTCCGCTGGTGCGCCCTCTCTGGCGATCCGGAGGACATCTACAAGACCGACCAGAAGATGAAAGAGTTGTTCCCCGACAACGCCCATCTGCATAACTGGCTCGACATGGCGCGCGAGCGGATCGCGTTTCAAGGCCTGCCGGCGCGGATCTGCTGGATCGGGCTGGGCGACCGACACCGCGCGGGCCTCGCCTTCAATGAAATGGTGGCCTCGGGTGAACTGAAGGCACCCGTTGTCATTGGACGCGATCATCTGGACAGCGGTTCTGTCGCGTCGCCGAACCGCGAGACGGAAGCGATGAAGGATGGCTCGGATGCTGTGTCCGACTGGCCGCTGCTCAATGCGCTCGTGAACACCGCATCCGGCGCGACCTGGGTCAGCCTCCACCATGGCGGTGGGGTCGGCATGGGGTTCAGCCAGCACTCCGGCGTGGTGATCTGCGCCGATGGCACGCCCGAAGCAGCAAAACGGCTGGAGCGCGTCCTCTGGAACGATCCGGCCAGCGGTGTCTGGCGCCATGCCGATGCAGGCTATGACATCGCCCTGGACTGCGCTCGCGAACACGGGCTGCGCTTGCCGCGTATCCTGGGCTGACGACGACCGCCGAACGGTCGCGCAGAACGGCCGACGGCACTCCAACCACCCGCACTGAAACTGTCTAACAAGGAGATGAAAATGGATAGACGGAAATTCCTAGCGACCGGCGCTCTTGGTGCCGCCGCAACCACGCTCGCCGCCCCGGCCATCGCGCAGGACGTGCGCAACTGGAAACTGGTCTCGGCATGGCCAAAGAACCTGCCCGGACCGGGTGTCGCCGCGCAAACGCTGGCCGACCGGATCACCACGCTTTCAGGCGGGCGGATCAACGTGACGCTTTATGCCGCCGGTGAAATCGTACCTGGCAATGGCGTGTTCGACGCGGTGTCCGAAGGCACGGCCGAGTTGTATCACGCGGTTCCAGCTTATTGGGGCTCCAAGTCCAAGGGCATCCTGCTATTCGGCTCCCAACCCTTTGGTCTGAGCGCTGACGAGCAACTTGGCTGGATGATCCATGGCGGCGGTCAGGCACTTTATGACGAGATGTACGCACGTTTCGGCATCAAGCCATTCCTCTGCGGCAACTCCGGTCCGCAATGGGCTGGTTGGTTCAAGAACGAAATCACTTCGGTCGAGGATCTGAGGGGCCTGAGATTCCGGACCACAGGGATCGCCTCGCAGATGTGTGCTAAGCTGGGTATGGCAGCCGAGGCCATGTCGGGCCCGGCGATGTTCCAAGCGCTGCAAACGGGCGCGCTAGATG
>JBASXE010000424.1:0-2386 GCA_049276875.1 Roseovarius sp. | reverse complement strand
ATCCAAAAAGGGTGTGCGCGCCTCAAGGCTTTCGGACATGGTCACACGGTCGACGCGCTGAAGGTTGATATTGTGCATGGTCCCCAAGGACCGGGTCAGCTCATCGGCAAGCGCGCGCGGATCATCGACATAGCCATGATGATAGGTGTAGCCGGCGAACAACTCATCCGCACCTTCGCCCGTCAAGACAGGCTTAAGCTGCGCCCGTGCCAGCCGCGCGGCAAACAGGGTCGGGACCGCCGATCGCACCAGATCCACATCCGCGGATTCAAGGTGATAGACAACATGCGGCAAAGCCTCGGCGATGTCCTTGGCCGAAAATACGGCCTCATGATGATCTGAGCCGATATGCCGTGCGACGGCCCGCGCTGCGATGATGTCTGGGCTGCCCTCGGTTCCGACGGCGAATGTCTTGAGTGGACCAAGCCCTTGGGCCTGCCGCAGCTTTTGGCCCATTGCCGCGATGATCGAGCTGTCGAGCCCGCCGGACAGAAAGCTGCCAACCTCGACATCCGCCACCATCCATTTGGCCACCGCCGCTTCCAAGACAAGGCGCAATTCCCGCGCGGTGCCTTCAATATCAAGGCCCGGCTCGGAAACGGCCGCGCCTTGTGGCGCGCGATACCATTGCCGCCACCCATCGCGGCTGTCGAATAGGTGACCGGGTTTGACCGCTTCGATACGGTCAACCGCCACCCCGTCAAATGCCTTGAGTTCGGACGCAAAAATCACCCCCTCACCGATGGTGGCAACATAAAGCGGCTTTATACCCAGCGGGTCCCGCGCGGCGATGATCCGATCTTTCGTGGCCAAAACGAAGGCAAACATGCCGTCGAGCTGATCAATCCAACGCGCCCGGCCCGACCGAAACAGATGCAAAATGGTTTCGCTGTCGGATGCCGTTTCAAATGCGGCAGCCCCCAAAATCGCCCTAAGATCGGCGTGGTTGTAAATCTCACCATTGGCGACCAGCATATCATCGGCTTGGTGGATCGGTTGCGCCCCATCGCCCAAACCGATGATCGACAATCGGCAATGCGCCATTGTTACCGGCGCCCCCGGCAGCTGGGCAATGTGCACCTCATCCGGGCCGCGATGCGCAATTTTCGCAATCATCGCCTCGGCCAAATCCGGGGTTGTAATGTTCCAAAAACAGACAAAGCCACACATGGTTTCAAGCCCCTTTCCTGCGCAATGCCGGGTGGGTCACCCATGTGGCCACCCAGCGCCGGTTTGCTGGGCGGCAGTGTCACATGATTTGTGCAAGAGTTTAACCGACATTCCCCAAGTGGCCTGCCTACTGACGTCAAGATCGCCTGAAGCCGGCCTCTGGACAAGCGTTTTTCGCCCCGACCGGCATCTGCAGTCGCGCAGACAGCTGGAACCGGGTGGATCGGGCCACGAATCCGCAGCGTGCTTGCCTGGCGGCGGCGTTTTTCAGCGCAGCGGACAGACCTGTCCAGCCGCTTTCGTTCAGTTTGAGCGTGGATCGCGATCATGCGCATAGCGGTGGCGCTCGCAATCGGCGGATAGCGGCGAGGATGGAGCGGACCATCGGACCGGTGACGGCGACCTCGGCCACCTGGAAGGTGATGGCGCAGGCGTGGCGCACGACGCGCGCCCCGATCTTGATCAGCTTGAACTGCAGGCTGGTTAGCGACCAGTCGGCCATCTCCTCGGGTAGCTCGATGCAGCGCAAGAAGGTGGCCAAGTTTTAAGCGAGGGCGTGCAACTGCAGCCAGACTGCGTTGTCGCGGAACTTCCGGCATGACAGCCGCGTCCAGTGAAAGGCATGCTTGCCTTCCTTGATATGCTGCTCGGCGGTGCCGCGGCGATTGTTAAAGCGGGTGATCTCGTCCGGCTCCATCGGCAGGTTGGTGACGATGAAGCCGACCTTGGGGAACAGTTCGCCCGGATGCCATTCGATCTTGGCGATCACGCGGCGTGGCTTGTCCCAGCTCTGAGCCTGATACTGGAACTCCTCGTAGAATCGTTTCATCTTAGTCTTAGACAGCCGCCCCACGGGCCGGGTCAACCGGTGGGCGATGCGGCCTTCGAGAACGGCGTTGTTCTTCATCCGGATGGCGTAGAAATAGCCTGCCTCTTCCAGTCGTTCATAGAGCGCCGGGGTCGCATAGGCTGCATCGGCCGGAAAAAACCGGCCCCCAAGGTCGCGGCCGGCATGCCCGGCGATGACGGGGTCGAGGACATCCCGCCAGCCATCGGCACTGTGGACGTTGCCATTGCGCAGGGCGCAGCGTTCCAGCATGCCGAACTGGTTGAACAGGAAATTCGGGTGATAGCAGGTGCAGTCGAAATGCCCGTTCCAGGTGGATCCCTCCTGATCGCCATGGGTGGGACTGACCGAGCTGTCCATGTCCAGCAC
>JBASXE010000423.1:0-3145 GCA_049276875.1 Roseovarius sp. | reverse complement strand
CATCCGCCTTGCTCAGGATATCCCCGATCATTTGAACCGCCCCATCGCCTTGCGCGTTCAGGAAGTGGTCCGGTTTGCGGATTTCCAAGTCGTCGAAGAAGACCTGATTGAGCTCATAGTCGTAGTTCTGCCCGGTATGGACTAGCACATGATCCGTGTGGCGATCCATCTCTGCAATCACGCGAGCCATCTTGATTAGCTCGGGGCGGGTGCCCACGATGGTCATGGTTTTAAGCACGCAGCTCGCCTCTGATGTAATCCAATTCAATAAGCAGGTGCTTGACCTGCGCAACATTCAGCCTCTCGGTGTTATGCGAGGTGTAGTCCTCAAGTTCTGACACCTCGACTGCCCCTTCGCTGAAGTATTTGGCGTAGTTCAGATCACGGACATCAGCAGGGACTCTATAATGGCCACCAGTATCCTCGGCGCGGGCCATTTCCTCGCGAGACAGCAACGACTCGTACAGCTTTTCGCCATGGCGCGTGCCGATCACCTCAATCGGCGCGTCGGAGCCGAACAAAGTCCGTACGGCCTCTGCCAGATCACCCACTGTTGAAGCCGGGGCTTTCTGCACAAAAATTTCGCCCTGCTGCCCATGGGCAAAGGCATGCAGCACCAAATCTACCGACTCTTCGAGCGACATCAGGAATCGGGTCATGTTCGGATCGGTCACCGTGAGCGGTTTGCCCGCCTTCAACTGGTTAACAAAGAGGGGGATGACCGAGCCGCGCGAGGCCATCACATTGCCATAGCGCGTGGCACAAAACACCGTCTCGCCTTCGCTGCGCGCGCGTGCCTTGGCCACCATCAGCTTTTCCATCAATGCTTTCGACATGCCCATGGCGTTTACGGGATAAACGGCCTTGTCGGTGGACAGAACAATGACGCGCTTCACCCCCGCCTCGAGGGCCGCGTTCATCACATTTTCCGTACCCAGCACATTGGTGCGCACCGCTTCCATCGGGTAGAACTCACACGACGGCACCTGTTTTAGAGCGGCCGCGTGGAAGACATAATCCACGCCATGCATCGCGCCGCGCACAGAAGATATGTCACGCACATCACCGATGTAGAATTTCAGTCTGGGATTATTGAGCGCGATGCGCATATCCTCTTGCTTCTTCTCATCGCGGCTGAAAATCCGGATTTCCTTGAGATCGGAATTTAGGAAACGGTTCAGCACTGCATTGCCAAACGATCCCGTGCCGCCTGTGATCATCAAGGTTTTGTTTTCAAACACGAGTGGTGTCCTTATGTGAAATCGCGCATACGCTGGATAAGTGTTGGCCATTCCGACGTGGTATACCCGGTTTCTTGTGAAAATCGAGAGCTGTTCAGGGATCGGTCGATGACCACAGCGTCATCAGGATTGATGGTGATGTCTTTGCCGTAGTGTTCCGCCGTCAACGACAATAGATCGTATTTGGATATTGGTTTGGCAGCAACATGATAGACACCGCGCAGCTCAGGTCGTGGAAGAACATATGTTCTGATCACTGAGGCCAGCTCGCACGTGGGCAGACCGGAAAAAATCGCCCGCGTGAAACCTTTGATTGTGCCTTCTTGCCCCAAGAACCAACCGATCAAGCCTGTCGCACGCTCCAGCTCAGGGCCGATGATCGAGGTGCGCAGGGTGATGGCATTCGGGTAATCAACTTCTCCGATATACTTCGATTTCCCGTAAATATCGGTCGCATCGCTGGGATCGTCTTCGGTATAGCCACCTTTGGATCCCGAAAATACGCAATCAGTGCTCATATGGATCAGCCTTGCCCCGCGCATACTGGCCAAGCGCGCCAAACGGTGGGGCAACATGGCGTTGATCGGAAGCGCAACCAGTGGATCAGAGCTGCTCTCGAGCTGCTTGATCAATCCAACACAGTTCACGATGACATCTGGCTGAACGTCAGCCAACAAAGCGATCAGTGCATCCGTGTCGAGGACATCAACCCCCACAAGGATACTCTTGCGCAGATCCTCGTCAAAATGGCGGAGCACTCCATCGCTGCGGGCACTGCCCCAGACCTCAAGCCCAGGGTCCCTGCTCAGGTGACGGAAAACGACATGTCCCAGCATGCCGGACACACCAACCACCAGCACCTTCATCATTCCGCTCCCCTCTTGGCTGCAGCCGCCTGTTCAAAATGAGAAATCAGGTTGGATGTCAAACCCGGAAGCGAAAAATGCGTCTCAAAATAAACGCGACCTGCAATCGACATGCGTTCGATTTCAAACTGGGACGCTGAGCCCAGCTTCCGGATCGCAGCAGCGAGTGCCTCGGGGTCTCCGGCGGGACAAGACAAGCCTGCTCCTGCTTCATCCAAGATGCGCGCACCTTCGCCGTCCAAAGCTGCAATCACCGGGCGTCCCGCCGCCAGATAGGCCTGAAGCTTGTTGGGGATCGTGTAGCTGAAGATCGGCGCTGGTCGGAGCGTAACTAACAGAGCCGAGGCGGCGGACAGCAACAAAGGCATGTCCGACGCAGGAAAGCGGCCCGGCAGGACTACATTGTTCAAACCAAGCTGTGCGATCCTTGCGCGCAGCCTCTCCTCCATGCGCCCGCTGCCGATTAGATAGATCGTCACGCCAGAAAGATCCTGCACCAACGCAGCGGCTTCCAAAACCTCCTCCAAACCCTGCGCCTGCCCCAGATTTCCTGCGAAGACGACAGAAAATTCCGTTGCAATTTGCTCGGCAAGCGCCTCTGCCCTGGGAGTGGGCACCGCCGCCGCAGGGTCCTCTGGCAGCGAGTTGGGAACGTAATGTATCTCGGGATGATCTGGAACAAGCGCCTTGATCGGGGCATGAAACGCTCGGGATTGTATCAAAAGACGATCGGTCCGGACGTAAATGCGCCGCACGGCCCATTTTACCAGCGCCAAAAGAAGCGGGTTCCGCAGGCCTCCCGCCTCGGTCAGACTTTCGGGCCATAAATCCTGAACCCAGAGTAACATAGGGGCCTTTTTGACCCATTTCAGCACCAACCCCACATAGGCCTGTGTCAAAGGAGAAGGCGCATAGACCAAAACTACATCGTAGGGCCTGCCACGTAAAGCCCAAGGCGTGATGAGGCTACCCATAATGGCAAAGCTCAGGTAGTTCAGCACCAACCCAATCCGACCGTTCTGCCCCCTAGGCCAGAGC
>JBASXE010000422.1:0-1905 GCA_049276875.1 Roseovarius sp. | reverse complement strand
GTGATCACAGGAATTCGTTTACGATGTTTTCGAGATATTCTTGGCCACCGCTGGGGAGCACCGGCGGATTCTGGGCCAGCGCAACTTGTTCGAGTTCGGCCAGCGATGCCTTGCCGGCGAGGACTTTTTTGCCGAGGTCGGATTCCCAGGTTGAGTAGCGGTTCTTCACGAACTCGTCGATGCGTCCATCGGCACGGATCCCGGCCGCTGCCTTGAGTCCCCTTGCGAAGGTGTCCATACCGCCGATGTGGGCATGGAAAAGATCGACCGGATCGTGCGATTCACGGCGACGCTTGGCGTCGAAATTAAGGCCGCCTTTGGTGAGGCCGCCCATTCCAAGCACAACCAGCATGACCTCGGTGGCGAGGTAGAGGTTGGTCGGGAACTGGTCGGTATCCCACCCGATCAGCTCATCGCCGCGGTTGGCATCGATCGAGCCGAGTTTGCCCGCAGCGGCCGCCACGGTGAGTTCGTGGCGCATCGTGTGTCCGGCGAGGGTGGCGTGGTTCGTTTCGATATTGAGGGCAAAATCGTCCATGAGGCCATATTCACGCAGGAAGTTCAGGCAAGCGGCCGAGTCCGAGTCGTATTGATGCGTAGAAGGCTCGCGGGGTTTGGGTTCGATCCAGAAGGGGCCTTCGAAGCCGATTTCTTTTTTCCAAGCCACTGCCATGTGAAAGAAGGCGGCGAGTTGGTCGAGTTCATGCTTCATGTCGGTATTCCACAGTGAGGCGTAGCCTTCACGTCCACCCCAAAAGACATAGCCGCCACCACCGAGTTCCTTGGTCACCGAGATGGCTTTTTTGACCTGCGCGGCGGCGTGGGCATAGACTGGAAGGCTTGGCGATGTCGCGCCGCCTTGGGCGAAGCGTGGATGCGCAAAGAGGCAGGCTGTGCCCCAGAGGAGCTTCTTGCCGGTGCGTTGTTGTTCCTCGGCGAGGGTTCCCGCCACGGCATCAAGGGCTGCGTGGGACTCGGCCAGTGTATCGCACTCCGGAGCCACATCGCGGTCGTGGAAGCAGTAGTAGTCGATATCGATTTTTTCGAGGAACTCGAAGAAGACGCGCACACGCTTTTGGGCGTTTGCAACGGAGTTCGAGCCATCATCCCACGGCATCAACGCGGTGCCGCCGCCGAAGGGATCGGCAAGCGGATTGCGCATGACATGCCAGTAGGCGGCAGCAAAGCGCAGATGGTCACGCATCGACTTGCCCTCGACGAGTTCGTCGGGGTTGTAATGTTTGAAGGCAAATGGATTCTTTGATTTTGGTCCCTCGAAAGTAATTTTTGGGACATCAGGGAAGTAGGGCATTGTTTTAGTTGGTTTGCGGGTTTGGTTCGGAGGAGCCAGCAGCCAGGCCGAGTGCCCAGCGGATTCCTCCGAGAAGGTGGTTGCGGAATTGGGTGGATGTTTCAACCGGGTTGATGCGGTCTCTCAGGGCGGGGTCGGTGCTCCACAAGTCTTCACGATGGCCGAGGGTGGTGTAGAATACACGACCGTCGCCGAGGCCACGCACCCACGCCACTGGGAAAAATCCTTTCAGATCCTTATTGTTTGGATCGTGGCGCATGAACCAGATCGACCGGGCCTGGTCGCGGTTGTGGTTTTTGATCCGATACATTTCCTCCTGCGAGAGAGTCCAGACATCGCCGATGTTGCCATTTGCCGGATGCTCCTTGTCTCCGGCGTGTAGGGTGGCAGGAACCTGCGGGCCGTGGCCGTCGAAGATGCCGCAAAGCATTTCGGTATAGGGTAGGCAATCCTTGAGCGTGTCACTTCCGGCATGCATGCCGATGAAGGCCCCGCCGGAGCGAACCCAGTCCGAGAATCCCTGCGCGTCGGGAAGCGGAAGAGCCCCTGAGGTATTGCAGAAAATCACTGCATCGATGCGGTTGTCGCGGAGG
>JBASXE010000421.1:0-6911 GCA_049276875.1 Roseovarius sp. | reverse complement strand
GATCCGCCTTGGCCTGTGCCTGCGGATCGCGCTCGGGAATCTGCATCCCTGCCTCACCGGCGAGAATGCGGACCGCCTCCATAAACTCCACATTTTCCGTCTCTCGGACAAAGCTGATCGCATCACCCTTCGCATGACAGCCGAAACAATAGTAATAGCCCTTGCGATCGTCGACGTGGAAACTGGCGCTCTTTTCGGTGTGAAACGGGCACGGCGCCCACATGTCCCCCTTACCCTGATTGGACTTACGCGTGTCCCATAGCACTTTTCGCCCCACCACTTGGGCGATGGAGGTCCGTGTGCGTAATTCATCCAGGAAACCGGGGGGCAGACTCATACACCCAATATGGCGCAATGCAGCCCCTGCGCCAAGGGGCGGGCAGCGTCAGTTGATATTGGCGCCGCAAGCCTCTTCAAAGGACACGGCCACCTCATCGGTCAGCTGATCTTCCGGGAGGGTATAGACCCACTCCACCAACGAGGGCACAGCGGGGGCATAGCGTTCTTCCACCGCGTCATTGGCCAGGATATCCGCCTGTGTCGCGTCCTGCTCGGCGCCCAGCGCGCGCGCCGTCACGGCCATTTGGACGATTTCGGCGGTGGGCGCACAATGATGTCCCGCGTCACTGGCATAGGCCTGTGTGGCGGGCAAAACGGACAGGGTAAAAACAGCGGCAATGGTAAAACGGGTCATCTTTGAGCTCACTTTTCTGGGCTTAACTTTGGCCAACCTGCCCCAGCCCAGCCCGCGCCGCAACCACAAGAGCAGCTTCCCCAAGGTCATGGGCGAGGGTCTGCGCAAGCGAGCGGAAGACCATGACCAGATAGGATTGCGGCCCGCCCAAAGAAAATGGCCCGTCCGCCGGCCTTGCCTGTGCTGCGCCCCGGTGCGGGAAATCCAATGCCATGCGCGGTCTCCATTGCCTGGCTGAGCGCCGCCTCGCGGCCCCGATAGGGCGCTACGCGGGTCAGCGCGCCGGGCGTCTCTTCGGTGATTCGAACATCGCCCTGCACGATCGGCAACAGCCCCGCGCAGGGGCTTTTCTCAACCAGCCTCGTCACGCATCCGCCCTCCATCCGGGTCAAATTGCACAGGTCCCGTCACTTCGCACAGCGTCTCTATCTTTCGCAGATGATCCACCAGACGCACGACCTCACCATGACGGCTCTGCCCCGCCTCCAAAAAGCCAAGGGCCAGAACGCGACCCACGCTCGGTGAATAACAGGTCGAGGTGACATAGCCTTGGGAGTTCTCGCGCACCGCGTCTGCATCGCGCTCAAAAAGATGCGCGCCCGCCGGGATCTGCTTTACGGGGCCGACCGGTGTGAGGCCCACAAGCTGCGCGCGCCCTGGATCCGTGAGGCCTGGGCGCTCGGCCATCACCTTGCCGATGCAATCCTTCGCAGCACTCACCATGCCGCCCATGCCAATATCCTGCGCGGTGATACGCCCATGAATTTCCGCATGGGTGATGAAGCCTTTCTCGATGCGCAAAACGTTGAGGGCCTCCAGTCCGTAAGCGCCCCCGCCCAGATCCTCGGCCCGCTCGAGCAAGTCTCGGAAAACTGCGTCGCCAAACCGCGCAGGCACGGCAAGCTCGTAGCCGCGCTCGCCCGAGAGCTACTACTCGCTCGACGATGACGAGTGGATCTCGAACAGCGAGTTTGACGATCTGCAAAACATGGCTGGCTACATCGACACCGAGCGCTTGGACTGGGAAGAGATGTGGGGCCGTATGTCACCCAATTTCTACGGCAACCTGACAGGAGATTGGGGTCCGTGGAACGACTATGTCGGCAGCGAGCGCGAAAACGGTGACGACAAGAACAACATGATGTCCGACGTCTGCACCGCCACCAAGAACAATGGCGTGGTCGTCTACACCATCGGCTTCGAAATCGATCCAGGCGGAACTGCCGAAACCAACCTGCGTAATTGCGCCTCTTCCGTGGCACATTACTACCGCGCAGAGGGCATTAACATCACGGATGCGTTCAGCTCGATCGCATCGAACGTGGTCAACCTGAGGCTGACACAATGATCAAACTACGCAAACACCCCTTCCGCCGGTTCGCCCGCGATGAAGAAGGCACCATTACAGCCGAATTCGCCGTGGTCTTTCCGGTCTTCATGGCAGTCATGATCCTGTCGCTTGAGCTAAGCTTTGTGACCATGCGTCACACGATGCTGGAGCGTGGTCTGGACATGGCAGTCCGCGACATCCGTCTGGGCCCGGGCACCGCGCCCTCCCACGACGCGATCAAGCAGCGGATCTGTGATGAATCCTTCGTGTTCAACAATTGCGAGGAAAGTCTGCGCCTTGAAATGATCCCGACCGATATCCGCAATCTCGGTGAGTTGGGCAGTAACGTTCAATGCACCGATCGCGCGGAGACAGGCGATCCGGTGATCACTTTCACCCCCGGCCAACAAAACCAGCTCATGCTGCTGCGCGCTTGCGTGAAGTATGACCCGCTCTTTCCGGGATATGCGCTGGCCAATGCCTTGGAATCCGATGAAAACGGCCAAATCGCCATCGTGTCGATGACGGCCTTTGTGCAGGAGCCTCAGTAATGTTTAAAGTGAGCCCCAAAACCTGGCTGAAACGTTTCCGCAACGACGAAGCGGGATCGGTGATGGTCGAAGCGGTCATCTGCATGCCCTTGGTCTTCTGGACACTTGCGGCAACCTATGAATTTTTCGAAGTTCACCGCTATGCAAGTGCCCGCGACAAAGCGAGCTACACCATTGCCGATATGATTTCGCGCGAAATGCAGCCCGTGACGCCCGTCTACCTGGACAATGCCAAGACGGTGTTCGACATGATCTCGAACGACGAAGGCAACAACCAGCTGCGCGTCAGCATCGTGAAATACGATCTCGAAGAGGATGAATATACCGTCCAGTGGAGCGAAGTCCGCGGGACAGGTGGGTTGAGCCCTCTGAGCGATGCAGACGCAGAGGCCCAGCGCGACCGCCTGCCGATTATGAATGACGGCGAAGAGGTGATCGTGATCGACGCGGCCTCGATGTATGCGCCCTTCTTCCGGCTGGGTGTGATCGACCCCACGCTGATCGAATCGCGCGTTCTGACGAGCCCACGCTTCGCCCCACAAGTCATCTGGGACGACGCCTGAGCCCTCTGACGGCTTTGTAAAAAGAAAACGCCCCGGAGCTTTCGGCTTCGGGGCTTTTTCGTGTGATCTAGGCTGAGGCGTCGCGCTCTGCGAGCATATGCACAAGCAATTCTGCCATCGCCTTGGCCTGAGGGGCCGAGACCACGCCCCCCACACCGACCCGGCGCCCGGTGCACCACCACAACCCCGGCTCCCAGCGGCGCACGCCACGCTCTTCAAGCCGCAACAGAAAACCGCTGGACGGCTTATAGGCGAAAACCCCGCGATCAAGGCTGCGAATATTGTCGGCAGTCGTAAGAACCTCGCCGCTGGAGTGGCGCAACGTGTCTTTGGTAAGCTGCAGCGATCCAGAGGTGGCCCGCCGCACGCGGTCCGCAACCCAAAGAACGCCGATGCCGAAGGCAAGCACCGCCAACTTTGCGCCAATCTCACCCTCGGACCGAATAAGGGCGAAGTGGATCGAGAAAAGCCCCAACACCAACAGAGACGACAGCGCAAAAAGGCGGCGCGGGATGGAGGGGTAAACCTCGATCAGGATCTCGTCTGTCTTCTTCTTTTTCTTGCGCACTGTCTTTTTCATGCCCGCGCCTTACCCGCGCCACAGACAAAGAGCCAGAGCAAAGCGCACCGACATCGCACGGCCTTTAGCGCAAGGGCCGCACTTCCGCGCCCCGCTCTTCGGGCTCGTCGTCAATAAGCTCGGTCGGAAAGCCGGGGGCCGTAACCGACAGCCCGGTGGCCTCCTCAAGGCGGCAGATCAGCTCATCCGACTGCGCCCGCGTCCCGTAGCGGCGCTGTCCGTCGGTCAGGATCTCGATCATCAGGGGTGAGATTTCCAACGGCACATTGTGCCGGTCCGCGATGGTCTGAAAGAGACCGATATCCTTTTGCACAAGGTCCATCGTGAAATTCACATCCCGATTGCCCGACAGAATCAACTGGCTCTCGGTCTCATGCACAAACGACGTGCCAGACGAGATTTTGATCGCCTCATAAGTGGTGGCCATGTCGAGCCCCGCTGCCTTCATTACCGTCAGCGCCTCACACAGCGTCATGAGGTTCGCCGTGGCCAGATAATTGGTCATCACCTTGAGCGTGCTGGCCGTGCCGATCTCGCCCGTATGCAGCACGCGACGGCCCATGATGGTCAGGATGGGCAAAACCCGTTCAAACGTGGCCCGGTCGCACCCTGCATAGATGCTGATATTGCCCGTATCTGCGCGGTGACAGCCACCCGAGACCGGGCAATCCACCGCCGCCACACCACGTGCGATCACCTCCTCCGACAGCCGCGTGACCTCGGCCGCGTCGGTGGTGGACATCTCCATCCAGATCTTGCCGGGGGCCATGGCAGGCAACATTTCGGTCACCACCGCATTGCAGGCCTGAGGGCTGGGCAGGCAGGTGATGACCACATCGCACGCCTCCATCATCGCCGCAGGGTTAGCGCCACCGGCCGCACCGCGCGCTTCAAAAGCGGCCACCAGTTCTGCGTCCAGATCATAGACGACAAGATCCACACCATTGCGCAAAAGGCTGCCCGCAAGCTTGCCGCCCACATTGCCCAGACCGATAAACCCAACTTTCATAATCCACTCCCTGATTTTTTGTTACTCTCAGACGCCAAAACCGCCCTGTCGCTTCTGTTTGCGACGCATCAAGTGCCCGCGCCACGATCATTGTCAGGCTGTCTTGGCAAATCGGCGCGCGAGCCATCGCACCGAGCCGGATGCGCTTGCCCCGCCCTGCCAAAGAATGGCAGTATCGCCCCAGCCCAACGTCAAAGGCACAAGATGCGTCCCTCATTCGCCCTTCTGATACCCCTCTGCCTTGCCGCATGCAGCCAGTTTCCCGAGTTGGACGCTTCGGTCTCGGACAGTGTGCGGGATGCCAACTACCCCGCTCTCGTGCCCCTTGCGCAGCTTGACGTGGCCGCGCGCCAAGGCCGCATCACGGACGAGACGACACAAGGCACACAGGCCCGCATCGCGCGGCTTGAGGCGCGCGCGGCCCGGTTGCGCGGCAGTGTTCTGGACGCGCCCAGCCGCGAACGCCTCGCCCAGACAGTCGAATAACGCAGGGGCCATTCCCAAAAAAACCCGCGTTGCACCCCCGCGCCCTTCGCGCTATCCCGACCCATAGCCCATAGAACCAGCTAGATGCGGAGACACGCCCCATGACCACCCCCCTGCGCCTCGGCATCGCCGGATTGGGCACTGTCGGCACCGGTATCGTGAAAATCATCCGCCAAAAGGCCAGCCTGCTGGCCGAACGCGCGGGACGCCCCGTGGTGATCACTGCCGTCTCCGCCCGCTCGAAGGACAAAGATCGCGGCGTGCCGCTTTCGGATTACGCTTGGGAAAACGATCCCGTGGCTCTGGCGCAGCGCGATGATGTGGACGTATTCATCGAAGTGATGGGGGGCCATGACGGCCCCGCCAAGGCTGCGACCGAAGCCGCCATTGCCGCAGGCAAGGATGTGGTCACCGCAAACAAAGCCCTGCTGGCGCATCACGGTCACACCCTCGCCCTCTCTGCCGAGGCCGCGGGCCGTGTGATCCGTTTCGAGGCAGCCGTCGCGGGCGGTATCCCTGTGATCAAGGCGCTGACCGAGGGGCTTGCTGGCAATGAGATCACCCGCGTGATGGGTGTGATGAACGGCACTTGCAACTATATCCTGACACGGATGCAATCCTCGGGCCTGCCTTACGCGGATGTGTTTGCGGAGGCCGATGCCTTGGGCTTTCTGGAGGCAGATCCCAATCTCGACGTGGGTGGCATCGACGCAGGTCACAAACTGTCGCTGCTGGCGGCCATTGCTTTTGGCACGCAGGTCGATTTTGACGCGGTAGAGTTGGAAGGTATCCAGAACATCACGATCGAGGATATCCACCGCGCCGCCGACATGGGCTACCGGATCAAGCTTCTGGGCGTGTGCCAGATGACCGGGCGTGGGCTGGAGCAGCGCATGTCGCCCTGCCTCGTGCCGGACAATTCGCCGTTGGGGCAGTTGGAGGGCGGCACGAATATGTGCGTGCTCGAAGGTGATCAGGTGGAGCAGGTCGTGATGCGCGGCCCCGGTGCGGGGATGGGCCCCACCGCCAGCGCCGTGATGGGCGATGTGATGGATATCGCACGCGGCATCCGTATTCCGGTGTTTGGCAAGCCTGCGCATATGCTGAAAAAGGCCAAGCCTGCGCGCGCCGTGACGCCCGCACCTTATTACCTTCGCCTCACGCTTCAGGATAAACCCGGCGCGCTGGCCAAGGTCGCCACCGTTCTGGGTGAGGCCGGTATCTCCATCGACCGAATGCGGCAGTATGACCATAACGAAGAGACGGCCCCCGTGCTGATCGTGACGCATAAGACCACCCGCGCGGCACTCGATACAGCACTTGATGCCATGCCGGGCCTCGGCGTTGTCGCGGGCACGCCTGTTGCCCTGAGAATCGAGCGAGTCTGACGCCCTGACCAAATGCCCCCGCCCTTGTGCGTTGCTGCCCGCGCGGCTAGAGGTTGCACAGATATAAACAAGAGATTGTACACGAGCGCACCACTCCCAAATGACCGCTCAAATGAAGGCCCAAAGAGGCCACTGATGCCGAAGGACACCCCATGACCGCTCATATCGATTTCAACGACCGCATGCTTTCACTGGGCTTGGGCCGTGTCTCCGAGGCCGCTGCTCTGGCTTGTGCCGGATGGATTGGCCGAGGCGATGAGAAAGCCGCAGATCAGGCCGCTGTGAACGCCATGCGCGAGCAGCTCAACAA
>JBASXE010000420.1:0-4231 GCA_049276875.1 Roseovarius sp. | reverse complement strand
CAGCTGAACCACACATGAGGCCCGAAGACGATGAAGCAAGCCAAACTCCTCACCCCAGCAGAGTACAAGCGCCTCGCTGCTGTTGTCGACAGCTTGCGCCACAGCACACGCAACCACACTGCTGTAGCGCTGAGCTTCTGCGTAGCGCTGCGTGCATGTGTGATTGCCGTTCTGCGCATTGACGACGTGTTTGATGCGCAGGGCCAGCCCCTAGACACGATCCACTTGAGTGCGGCACAGACCAAAGGCAGTGAGAGTTGCACTGTGCTGGTCAACAAGCGCTTGAGGCAGCAACTGGCCCGCTATGCAGCACAGTATCCCAAGCATGTGCTCAAGCCCGCTGCACCTCTGCTGTTCAGCGCAAAGGGTGGCGGCTTTAGCGCACAGACTGTGGTCAACCTGTTCCAGCGCCTCTACCGCTTTGCAGCGATCGACGGCGCAAGCAGCCACAGCGGACGCAGGCAGTTTGTGACCGAGCTGGCGGACAAGGGTATAAATGCTCGCATCGTCCAAGCTCTCGCACGTCACAAGCATCTCAGCACCACGCAGCGCTATATCGATATAAATGACAATAAATTACGAGCTGCGATTGAGCTGCTCAATTGATTTATAAAATTACTTACCTTATGGAGGTGATCCGTGAACGGAGGATATCATGGATCTTAACTCGCTTGATTTGAAAGAACTCAAGAAACTTGAAGCTGAAGTACGTAATCGCATTGCGACATACGAAGACCGCAAAATTGCTGAAGCTCGTGCCGTGCTAGAAGCAAAAGCAAAAGAACTTGGCTTTTCACTGTCGGCTCTTGTCGATGGTGGCAAGAAGGGCGGCAAAGCAGCGTCCAGCGTTGCACCCAAGTATGCTCACCCGCAGAATCCCAGCATGACTTGGTCCGGCCGTGGCCGTAAGCCCAAGTGGGTTGAGGCAGCACTTGCAGCAGGCAAGAGCCTCGACGATCTGGCAATCTAAAATCATTTTCTTTGATTATTGCGAACAGCGCCTCCTCAGGGATGCGCTGTTTTGTTTCTAGAAGTGCCGGAGCAAATCGAGAAAGAAGCTTCCGTTGCAGATGCACATGCAGCCTATCGCAGACGGACAAAATACTGGGTCTAAAAATAGTAAAAGTCTGGTATGGGTGTGGAGGAAAAACTTTTACTATTGTAGCTGATGCCCCTACCGAAGTCACAGTTCGATGCAATCCACACAGGACGTGCTGACCCCAGCCGCTACCTGATCATTGGCTTCGATACCGAGTACCAGCGCCATGCCGACGAGGTCACTCGCACCTTAAACAACGAGGTTCTCAGCTATCAATACTGTTGTACGGTTATTGAGCGTGACGGAGACGATGACCTTGCGCCCATCTGGTCAGGGCTTCTGAAGCCGAAAGGTCCCGAGGTTAGCGACCGTCTGTCGCTGGAAGAGTTTTTAGTTTCAGCACTTACTGACGGCTGCAGTCGGTTCCCTGACCTGAAGCTGCCGAGCACAATCTATCTTGTCGCCCACTTCACACGGGCAGATGTTCCGGGCTTTGCGGACTTCAAAGACGAAGCGACCAGATCAGCCCTACAGCTCGACAACATCCGCAACTGTTGATTGTCACTGAGAACTGACCCGGTTTTGTCACCGAGGTTTGACCCACCCAGCGGTTATGTTTTGTCTGTTATGCGGTCGTCAATGGTGCGGTCTCCTTTCGCTTCTTTTTCGCGGTCTCTGAGCTTGCCTTGAAGCGATAGCTGTCGTTGCCGGTTTCAAGGATATGGCAGCGGTGGGTGAGCCGGTCGAGTAAGGCGGTCGTCATCTTGGCATCGCCGAAGACGTTGGCCCATTCGCTGAAGCTGAGGTTGGTTGTAATGATGACGCTGGTGCGCTCGTAGAGCTTGCTCAGCAGGTGGAACAGCAAGGCCCCACCCGAGGTACTGAACGGCAGATATCCCAACTCATCCAGGATCACGAGGTCCGTTTTCACCAGCGCCTCAGCAATCTTGCCAGCCTTTCCTTGGGCCTTTTCCTGCTCCAGCGCGTTGACCAGCTCGACGGTCGAGAAGAAGCGTACGCGCTTACGGTGATGCTCGATGGCCTGGATGCCCAGGGCCGTTGCAACATGGGATTTCCCCGTACCTGGACCACCGATCAAGACCACATTCTCGGCCGCATCCATGAACTCACATCGATGGAGTTGGCGGACCAGAGCTTCCCGCGTTTCACTTGCCCCGAAGTCGAAGGCGGACAAGTCCTTATATGCCGGGAAGCGGGCGGCCTTCATGTGATACGCGATCGAACGCACCTCGCGCTCCGCCATTTCAGCTTTGAGCAATTGCGACAGAATGGGCGTGGCGGCCTCGAACGCAGGCGCGCCTTGGTCCAGCAAGTCTTGTACAGCATGCGCCATGCCCGGCATCTTCAGGCTGCGCAGCATGATGACGATGGCAGCACCAGCAGGATCATGACGCATGGCGCGCCCCTTTCTTGGAGCGCAACCCATCATATCGCGCTACATTCGCCTCAGGCTCCTTGCTCAGCGATAAGCCCGCGGGAGGGCTCACATCTGGCTGATCCGTCGGTTTGCCATCCAGCAGCCTGTGCAGCAGGTTCAGAACATGTGTTTTGGTCGGGACGCCAGCCTCTAGCGCCAATTCCACGGCGCATAGCACGGCCTGCTCATCATGGTGCAACACCAAGGACAAGATATCGACCATCTCACGATCGCCACCGGGCTGACGCAGCATCTTTGCCTGCAGCAAGCGGAAGGGCTCAGGCATCTCCGCAAAGGGAGCACCATTGCGCAAAGCGCCGGGCTTGCGCTGAACGACCGCCAGATAATGGCGCCAATCGTAGATAACCCGCCCAGGCTGACGGTGCGACCGCTCAATGATACGCTCATGCGTACAAACGACATGTCCCTCAGCCACCACAACCAAACGCTCGGGGTAAATACGCAGGCTGACAGGGCGGTTCGCAAAGCTGGCAGGCACCGAGTAACGATTACGATCAAAGCTGATCAAACAGGTCGGCGAGACGCGCTTTCGTTCTTCAACAAAACCGTCAAACATCACCGGCAGTGGCATCAGAGAGGCCTTCTCCGCAGCCCACGCTTCGGCGATGCTGCCAGGCAACGTGCCATGGGCCGTCTCATCCCATAGCAGCTTGCAGCGCTCCTCCAGCCAGGTATTCAGCGCAGCAAGATCGGCGAAGGCAGGCATGACTTGCCACATGCGATGACGCGCATCGCGCACGTTCTTCTCAACCTGACCCTTTTCCCAGCCAGCCGCCGGATTACAGAACTCGGGTTCAAAGACATAGTGGCTGACCATCGCCAGGAAGCGCGCATTTACATCGCGCTTCTTGCCAACTCCAACCTTGTCGACGGCCGTCTTCATGTTGTCGTAGATACCGCGTTCAGGGACGCCTTCAAAAACCCGGAATGCATGCCAGTGCGCATCGAACAGCATCTCATGTGTCTGCAGCAGATAGGCCCGAACCAGGAAGGCGCGGCTATGCGACAGCTTGATGTGCGCCACCTGCAGCTTGATGCGCTCGCCGCTAACATAGGCCCAGTCCTCACTCCAATCGAACTGGAACGCCTCTCCAGGGCGGAACGCCAGCGGCACGAACACCCCACGATCCGTCGTACGTTGCGCGCGCTGGCGTTCGCCCTTCCACTCACGCACAAAAGCCGCGACGCGCTCATAGGAGCCGTCATAACCCAACTTCACCAGATCCGCGTGCATCAGCTTCGCCGTCCGGCGTTCCTTGCGTGACTTGCGCTGATCAGACACAAGCCATTCCGTCAGCCGCGCTGCATAAGGGTCGAGCTTGCTCGGCCGGTCAGGCGTCTGAAACTCTGGCTCGACTATCCCTTCCCGCAGATACTTCTTGATCGTGTTGCGCGATACGCCCGTGCGGCGCGCGATCTCACGAATGGGCATCTTGTCCCGCAGCGCCCATTTCCGAATGATCATCAAAAATCCCATGTCTAACACTCCTATCGCTCCTGGCTGGTTCAAGCCGGAGCACGGTTGCACATGGGTCAGTTCTCGATGACAATTTTGTCCTAAACCGGGTCAGTTCTCAGTGACAATCAACAATGTCGGCCTCACTTATTTGGCTGACACAGCCTGAGTGGCAGGTGCTAGGGCGCAGCGTGACCGATATCACTGGCGTCAACGCCCGTCTCGCCCTGTTCGTGGGCAACCCGCTACCCTTTCCGGAGCCTTGTTGGTCTTAGGG
>JBASXE010000419.1:0-1750 GCA_049276875.1 Roseovarius sp. | reverse complement strand
AGGCTGTGCAGCCTGAGGTCGGGTTACGATGTTGATCGTCCTAATCTCTTCAGCCATCGCGGGCGTCAGCACATTGGCCGACAGCATGGCAGCAAGAACAACTGATCTCAGTGGCAGTGTCATTGTGGTACTCCCGTTGGCGCCCAAAGGACGACTTTTGATGTGCGCTGATTCAAGCGACGCGCATTTCAGAGGCGGTTTTGCCCGCCTTCATTTTTGCAGGTGTGGGCCATGCTTTCTTAGAATGGGCCAGGTCCATGGAAACAAGCATCTCTGCGTGTTTCAAGGCGGCGCGACCGGCATTCACGACTGGCACGCCGACTTCGGCACCAATTTCGTCGCCCATGTCGAGAAAGGACATCGTCATGCAGCCGAACAAAAGCACGTCAGCGCGGTCTTGCTGAACACAGGCGCGCGCAACCTCGATCAGCCTTGCCTTGGTCATGGCGGTATCCTTCATTAGATCTAGAACCGGAATGTTGGTAGGTCGCACTGACGCCAGCTTTGCATGGACGCCTGCGTGAATGGCCAGCATTTCCTGGCCTGCGATCAAGTTTTCAAAGATCGTCAGAACGCTAAATTTATGCCCAAGACCAGCCGCCAGAAGCATGGCGCTTTCGCACGGGCCAACCACTGGCATTGAGACCAACTCTCGAGCCGCCTCAATGCCCGGATCGCCGAAGCAGCCGATGATCGCGGCGTCAAAGCCTCTGGCCTCGCAATCCATAATCAGGTCCAGCGTCGGTGGAACTGCCAGCATCTCTTCGTAGGCTGATTCGATCGAAGCGGGGCCCGTAGGCACGTCGACGACCGAAACCTCGGTGCCTTCAAACGCCCACCTGTTCATGAGGATCTCGCGGCGGGCCATCTCGGCGCGCCCCATTGGCCCTTTCGACATCGGCCCAGGTACGACATAAGCAATTTTCATTACGACCTCCCGCCAGCAATGTTTCACTGTCTGAAACATTGTTTTACTAATACTATGCGGCATATGGATCGTAAAGCAAGCGTCACGTAGAATGAGAAGTCTGAGAAATGCCTGAGCCCAGAGATTACACAATCGCCGCCGTCGACCGCGCCCTGTGCGTGTTGGAGGCCCTTGCAAGCCAGCCAAAGCAAGGCGTGACAGAGCTTGCAGGCCACCTGGGATTGACGAAGACCATCGTATTCAGGCTGCTGTCGACCTTGGAGGCCCGCGGTTTCGTGATGCGAGAAGATGACAAGGCGATCTATTCGCTCGGTTACCGGATGGGGGTTTTGGGCGAGCAGGCGGGCGTGCAGAACACTCTGCTGGCCGCCGCGCGGCCAGTAATGCAACGGCTGCGCGAAGATACAACCGAAACGGTCAATCTGATCTTGCGCGAGGGGAGCCGGTCTCTCGTTCTGGCAACGCTTGCGGGCCACCACGCAATGCGAATCTATGCAATTGCAGGGCGCTACGGCCCTTTGCATGCGGGCGGCGGTTCCATGTTGTTGCTGGCACATGCCCCCAAAGGTGTCCGCGAAAGCATTTTATCCGCGCCGTTAGAGCCGTTCACGGCGGCCACTACGACCGATCCGGATGAGCTGTTGGCGCGGCTCGACATGATCCGTGTGGATGGCTTCCACATCGCGATCAACGATCTGGATGAGGGGGCGTTTTCAATTGCGGCACCCATCTTTGGCGCCAACCACGAAGTGACGGCCGCGCTATCCGTTGCCGGCGCGATGGCGCGATACGATGAAACCCGTCGCCGCCGCTATCTCAAGC
>JBASXE010000418.1:0-14094 GCA_049276875.1 Roseovarius sp. | reverse complement strand
CCGACACCACAAACCGCTGCTTGTTCATTCAAACCTCCATTTTGGAAGTTTGAATCAGAAATCAGGCCCAATGGGAATCCTGATTGTCCACAGGCCCTAACATTAGGCTTGCAAGAAAATATTCAGTGAGCGCACTTTATGGCCCCTAGTTATCTAGAAAGTCATTCGATCCAGTTAGGGCCCACGATTGTAAAAAAGTAAAGCTATCAAAATCCCTCGTGAAGTTTGTTGCATCCTAAAACCCCACCCTCACGCCGCACTGCGCGATTTGCACCAACTGGGCGATTGCACAATTCCCTTGTCGAAAAGCGTGCTGATCTCGCGATCATCCAGCTTCGCCACATCACCCAAGACCTCTTCGGTGTGCTGGCCCAGCGCGGGTGCGGCCTCAGGCGCGCGCCGGGCATGGGACGAGAACGTGGCCGGGTGGCCGGGCACCGGGTAGCTGCCTACGCCGGGGTGGTGCATCTGGGTGAACATCGGATTGGCTTCGCTGAGATCCGCATCCTCGCGCAGGGCCTGATCAAGGGTGCGAAACTCGGACCATGTGAGGCCCGCCTTATCAAACGCGTCGCCAAAATCAGCGACAGAACGCGCGGCGAACCACGGCTTGAGGATCGCCGTAATCTCATCCCGCAGGGCCCAGCGCGCGCCCTCGATGCGCAGGTTCTGACCCGTGCGCGCAGCGAGCGCGTCCATCGCCTCGCCCGTGCCCGTTGCTTTGACGATCCCCGCCCATTGCCGGTCGGTGAGGCCGATGATCATCACCCGCCGCCCGTCGGCGCACAGAAAATCCTGACCGTAGGCACCATAAAGCGCGTTGCCCGCCTTGGGCCGCGACGCACCCGTGGTCGCCGCCTCACCGATCATGCCAAGATGACCCAGAGCCGCCGCCGCCACATCCTTGAGGGCCAGTTCCACCTCCTGACCGCCGCCGCCGCGCAGGCGCTGACGCTCGGCCGCCATCAGGGCGGAGACCACCATATTGCCCGCAATGAGGTCCCAGCATGGCACGACATGGGCCACGGGGTCCGCGCTGCCCTCGGGGCCGGTCATGGCCGGCACGCCCAGCGACGGGTTCACACTGTAATCCACCGCGGGGCGGCCATGGCGATCGCCTGTCAGAGTAACCATGACGATATCCTCGCGCCGTTGGCTCAGGGTTTCGTAATCCATCCAGCCACGCACGCGTAGATTGGTGATGAAAAGCCCCGCATCGTCGCCTGGTGCGGTGATGATCCTGCTGATCAATTCACGCCCCTCAGGCGATTTCATATCGACAGCAACGGACTTCTTGCCCTTGTTGAGCCCCGCCCAGAACAGGCTCTGCCCATCCGGTGCTATGGGCCAGCGCCCGGCATCAAGCCCGCCACCGATCCGGTCGAACCGGATCACCTCCGCCCCCATCTGGGCCAGCGTCATCCCCGCGAGAGGCACCGCCACAAAGGCCGAGCCCTCGACCACGCGCATTCCTTGCAAAATTCCCGTCATGTCGTTTCCTCCCATGTGGCCGAGGCCTGCATTGTCTGGTGCCCGAGACCAGCCCCGGCCCAAAGCCGCAGCGTCTCGTCCTCCCATGCACCACGCAGATGCAATCCATCGTCGTGAAAAAGCGGGTGAACCCCGCGAAATGTGAACCCGTCAGGCGTGCGCCCCTTGGTGCGTGCCGCTCCCGCAATCAGCCGTGTGGCCTGAAGCGGGCCGTGCACCACGAGGCCGGGGTAATGCTCGACCATTTGCGCATAGGGCAGATCGAAATGAATGCGGTGCGCGTTGAACGTGCAGGCGGAATACCGAAAGAGCAGGGCTTCATTGACTCGCACCTCCTCGGCATAGGCTTCGCCCTCGGGCAAAGGCTGTTTGCGAGGCGGTGTGAAGCTGTCGGGGATGGCGAGATATACAATATCCTGCCGCTCGGTGATGGCCAGCCCGTCCTCACCGTGGATCTCATGATTAACGGTGACAAAGACCATCGGCCCGGTCGCCCCCGTCTTTTCGCTCACCGTCGCGATGGTCGAATGGCGCGTGATCACCTCCCCGACATGCAGCGGCGCGTGAAACGTCAAGGCCCCGCCAGCCCACATCCGCCGTTCCAACGGCACGGGCGGCAAGAAGCCTCCGAGGGCAGGATGACCATCCTTGGCCAGCGCATCATTCGGCACAGTGGGCAGGATCGCGCACCAGTGCCAAAGCTGAGGCAGCACATCTCCCACACGGGGCGTATCGCCGTAATCAAGCGTCGCCGCCAGCATCGCCGCCATCGTTGCATCGATGCTGCCGCTGGACATATCCTGCTTGCCCGCCCAAGCGGTCAGATTGACCTGATCCATAGGTCTTCCTTTTGTTCGAATTGCGCCGTTCATGACGGGTTTGATTAAGAAAATCAAATGTTTTTAAGGGGTTATTTGGATACAGTGGCATACAGAAACAGCTATGCTGCATCTGCACCGCTCGCAAAACTGTTGAAACCACTCAGAGTTTCGCAATCTCGCTGCGCTGCGGCGCGACTATGCGGCGGCACAAATGCGCGACAGCCCGCCGCAGGGAGCGGGTGCGCTTATTCAAAAGTGCAGGCATAGGGCGGGGCCGGGATCAGCTTTCCGGCGCGAGGGCGACGTCAGGCTCGGTCACGATCAGCGAGGATTGCACCGATGCGGCCTGAGCGGCGGCACCCGTGGGCACCACATCGGCCGCATCTTCTGTGGCTGTGGTGGCGTCTGCGGCCAACGCTGCCTCAGCCTCAGCCTCAACATCGGCCTCCGCCTGTGCGGCACGTTGCGCGCGCAGAACGGCCTTGTTGGCCTCCGCCCCGCCGAACCATTCCTTGTCGAGGTTTTCACGCACCAGCCAGTTCTGGATGAGCTTCGCCGCGTTGCGGCTGAGGTTCTCCATCTGAACCTCTTTCGACTGCGTGAGGCCCGAGCTGATCATCGTGCTGCCCGAAATCGTCTCCACAATCGTGACCTGCTCGGGCTTTTCGTTCAATTTCTTGCCTGCTGCATCATCCCACACCGTTACGTTGATAATCAGCGCCGCTTTGGGAGAGGCCACCAATGGAATCCCGGGAACAGCCAACACATAGCCCTCGACCGAAATCCCCAAGTGATAGAGCTTGGACCCTTGATAACGGCCGAAGCGCTCTTCGATGGCCGCCTTCATTGACGCGGCCCATTCCTCCTCGGTCGCATCGCGCGAGGCAGGCCCCTTGGTCAGGTTCGGCGCCACCACCACATTATGTCCCAGTGCGAAATCCCCCAAGGGCTCGGGCGCTTGGTCCAGATCATTGGGGTTGGTGCAAGCACTGACCAAAGCGAGGCCAAAGCACAGCGCAGCAATACGAGCAAATTTCTGATGGGCAAACATGAGGCGGCAGCCTTCCTATGATATTTTCCTGCACAGGGATTTAGCCCATGGGGCGGGGCGCTGCAATCATTTGCCCAGAGTGGTCCCCTGCCCTACATCCCCAGCACTAGATAACCGGAGATAAGATGCCGCCACTCAGCCCCCCCGTTGCCGTCCCTCTCCCGGTGGAGCCGATGGGCCTTCTGAGCAGTCTCACTGCCGCGCGGCGCAATATCCTCAGCATCATCCCAAAGGCCGCCACGCAGCAGCCTATCGTCTCAGGACGCACAGGGCGGCGCTGGCATATGGTCACCGACCCCGCCGCGCTCCGTGAGATCTTGCTGGAGCGGGTGGAGGATTATCCCAAATCCGTCGTAACCAAGAACCTGCTCAGGCCGGCAATTGGCGACTCGCTCTTTATTGCGGAAGGCGCGCATTGGCGCTGGCAACGGCGCGCGGCGGCCCCGGCCTTCTCGCACCGCAACGTGATGAATCTCGCGCCGATCATGACAGCCGCCGCCGAGCGGAGCGCCGCGCGTATCAGTGCCGCTGGCCCCCGCGCCGTCGATATGGCCGAGGATATGGTCCGCACCACATTCGATGTGATCGCCGAGGTCACATTCTCCGGCGAAGGCGCAATGGACGCAGATGCGGTGCACCGCGCGATTGACGACTATATCGCACAGGCCGGAAAGATATCACTTTTTGATTTCATGGGCCTGCCCGATTGGGTGCCGCGTCCCGGACGCATCGTTCCCGACAAGGGCATGGCCGATATGAAAAGCTTCGCGGACACCGCGGTAGAGGCCCGCCGTGCGCGCGGGCGCGAGGGCGTGCCGGACCTGCTGGACCTTCTGCTCGACGGTGAAGACCCCAAGACCAAACGGCAAATGAGCACCGAGGAGCTGCGCGACAACCTTCTGACCTTTATCGTCGCGGGCCATGAAACGACCGCGCTGACGCTGGCATGGTCGCTCTATCTCTGCGCCTATGACGCCCGCGTGCAGGACAAGGCGCGCACCGAGATTGAGGCGGTTCTGGGCGGCCGTGCTGCCACTGGCGATGACGTGGAGAACCTACCCTATATCCGCCAGATCGCCGATGAGGCGCTCCGCCTTTATCCCCCCGCCGCCATGGTGTCGCGCACCGCGATGAAGGACGACACGCTCTGCGGAACCGAAATCCGCAAGGGTGATACGGTGATCGTGCCGATTTATGCGCTGCACCGTCATCACGCGCTCTGGGACGCGCCCGATACGTTCCGTCCCGAACGGTTCAAAGATCGAAAATCCGTGCCGCGCTATAGTTACCTGCCCTTTGGAGATGGCCCGCGCGTGTGCATCGGAGCAAGCTTTGCGTTGCAAGAGGCGGTAATCATCCTCGCCACCCTTCTGGGCCGGTTCCGGTTCACGCCAGTCAAGGGCCGCGACCCCGATCCGGTGATGATCCTGACCCTACGGCCCGAAGGTGGCGTCTGGCTTCAGGCAGAGGCGGTTTGATCACGGGCGGCTCCCCGCAAGGCGCACCAAGCGCTTTAATCGCACACCGCCAAGAGAGCGGCCCATTCGCCATCGCTCAACACTGGGCTGGTCGCGTTCTGCCCGTCAGCATGGCTGCGCGCCGCCTCCGCGCGGCCCGCGCTTGCCGGATGGCTTGAGAAATACGCGGGCAGCGCGGGCATCCCGGCCTCCATATCCGCCAAGACCTCAAAGAAATCCGCCATGCCTGCGCTGCTCACGCCCGCGCGGTTCAACATACCAAGCGCGAAGATATCCGCCGCGGCCTCGGCCTCGCGTGTGTAGCTTGCCTGAAGCACCCTCTCGCCCAGAAACACCGCAGCAGCACCCCCCGTCACATCGCCCAGCACCATTGACAAAAGCCCGGCCGAGCCCGCCGCACGCAGCGCATGGCGCGTGGCGTCGCGCCGCTCCGCATGGGCTATCTCATGGGCCAGAACGGCAGCCACCGCATCGGGTCCGCTCGCGCTCTCCAAAAGGCCGCGCATGATCACGATCTGCCCGCCGGGGGCGGCAAAGGCGTTGATCATCTCATGGTCGAACACCTGCATCTCCAGCGCATAAGCGAGATCGCTACCCGCCGTCAGCCGCGCAGTCATCGCGCCAAGTGCTGCCAGCCCCTCGGAGTTTTCGCATCGCAACTGCCCCAGCCGCGTGGCCCCCAAAGCGCGCTCGATCTGCGAGACAACGGATTTGCCGAACGCCACCTCCCGCTCCACCGGGATCAGCCCGGCAAGCGTATCGGCCATGCGCGGCAGGATCACGAAAAGCATGAGCACAACCGCTGCCACAGCCAATGCACCGCGCTTGATCAGCCGACCCCACGCGCCCTCACGCATGTCGGACTTCAAAAGATCCGGGCAAAGCGCCATCAACTCCGCGCTCAGCGCCGCGCTCGTCACCGTCAGCCGTGCAGGGTCCTGCGGTGCGGCGTAGTCTGATGCGGCATGAAGTGTCACGATCAGCCGCCCACGCCGTGCGCGATCCCGCAATGCGCGCAGATCGGGCAGAGGCCAGCTTAGCGGCTCGGGCAGGCTGGGGCCTACGATCTGCAAATACCGGCGGTCCGCGCTGAGCGTCACCTGCACGTCATGGCGCGCCGAAGTGAGCCCGTCAAAATACCGGCCCTTCACAGGCAGCATCAGATCGCCCCCCCGACATCCAGCGCATCGGCAAACCCTTCGGCGTCCGCGCCCGTATCCCCCGCCCTCTGGCGGATATCATCAAGCCCGCTGGCGTTCACGATGGTGACCTGGCCAACCACATAGGCAATCAAAGGCTGCGTCACCCAAACCAGCGACAGCGCGCCGACCACCGCCAGACCCAGCATGTAAAGCAGCACGAAGGGAATGATAAGCGGCCCGAATTCCATCGCCTCAAACCCCACGAGACTGGTCATCACGGCCCCCGGCACCCCGAGGATTACAGAGGCCAAAAGAGCCACGATCAGCATCCCCACCAGCCCAATACGCACGATACGCCCGGTCTTGGGTGCGGCCTCGAACGCGATCTGCCCGTCCAGTGTTTTCATTGACGTGAGATAGGCAAACGCCCGCACGCGGTAAGACACGAGCCCCACGAGCAGCCAGACCGGCCCAATCAGACCCGCAAGGATGCCAAAGCCGATCCACTCCAATGCCAAAAGCCCCACGCTGAGGACGATAAGGCCCAAGCCAATCAGCACATGAGTCATTGCAGGGTAAAGCGCGGTCCATGTGCCGCCCTGCTTGAACTGCGCATTCCCGAACCATGTGCGGTCCGCCATGTATTTCTCAAGCCAGAAGGTCTGGCGCGGCATCAGGAGGCCAAGGCTCACGATCGTCACCGCCCAATGCGCCATGGTCCGCCACGCATAGCCCCACGCCGCTGGCTCCGCGCCAAAGCGCACACCGCGCCACCGGGTCCGCGCCAGCTTGTAACGGCGCGCGCGGTATTGGGCGAAGAAGATCAAGGGCGTGACCGCCAGCAACGGCAGCACGAAAGCACCAAATTGCAAGAAGGCCTGCCCCGGCGCGTCGGATGCATCCAAGAGCGACAGGCCGAAAAAGAACAGAAGTATCTGCAAGACCCCAAGGTAAACCGCGAGAATCACAATCGCCGCGAGAAACCCGAGGAATTTCTCCAACCCGGTGCCGGTATACTCAAAGCTGTCGCCATCGCCCGCCACAGACGACCAGATGTATTTCCGGATGCGCGTCTTGGCCCAGAAGCGGTAAATGCCCAGCGTGATCGTGGTCAGGATGGCTGTGCGCAGCGCCAGCCAGAACAGCGCGCGGCGCTCACCGTGATATTCGCCTGCGATCCGGTCCGTCATCGCTCGCCTCATCTACCGTTCATGCGTCATCACCATGCGGGGCCGGGATTGGGCCACTCAGGTGAATTTATTGTCCCTCGGGAAGCCGCGTGGGGCCATACGGCCTGCGCCTGCCCGCTTGCCGATCCACTCACTCAAATCGGTCTCGGTGCGGGTGCGACCTGCGGGGTCATGCCAGCTCAGCCCCTCGGCGAGCACAAAACTCGTTGCATCCGACAGCCCGCCATCTTTGTATTTTTGCAGCCGCACGCCCTTGCCTCTTCCCATTTCAGGGAGCTCAGCGAGGTCAAAAATCAACACTTTGCGGTTTTCGCCCACCACGGCAAGGTGATCGCCCGCAGCCGGACGACAGACCAAGGCGCGCGTGTCTCCGCGCACATTGAGCACCTGTTTGCCGCTGCGCGTCTGTGCCATCACCTCATCCTCGGGCACGATGAATCCGTCACCCGCGTTTGAGGCCACGATCAGCTTGCGGCCCGGTTTGTGGATGAAGAGATCGACGATTCCCGCCTCATTGGGCAGATCAACGATCAGACGCAAAGGCTCGCCCATGCCGCGCCCACCGGGGAGGTTGGCGGCGGAAATCGTGTAAAAGCGCCCATTCTCGGCAAAAGCCAGAAGCCGGTCGGTCGTCTCCGCGTGGAACATGAAGCGCGGCGCGTCCCCGTCCTTGAACTTCAGCTCGCGGTTGAGGTCGATATGCCCCGTGAGCGCGCGGATCCAGCCCATCTCCGAGCAGACCACGGTAATGGGTTCGCGCTCGATCATCGCCTCAAGCGGCACGTCCTCGACCTCGCCCGCCTCGGCAAAGCTTGTGCGGCGCGCGCCCACGCTTTGGTCCTTGAGCCTGTAGCTCTTGCCAAACGCCTTCTTGACCTCGCGCAGCTGCTCCGCGATTGCGTCCCATTGCAGCCCTTCGCTTTCCAGCAGATCGTCCAGCCCCGCGCGCTCTTCCATCAGCACGCTTTGCTCGCGCAGAAGCTCGATTTCCTCCAGCCGCCGCAAACTGCGCAGGCGCATGTTCAGGATCGCCTCGGCCTGCACATCGCTCAACCCGTCCTCGCCTGCGGGTGGGGGTGGGACGTAATCGGCCTCGGTCATTGCGCGGGTACAGTCCCGGCCCCAATCCTCGCGCATCAGCGCGGCTTTGGGCTCATCATCATAGCGGATGATGTCGATGACCCGGTCGAGGTTCAGGAAGGCCACGATCAGCCCTTCGAGCACCTCAAGCCGATGGTCGATCTTTTCCATCCGGTGCAGTGACCGGCGCTCCAGAACCTCGCGCCGGAAATCGAGGAAGGCGCGCAGCACCTCCTTCATGGAGCAGACTTTTGGCGTCACCCCGTCGATCAGCACGTTCATGTTGAGCGAGAACCGCACCTCCAGATCAGAGTTGCGGTACATCATCCCCATCAACACCTCGGGATCGACATTTTTCGAGCGCGGCTCAAGGATCAGGCGGATATCATCGGCGCTCTCGTCACGCACATCGCCAAGGATCGGAATCTTCTTGAGGTGGATCACCTCGGCGATCTTCTCGATCAGCTTGGATTTCTGAACCTGATAAGGAATTTCCGTGATCACGATCTGCCACTGCCCGCGGCCCAGATCCTCCACCTCCCAGCGGCAACGCAGCCGGAAACTGCCCCGCCCGGTGCGATAGGCGTTGGCGATATTCTCGGGCGGCTCCACGATGATGCCCCCGGTCGGAAAATCGGGGCCGGGCACGAAATTCAACAGCGTGTCGTCGCGCGCATCAGGCGTCTTGATCAGATGGAGGCACGCATCCACCAGCTCGGCAATATTATGCGGCGGAATGTTCGTGGCCATACCAACGGCAATGCCCGACGATCCATTGGCCAGAAGGTTCGGGAAAGACGCAGGCAGCACAACCGGCTCGGTCAGCGTGCCGTCGTAATTGTCCCGGAAATCAACGGCGTTTTCGGCGAGGCCTTCCAGCAGAGCCTCGGCCACCGCCGTCATCCGCGCTTCCGTATAGCGCGCGGCAGCCGGGTTATCCCCGTCGATATTGCCGAAATTCCCCTGCCCGTCGACCAACGGATATCGCACGGCGAAATCTTGGGCCAGACGCGCCATTGCATCATAAATCGCGGCATCGCCATGCGGGTGATAGTTGCCCATCACATCGCCACTGATCTTCGCGGATTTTCTGAAGCCCCCGGTGGAACTCAGCCGCAACTCGCGCATGGCATAGAGGATCCGGCGGTGCACAGGCTTCAGCCCGTCGCGCGCATCAGGCAGCGCGCGGTGCATGATCGTGCTGAGTGCATAGGTCAGATATCGCTCCCCAAGGGCGCGGCGCAGCGGCTCGGCGACCGCTTCGGGGATATCTTTGGTATCACTCATGGATTGGGTGATACCTGTGGCATGATTGCTCGTAAAGCACCGGTCCGGGGAAATCTTGGGCCATTTCCCATATTGGCCCGGCGCGAATCGTGTAGAAGTTACGCCCTGCTGCTTTTTGTATGATCTGGGGGATGCGCGATGTGGCGCTTTATTTTGGTGACGTTCGGCTTTTTGGGCTGGGCTTTTTATGAAATGAGCGGGGGTGCTGCCTACAGCCCCGCAGAGAATTCGCTTCAGGTTGCGTGGGCGGACAAACCGCTTTTCGCACAGCCCGCACCTGTGACGGTTATGGCGGTTTTGGGTGACGAAGCTCCGGTGGCCGCAGCCACCGCATCTGAAACAGCTCCGAGCGAGACCTCCGGCGCGCGTGACCTTGCCGCCGCGGCACAGGATGTGGGCGCGCAACAGGTGGTAACCCGTGACGCGGCTTTCGACCCGAATGAGACCGCGTTGGAAGAGTTCGTGATCACCCTCGCCTCCACCGCGCAAACTCAGCAAGCGAACGCACAACCTTTGTCACAGCAGATTGACCTTGGCGGCTTGGGCGGCTTCTCCGCCGAGACCTTGGTGCGCAACGTGAACCTCGTGCCAATTGATCAGGCCGTGATCGCGACCCCGTTCGAGGGCGCAGATATCCGCACGATCGCCCGCGCCCGAGCCAATATGCGCAACGGCCCCGGCACGGATTTCAGCAAGATCGCACAATTGACTGAGGGCACACCTGTTGAGGTGCTGGACCGCGCTGATAACGGCTGGATGAAATTGCGGAACATGGACTCGGGGCAAGTAGGCTGGATGGCCGACTGGCTGATCACCGCATCCAACTGAAGTCCGGCCAAACAGATTGCGCTGGACGCAGCACCGCTCTAGCGTCCAGCCATGACTGAGAAAACACTCCTGATCACTGGCTGTTCTTCGGGCATCGGCTATGACGCGGCAATCGGAATGAGGGCGCGCGGTTGGCGCGTCTTTGCCGCTTGCCGCAAACCCGAGGATTGCGCGCGACTGATTGCCGAAGGGTTTGAAAGCCTGCTCATTGATTACAGCGATACCAGCACGATTTACACCGGTCTGGCCGAGGTTCTGGAGGCCACGGATGGGCGGCTGGACGCCCTTTTCAACAATGGCGCCTATGCCTGTCCCGGTCTGGTGGAAGACCTGCCCACAGATGCCCTGCGCCAGATTTTCGAGGCGAATTTCTTTGGCTGGCACGAGCTTTCGCGCCTGGTGATCCCCGTGATGCGGGCGCAAGGGACAGGCCGGATCGTGCAGAACTCCTCAGTCTTGGGCTTCGTCACCTTGCCATGGCGGGGGGCCTATAATTCCACCAAACACGCGCTTGAAGGGCTCACCGATACACTGCGGATCGAGATGAAGGGCAGCGGGATCGAGGTGATCTTGATCGAGCCCGGCCCCGTGACCTCCAAAATCCGTCAAAACGCGATCCCGCATTTCGAGCGGTGGATCGATTGGGAGGCCTCCCCGCGCAGCGAGGCCTACCGCGCGGGCCTGCAAAAACGGCTCTACGAGGATACAGGCCCCGACAAGTTCGAGCTTCCGGCCTCGGCAGTGACAAAAAAGCTGATCCACGCGCTGGAGGCCCGCCGCCCCCGCGCGCGCTATTACGTAACCACACCCACGCATGTCATGGGCTTTTTCAAGCGCGTACTTCCGACCCGCGCACTAGATTGGCTGCTGGCGCGCGCATGATGCATGGCAGCAGCAATTTGGGGTTCGCTTTTGTCTGGCCGCGGCCTATATGGGCGAGAGACCGGAAATGGGGACAGCAATGTTAAACGATCCACTCTTCATCATCGTCGTGATTGCCTGCGGTGTCGTCGCGGTCATTCTGGCCATGGGCATCAGCACCTTCGGCAAAGAGGGCAAGGACAATGGCATCCGCGCCAACAAGTTCATGCGCTGGCGGATCATCGCGCAGTTTGTCGCAGTCGCGCTGATCCTTTTATTCGTTTACATCCGCAGACAAACAGGGGGCTGAGCAGCATGGTTGTTCTGAACAAGATCTACACCAAGACGGGCGACGAGGGCGAGACGGCTCTGGGCAATGGCGACCGCGTCGCGAAACACTCCATGCGGGTCAATGCCTATGGAACCGTGGACGAGACCAATGCGACCGTGGGCCTCGCGCGCCAACACGCGACAGCCGAGACCGACGATGCGTTGGCGCGCATTCAGAACGATCTGTTTGACCTGGGCGCTGACCTCTGCCGCCCCGATATGGAAAGCGACGCCAAGGCTGAATACACGCCGCTGCGCATGACGGATGCTCAGGTCGCACGGCTTGAGGCCGAGATCGACGTGATGAACGAGGTGCTGGAACCCCTGCGCAGCTTCATCCTTCCCGGCGGCACGCCCCTTGCGGCCTATCTACATCTCTGCCGCACCGTTTCGCGCCGCGCCGAGCGGCTGAGCGTGGAGCTCGCCACCATCGAAACGGTGAACCCGGCCGCGGTGAAATACCTCAACCGGCTCAGCGATTGGTTCTTCGTGGCCTCGCGCATCGCCAATAATGGCGGCAAGGATGACGTGCTTTGGGTTCCGGGCGCGAACCGCGAATAGCGGTGCGGCGTCCAGTGGACGGCGCAGCAACCGGAAGGGCGGAGCCCCGGGCAGCAGGCCGGGCGCGACCCGCTGAAACGAGGGGCGCGTGGCAAACAAGACGCCCCCGGCCCATGACATGACGATTTTACCCTGTCTCGCGGCAGTCGCATTCGCTAAAACCGCGCAAGACATATGAGTTGAACAGAGTCGCATCCCGACTCGGAAGCAATGAAGGAGACCATGCCAATGAAGGTGATCGTGCCTGTCAAACGCGTGATTGACTATAACGTGAAAGTCCGCGTGAAGGCGGATGGCAGCGGTGTCGATCTTGCCAACGTGAAAATGTCGATGAACCCGTTCGACGAAATTGCCGTCGAAGAGGCGATCCGCCTCAAGGAAGCGGGCAAGGCGAGCGAAGTGATCGCTGTCTCCATTGGCGTGAAGCAAAACCAAGAGACCCTGCGCACGGCCCTCGCGATGGGTGCGGACCGCGCGATCCTCGTGATCGCCACCGATGATGTGCATAACGACATCGAACCGCTCGCGGTTGCCAAAATCCTCAAGGCGATCATCGACGAAGAGCAGCCCGGCCTCGTTCTGGCGGGCAAGCAGGCAATTGACAACGACATGAACGCCACGGGCCAGATGCTCTCGGCGCTTTTGGGCTGGAGCCAAGGCACCTTCGCCTCGGGTCTCGATATCGATGGCGATCATGCCCTCGTAACCCGCGAAGTGGATGCGGGTCTGCAAACGATCAAAGTGAAGATGCCCAGCATCATTACCGTTGACCTGCGCCTCAACGAGCCGCGCTACGCGAGCTTGCCCAACATCATGAAGGCGAAGAAAAAGCCGATGGATGAGAAAACCGCCGCAGATTACGGCGTCGATGTGACACCGCGCCTCGCCGTGGTCTCAACAGCCGAGCCTTCGACACGCAAGGCCGGAGAAATGGTTGGCTCGGTGGACGAGCTGGTGGCGAAACTCAAAGAAGTGGGGGCTGTTTAATGGCTGTTCTTCTCCTTGCCGAAGTGACGGATGGTGAATTGGCGATGGACGCAACGGCGAAGGCCGTGACAGCGGCCCAAAGCCTTGGTGATGTGACAGTGCTCTGCGCGGGCGCCAATGCCGCCGCCGCAGGCGACGCCGCCGCAAAAATCTCGGGCGTGGCCAAAGTGCTGGTCGCTGAAGATGCATCGCTGGGCCACCGCCTCGCAGAGCCGACTGCGGCACTTATCGTGGGGCTTGCGGGCGATTACTCGCATATCGTAGCTCCTGCCACCACGGATGCAAAAAACGTGCTGCCCCGCGTGGCGGCCCTTCTTGATGTCATGGTGATCTCGGATGTCTCCGGTGTGGTTGACGCCGACACGTTCGAGCGGCCCATCTACGCGGGCAACGCGATCCAGACCGTGAAATCCTCGGACAGCATCAAAGTGGTCAGCTTCCGCACCGCAGCTTTCGACGCGGCGGCAGAGGGTGGTTCTGCCTCGATCGAGACAATCGCGGCAGCAGATAACCCCGGCCTTTCCGAATGGGTCGAGGACAAAGTCGCAGCCTCCGACCGGCCCGAGCTTACCTCCGCAGGCGTTGTCGTCTCGGGCGGGCGCGGTGTCGGATCGCTCGATGATTTCGCAATGATCGAAAAACTGGCAGACAAGCTGGGCGCCGCTGTGGGCGCAAGCCGCGCTGCGGTCGATTCGGGCTACGCACCGAATGATTGGCAGGTTGGCCAGACCGGCAAAGTGGTCGCCCCCGATCTTTACGTGGCCGTCGGCATCTCGGGGGCCATTCAGCACCTCGCCGGCATGAAGGACTCAAAGATCATCGTCGCGATCAACAAAGATGAAGAGGCCCCGATTTTTCAGGTGGCCGATTATGGCCTGGTCGCCGATCTCTTTGATGCGGTGCCGGAGCTGACCGAAAAGCTCTGAGCCTTTCGGATGTGACAGGAAAAGGCCCGCCGGATCAGGCGGGCCTTTTTTGCATTTAGAT
>JBASXE010000417.1:0-15901 GCA_049276875.1 Roseovarius sp. | reverse complement strand
ACCGCCCCCGTCAGCCCGCCAATCAGCAGCGTCGCGGGCACTTTGCCCACCTTCATGAGGCTCGCCCCATCCCCAATCGCCAGGGTCAGGATCAAGAGCGCGATGAGCCCCACGGCAAACGACACCGTGGCCGCCCCCATCGCGCTGCCTATGCCGCGCCCGAGGGCTGCGTTGATCGGGGATTGCACGCTGACCAAAGCGCCCGCCACCACCAAAGCCGCGCCCGCGATGATGACTTGAGTGTTCAAGGGTTACTCAGGTGTGCCGCAGGCCCCGACGAGGGCCTCGTATTGCGCCGTGATCCAGCCGAGCGCCTGCTCAGGATTGCCGTCCTCGATCTGTCCGGTCATCTGGGCAAAGACGCGCGCCGAGCGGCTGTCGTCAATCATCGGCACACTTTGCGCCGTGGCCACGGTGTCGTAGACGAAATAGGCGATGGCCACCAAAAGGATACCGCGCACCACGCCGAACATGAAACCAAGCCCCTGATCAATCCCGCCCAGGGCCGAGCGCTGCACCAGCGAGGAGAAGAGCGGCGTGATCAGCGAGGAGATGATGAGCGCGATGGCGAAGACGGCGGCGAAGGCACCGATCATGCTCAACTCGCAACTGTCGGCGATAAACGCGCCAACGGCCGGGATTTCCTTGACCAGTGGCTCCATCTGGGGCGCGAAAAGGAAGGCGAGGATACCCGCCACGATCCAACCCGCGATGGCCAGCGATTCGCGCACGAAGCCGCGCGAGTAGGCCAAAAGAGCCGACAGCACGATGACCGCCGCCACGACCCCGTCGATAATGGTGAAGCCTTCCATGGATCGTTCCGCCTTGTCCCTCGGGGCGCATATCTGCGCCTGAATTACTAAGAGGCGCTAGCCTGCGCCGAAAATGTCACCTACGAACCCGGTCAGATCGCCTGCGCGGGTCAGGCTGAGCCCGGTCTTCTCGCCCAGCTTGCCGCCTTCGGGAAGGATTGCGGCGGTAAAACCAAGTTTTCGGGCTTCTTTCAACCTGTTTTCGGTCTGGGGTGCAGGCCGCAGCGCGCCAGAGAGGCTGATTTCGCCAAAAACCACCGTATCGGCGGGCAGAGCGGCGTCTTCACGCGCACTCAGGAGGGCGGCGGCCACTGCGAGATCGGCGGCAGGCTCGGATATCTTCAGCCCTCCGGCCACGTTCAGATAGACATCTAGCCCCGCAAACGGGATGCCGCAGCGCGATTCGAGCACCGCGAGGATCATCGCGAGCCGCGCGCCGTCCCAGCCCACGACCGCGCGGCGGGCCTGAGAATGGGGCGAGGGGGCGACGAGGGCTTGCAACTCCACCAGCACGGGGCGCGTGCCTTCAATGCCTGCGAAAACGGCGGAACCGGGGCTGGGCTTGCCACGCTCGCTGAGGAAGAGCGCAGAGGGATTCAGAACCTCCGCCAGCCCGCTGCCCGTCATCTCGAACACACCGATCTCATCGGCGGGGCCAAAGCGGTTCTTGACCGCGCGCAGGATGCGGAATTGGTGCCCGCGCTCGCCCTCGAAATAGAGCACCGTGTCGACCATATGCTCCACCACGCGGGGGCCTGCGATCTGACCATCCTTGGTGACATGCCCCACGAGGACAACGCTGACACCGCGGCGCTTGGCAAAGCTCGTGAGTTCATGGGCGGCCGCGCGGACCTGAGACACGCTGCCCGGAGCGCTGCCCACGGTATCGAGCCACATGGTCTGAATGGAATCGATGATCACCAGATCGGGTGTCTCGGCCTCGATCGTGGTGAGGATATCGCGCAGATTGGTCTCGGCGGCGAGCTTGACCGGTGCGTCCTTGAGGCCCAGACGCGTGGCGCGCATCCGGACCTGTGCGCTGGCCTCCTCACCCGAGACATAAATTGTTTTCAGACCCTTATGGGCAAACGCTGCGGCGGCTTGCAGCAGGAGTGTGGATTTCCCGATGCCTGGATCACCACCGACAAGGATGGCAGAGGCGGGCACAAGGCCGCCGCCCAGAACGCGGTCAAGCTCGGCCAGCCCGGATTGGCTGCGTGGGGGCGGGGCCTCGATCGAGCTGAGATCGCTGAGCGCCATGCGCGCGCCGCGCCCCGCGCCAAGGGATGTGGTGCTGGCAGGGCCTTTCGAAAGGCCCCCATCCTCGACCACGCTGTTCCATTCACCACATGCATCACAGCGCCCTGACCATTTGGTATGGGACGCGCCGCAAGCGGTGCAGGTGTGAGGGGTTTGCGTCTTCGCCATAGGACTTGGTGATGCCTGCAAAGGGTGGCGGCGTCAAACCCTGTCGGACAGGGACCGCGCACTAAGATGGGAAATGGCCAGCGACGCAAGGATGCACCCGGTGAAGAGATAAAGCCCCCATGCCGTCTCTACCGTGGCGAGGCCTACGCCTTTGACGATGACGATATAGAGCGCGATCAGAAACACATCCGCCATGGCGAGCTTGCCCAGAAGATGCAGCATCGGTAGCGCGCGCGGGGCCAGCAGGCCGAAATGGAGAAGCGCCAGCAGGGCCGTCTTGGCATAGGGCGCGAAGAGGGCAAGAAAGGTTACGAGGATCGCGAGGGCCGCATCGGTGCCCCAAAGCGATTGCAGCCCCGAGACGATGGAGATTTCCGACAGCCCAAAGAGCGGCAAAAGCCCCGCCCGCAGCATCGGCGCGAACCACGCGATCGGGAAAAGGATGAGAAGGGAGAGATTGGCGAGACGCAGGGCGAGAAGCATATGCGAACATTTCGGTTGTTGAGTTGGACGCTCAGAACGTAAAGGCCGCCAGCAGGAGCCATGCACACAAAGCCCAGAGCGCCGCGCTGATCACCGTGAGGGCTGTGGCACCTGCGCGGACCCAAAGCGCACGGGCAAGACATGCCGTGATCAAGAGCACTCCGGCGATTGAGGCGAAGGTGATCAACCGCGCAAAGATATCACCGCCGAATGTTGCCAGACACACGGACAAGATGAGCACTGATAGAACCGTGAGCCCCGGCAATGCCGCAAGTACGGTGCCTGTGCGCGGGGCGACGCCGTGGCGGCGGATTTGCAGGCCTGAGACCGTGGTCAGCGCGGCGGCAGCAGCGGGCAGAGTGATCAAGCCGATTGAGAGGATATCCATCTCAGCGCACCGCCTCGATGGGCCCCTCGGCGCGGCCGTGGATGAATTGATCCAGGTAAGGATCGCCGGAGGCGTCCATATCGACCACGGGGCCGGTCCATTGGATCACGCCGTCATGCAGCATCGCGATATTGTCGGCGATGGCGCGGACCGAGGACATGTCGTGGGTGATGGTCATCGCGGTCGCGCCCATCTCGGTCACGATCTCGCGGATGAGATCATTGATCACGCCGGACATGATGGGATCGAGGCCGGTGGTCGGCTCGTCGAAGAAGATGATCTCGGGCTCAGCCGCGATGGCGCGCGCGAGGCCTACGCGTTTTTGCATGCCGCCCGAAAGCTCTGCCGGGAAGAGGTCGGCCACATCCGGGGTGAGCCCCACGCGGCGCAGCTTCTCAATCGCGATCTCACGCGCCTCGGCTTGCGGGCGTTTGAGCGAGCCGCGCATCAAACGGAAGGCCACGTTCTGCCACACGGGCAGCGAATCAAACAAGGCACCGCCCTGAAAGAGCATCCCGAACCGGGCGAGGAAGCTGTCACGCTCAGCTTTGCTGACATCCTCGCCGTCCAGAGTGATCGTTCCGCTATCGGGTTTCACGAGGCCGAGGACGGATTTGAGGCAGACGGATTTGCCCGTGCCAGAGCCGCCGATGATAACCATGGACGTGCCTTTGGGGATGAAGAGGTTGACCCCTTGCAGCACTTTCTTGGGCCCGAAGGCTTTGTGGACGTTTGTAAGCTCGATCATGGGTTTGTGCCTTTGTGAGGCGTGGTGGGGGCGCTGCCCCCCGTATGGAATTCTGCGAATTTCAGACGCCCCCCCGGATATTTGGGGCAAGAAGAGGATGGGGGGCGGATAGAAGTCATATCGTGAAGAAGATGCTGGTGAGGATGAAGTTGGCCGCGAGGATCAGGATGGCTGCAGCCTCGACCGCGTCCTTGGTGGCGCGGCCCACGCCTGCGGCACCGCGGGATGTGTTCATGCCGTAGTAGCAGCCCATCAGCGTGGCGATGAAGCCGAAGACGGCGCCTTTGGCGAGCGAGGACCAGATATCGCGGGCCTCGATGAAGTTCACCGTGTTGTTTAGATAGGTCGATGGATTGAACCCGAGGCTTTGTGTGCCGACGATGTATCCGCCGAAGATGCCGATGATATCGCCCACACCCACGAGCGCCGGAACCATGATGAGCCCGGCCAGAACGCGTGGCACGGTGAGGTATTTCATCGGGTGGGTGGAGAGGGTGACAAGGGCGTCGATTTGTTCGGTCACCTTCATGGTGGCAATCTCGGCGGCGATGGACGAGGTGACACGCGCGGCGATCATCAGCCCCACCAGAACCGGGCCAAGCTCGCGCACCATGCCTATGGCCACGATCTGCGGCACGACCGCCTCGGCGTTGAAACGCGCGCCGCCCGAGTAGATTTGCAAGGCCAGGGCCCCACCGGTGAAGAGTGCGGTGAGGCCGACCACGGGCAGGCTGAAATAGCCAACACTCATCAGGGCATGTGCGATTTCCCTCAGGTAGATCGGGGGGCGCAGCATATGACCAATCGTCTGTCCCGCAAAAATCGAGATGCGGCCCAATGCAGCAAGGCCCGCGAGAACGGCGCGGCCTATGGCCGCCAGAAGGAGACTGAGCCAGCTCATCCGCCAAGGTATCGGCGGGTATAGCGCGCGCCCAGTGAGGTGAGGATTTCGTAGCCGACCGTACCTGCGGCGTCTGCCAGATCATCGATGCCCTGATGCGGACCCAAAAGCTCGACTGTTTTGGGGTCAAAGCCTGCATCGGTGATATCGATGCTGATCAGGTCCATGGAGATGCGCCCGGCCAGTGGGCAGCATGTGTCCTCGACCCAGACTGAGGCTTTGGGGCCCATTGCGCACAAAATCCCGTCTGCATAACCCGCGCTGAGCGTGGCGATCCGGCTGGGGCGCGCGGCGGTCCAGGAGTTGCCGTACCCCACCGTCTCTCCAACAGCTACGTCGCGGCATTGGATCACGGGGATGTCGAGCGACGCGACCGCGCGGGCCTCGCTGAAGGGCGCACCACCATAAAGGCCAATGCCGGGGCGCGTGAGATCGAAGTGATAGGCCTGATCAAGCAAAATACCACCCGTATTGGCAAGGCTCAGGGGGCAGTCGATGCCGTCGGTCATCTCCAGAAACGTGTTGAGCTGGGCCGCGTTCATGGTGTGATCGCGGTCCTCGGCGCAGGCCAGATGGCTCAGGATCAGCTGTGGCCCTTGCGCCATGGCGATCTCGCGGATGGCGATCCATTCGGACGCTTCCATCCCGAGCCGGTTCATGCCTGTGTCAAGCTGAAGCGCGAAGGGTTGGCCGGGCAGGGTTTCCGCATGCCGGATCATTTGATCGAGAGAGTTGATCACCGGCACGAGGTCCAGATCACCGAGCATGTCCGCGTCGCCGGGCATATGGCCGGACAGGACATAAATCACCGGGCCGCGCCCCAAAGCATGGCGCAGGGCCGCGCCTTCCTCTGCCACAGCCACAAAAAACGTGCGCGCGCCGCTCCGCGCAAGCGCCCGGCCCACACGGCCTGCGCCGAGCCCGTAGGCATCGGCCTTGACCACGGCCGCAGCCTCGCCTGTGCTCGCGGCGTCGAGGGCTTGCCAATTTGCCGTGAGGGCGCCCAGATCAATGGTAAGGGTTGCTGTGCTCATGGGGCTCGTTTTGACAGGGTGGCGCGGGGGGTCAAGGGCAAAGCTTGGGCGGGGCAGCCGGGCTGCGCGCCTGTCAAAACTCCTGATCTTCGACTTGCGCGCTTTGCTGCCAAGGCTGCACGAGGTTTCCGAAGCGGGTGAAGCGGCCCTCGAAGCTCAACTCGATCGTGCCAATGGGGCCGTGACGTTGCTTGCCGATGATAACCTCGGCCTTGCCATGCAGACGCTCCATACGCTCTTGCCATGCTGCAATCTCGTCGAGTTTCTCATCCGAGGGTTTTTCGCGCTCTGCGTAATATTCCTCACGGAATACGAACATGACCACATCCGCGTCCTGCTCGATGGAGCCTGATTCGCGCAAATCGCTGAGTTGCGGGCGCTTGTCTTCGCGGCTTTCCACCTGGCGGCTGAGTTGACTGAGGGCGATAACGGGGATGTCCAGCTCCTTGGCGATCGCCTTGAGGCCCATGGTGATCTCGGAAATCTCGTTGACGCGGTTTTCGCTGCGCCCGGTACCGCGCACAAGCTGGAGGTAGTCCACGATGAGCACGTCGAGACCATGGGTCCGCTTGAGCCTTCGGGCGCGGGCGGCAAGCTGGCTGATTGGCAGGGCGGGCGTGTCGTCAATATAGAGCGGGCAGGATTCGAGTTGTTTTGCGGCATCCACAAAGCGGCGGAATTCGCCCTCGGTGAGGTCGCCGCGGCGGATCTGCTCGGACGGGACCTCGGAGGCCTCGGACAGGACACGCGCGGCCAACTGCTCGGCGCTCATCTCCAGCGAATAGAACCCCACGACGCCGCCCTCGACAGAGCCTTCGGTGCCGTCGGGCAGGGTGCCCCTGCGGTAGGATTTGGCGATGTTGAAGGCAAGGTTTGTCGCCAGCGAGGTCTTGCCCATGGAGGGCCGGCCCGCGATGATCAGAAGGTCGGATTTGTGCAGGCCGCCCAGCTTCTTGTCCATGTCGATCAGGCCGGTGGAGACGCCCGCAAGGCCGCCTTCGCGCTGATACGCGGCGTTGGCGACATTAACAGCATCCGTTACCGCCTTGAGAAAGCTTTGAAATCCGCTGTCAGTTTGGCCTTGCTCGCTTAGACGGTAGAGCTGCTGCTCGGCTTCGACAATCTGATCCTTTGGCTCGCTTTCAACATCCATGCGAGCGGCTTTGCCCGCAATATCCTGACCAAGGCCGATGAGTTCGCGGCGGATCGCGAGATCGTAGATCATCTGTGCGTAATCGCGCACGGCATATGTGCTGATTGCGGAGCCTGCCAGCTTGACCAGATAGGATGGGCCGCCAAGTTCTTTCAGGCCCTCATCCTCTTCCATGAACGCCTTGAGCGTGACGGGGGAAGCAAGGTTGTTTTTGGCGATGCGGGCTGAGGCAACCTCATAGATGCGCGCATGGACTGGGTCGTAGAAATGCTGCGCGCCGATGATGGATGCCACGCGGTCGTAGATATCATTATTGGTGAGAATCGCGCCCAGAAGCTGCTGTTCCGCCTCGATCGAGTGGGGCATTGTTTCCGCGTTCTGGATCTCGGCTTTGGCGGGCTGACCCGTCGCGTTGAAAGTGGCGAGCTCGTTCATGTCTGGTTCCCATCGGCTTTTTGCCGTTTGTGATAGCCGCAGCAAACGGCAGGCTGCAAACAAGAGCTGGCGGCGCGGGCCATGTATGTTTTTGTGGATAACAAGAGGCCGACCACACCACCCCTATATAGCGATCATTGGGGGCTGCGCGTCAAGATCGTGTGGCTTGCGCGGGCGGCGAGGCGCCGACTGCTGCAAGCGGGCGACAGCACCGGAAAATTTTACACAGCGGTTTGGCTGTCCGAATCAGAGGCGTGCGGACGGTCATGCCCGAACCTTTGGGTGCGCGACCGCGTCAGGCACGGGCCTCTTGCCAGGCGCGGGGGGCTTTGAGGAAGGCTTCTACCTCGGCCAGGGTCTCGGGCGTGAAGGCATTTTGCGCGCGCGCTTCGGCCAGCACGTCCCACCATGTGCACAGGTGATGAAGTTCCACGCCGTGATCACCCAGCGTCTTGAGCGTATCGGGGAAGATGCCATAGTAGAAAATGACAGCCGTATGGCCGCAAGTCGCCCCCGTCTCGCGGATCGCATCCACGAAGCTGATCTTGGAGCCGCCATCGGTGGTCAGATCCTCGACCAGCAACACGCGCTGCCCCTCGCTCATCTGGCCTTCAATACGCGCGCCGCGCCCGTATCCTTTGGGTTTCTTGCGCACATAGGTCATCGGCAGGGCCATCCGCTCGGCCACCAGAGCGGCAAAGGGAATGCCCGCCGTCTCGCCACCCGCAATATTGTCAAACGCCTCCAGCCCCGCATTGCGCATCACCGTGACGGTCAGAAAGTCCATCAAGGTGGCGCGAATGCGCGGGTAGCTGATCAGCTTGCGGCAGTCGATATAGGTCGGGCTGGGCAGGCCGGACGCGAGGATGAAGGGCTCATCCGCATTAAAATGCACCGCACCGATTTCCAGCAGCATGCGGGCGGTGAGGCGGGCGATCTCGTCTTGGGCGGGATAGGCGCTGGGGATCATGTGAGACTCCTTGGGGGCGGCGTGACGACAGAGATTTGTGCCTTCGGCGAGGATATTTTGAGCAAGAAGAGGATCAGGACACACGCCACTCTAGCGCGAAGCCGGGATCAAAGACCGTGACGGGGCCTTCATCCGTGTAGATGTGAGACGGAATATCCGGTGCGCCGCGGGTGAGAGTGATGTGAGTTTCGTTTGCTGGCAGGCGGTAGTAGGCCGGGCCGTGCAGGGAGGTAAAGCCTTCCAGCTTTTCCAGCGCGCCTGCCGCCTCGAACACATGGGCCAGTATCGGCAGCGTGTTTGGCGCGGTGAAGCAGCCCGCGCAGCCGCAGGGCTGAAGCTTGGCGGGGTCAGTGTGTGGTGCGCTGTCGGTGCCGAGGAAGAAGCGGGCGTCACCAGAGGTGGCCGCCTCGACGAGGGCCACGCGGTGCTCCTCGCGCTTGGCAACAGGCAGACAGTAGTAATGCGGGCGGATGCCGCCGGCGAGGATATGGTTGCGGTTGATGACCAGGTGGTGAGTCGTGATCGTAGCCGCAAGATTTTCGGGCGCGCTGCGGACGTAATCTGCGGCGGTGTAGGTGGTGATATGTTCCATGATGACGCGCAGGCCCGTAGTGCGGGTGCGCAGCGGGTCGAGGATACGGTCAATAAACACCGCCTCGCGGTCGAAGATGTCGATGTCACCATCCGTGACCTCGCCATGGACGCAGAGCGGCAGACCGATCTCGGCCATTTTGTCCAACACTGGCTGCACGCGAGCGAAATCCGTCACGCCGCTGGCGGAGTTGGTCGTCGCCCCTGCGGGGTAGAGTTTGACCGCATGGATGAGGCCGGCAGCATGGGCGCGGGCGACATCCTCGGCGTCGGTCTCCTCAGTGAGATAGAGGGTCATCAGCGGCTGAAACACGGAGCCTTCGGGGCGTGCGGCCAAAATGCGGGCGCGGTAGGCGGCGGCCTCGGCCATGGTCACGACCGGGGGCACGAGGTTGGGCATGATGATGGCGCGGGCAAAATGCGCGGCCGTGTAGGGGAGCACGGCCTGCAACATGGCGCCGTCGCGCAGATGCAGGTGCCAATCATCCGGGGTGCGGAGGGTGAGTGTCTGGGGGGCGTGATTTGTCATGGGGTGGGGCATACCCGAAAACCCATGGGGCACGCCAGAGGGTATAGTGCAGCCGTCAGCGCGTGATGACTGCCCGGGCCCGTCTCACGCGCCCTCGGGCTGAAACCCTGGCGGCAGCGGCTTGCCGTCGTCGACAAGAGCCTTGGCCGCTGCATCCATCGCGCGTTTGAAGCGTGGGCCGCGTCGTTGTTCCAGCACTTTGCGCGCCAGCAGGATGGTAAGGTAATGGCGCGCATCGGTCGTGGTCTTGCGCAGCAGGTTGAACTGATAGCCGGGATCACTGCGCCGTGCACGATAGAGCTTGGCCAGCGTCTGCCGCGTCAATTTTCCGGTGCTGACTTGCGCCAAGATACGCAGAAGGATTTGCATCCGCATCAGGCGCTCGCCCATGAATCGCATACGGAACTTGGTGACATTCGGGCGGGTGAAGAGCGCTGCGTGCATCGCGTCCACCTCGATCTCCGGGTCATAGATCACAAACGCACGCTCGGCCGCGTCCAACATATCAGGCGCGTAGCCATAGCGATCATCAAAGGCGGTGCGGCGCATCTTGGTGAATCGTGGGTCCCATTCGGCCACGCGGGGATCAAGGCTTGCTTGCGGGGCAAGGGCCACGACGCGCGCGCCGGGAGAGGCCACGGAGAAGGCTGTGGCCGCGTAGCCGCAGGAGCCAGCGCCATAAAAAATCACCTGATCGAATTCCTCGAAGAAACCGTCATCCACCAACCGGTCAAAATAGGCATAGACCGCAGGGTCGCGAAACCATGTATCGCCATCCGCCACGATGCACAGGCTCGACCATCCCAGCGCCTTGGTCATTTCCCATCCCACGGGCTGCGCATCTTCGGAGAGTGCGGCAAGCCCCGCATGGGTCTCGAAGCTGACCAGCAGAGTGGGCTTGTCTTCGACGAAAATGGCAGTGTGACGGGCGCCCAGAGGCTCGACATAGCCGTCCTCACCGGTGATCTCCGCAACCTTTTCGATCCATTCCTCGCGCGTCTCCAGCCCGGAGAGGGGCATATCAAACTTATTCGGCGCGTCTTGCATGGCACTGGTCCTCAAACTGCTCTGGCTCTTCGGGGGCGCACTCTGCGCCCTCGGTTTGTCGGCCAATTGTCCAAAGGGTTAGATCTCCTTTGTGGCAAAAGTTAGGAAAACCCAAGGGGTTTGCTGGACAGTGCGCGGCGCGCCGCTAATGATAGAGGGGCGCAATTCAGGAGGACCGCCATGCAAACCCCAGACAGTATCGACGGCGTTGGAACCCTTCTGGAGGAACAGGGCTATGTCTGCGGAAGGGGCCTCTCGACGGCGATGTTTCTGGCGCTGCGCCTTGGTCGGCCCTTGTTTTTGGAGGGCGAGGCGGGTGTCGGCAAGACCGAGATCGCCAAGGCCATCTCAAAAGGTCTGGGGCGCAAGCTCATCCGGCTCCAATGCTATGAGGGGCTTGATGCGTCTTCTGCAGTCTATGAATGGAACTTCGCGGCCCAGATGATTGCCCTGCGCGCCGCAGAGGCTGGCGGCGCAACCGAGGGCCTCAAGGATCAGCTTTTTGCGGAGGAGTTCCTGATCGAGCGGCCGCTTTTACAAGCGATGCGCCCCCAAGAGGGCGGCGCGCCGGTCTTGCTGATTGATGAGTTGGACCGGACCGACGCGCCGTTCGAGGCCTTCTTGCTTGAAGCGCTCAGCGATTTTCAGGTGACCATCCCCGAGCTTGGCGCCATTATCGCCCCGGAGCCACCCATCGTGATCCTCACCTCCAACCGCACCCGTGAGGTGCATGACGCCCTCAAACGCCGCTGCCTCTATCATTGGGTCGATTACCCGGATTTCACCCGCGAGCTTGAGATACTGACCGCACAGGCCCCCGAAGTTTCGGCTCAACTCAGCCGTGAGGTTGTGGCCTTCGTGCAGCAGCTGCGCACCGAGGATCTCTTCAAAAAGCCCGGCGTGGCCGAAACCATCGATTGGGCCAAATGTCTGCTCGCGCTCGATGTGGTCACGCTCAGCCCCGAAGTCATCGCCGACACGCTCGGCGCGGTGCTGAAATACCAAGACGATATCTCCAAGCTGCAAGGCTCGGAGGCCAAGCGCATTCTGGAAAAGGCCAAGGCGGCGCTGGAGCCTGCATGATGCTTTTTCTTGGACTAAATATCCAAATCCAACCGCTTGCGACACGCATGCGCTCGGCGTTTGTCCAATGACCGAATACCCGCCCCTCGATCTGCCTGACGATCCCAAGCTTGCGCAGAACATCACCCATTTCATGCGTGCGCTGCGCAAGGCGGGGCTGCCCATAGGCCCCGGCGCAGTCATTGACGCGGTGCGGGCGGTGGCCCAGACGGGGTTCACCTCGCGCACGGATTTCTACTGGGCGCTGCATGCGCTTTGCGTGCGCCGGCCCGAGCATCGCGCCGTCTTTTCGCAGGTCTTCCGGCTCTATTGGCGTGATCCGCAGTTCATGGAGCATATGATGTCGCTGCTGTTGCCCGCAGTGCGCGGCGTGCAGGAGGATCGCAGCGCGCAGGCAGCGGAGAAGCGCGCGGCGGAGGCTTTGCTCGACGGGGCAGAGCCCGAGATGCCGAACCTGCATGAGGATGAGAACGAAGAGACGCTGATCGAGATCGACGCCTCGACCACCATGTCGGGAGAAGAACGCCTCAGGAGCCTCGATTTCGAGCAGATGAGCACCGGCGAGATGGCCGAAGCCAAGCGGATGCTCGCGCGTCTCAGCCTGCCGGTGCGCCCTTTGCCCTCGCGCCGCTATGGCGCCAGCATCTCTGGCGCGCGGATCGACGCGCGGCGCACCATGGCGCAGGCGCTGCGGCGGGGCGGCGAGATCACGCACTTGGCACGCGCCACACCGCGCCCGCGCTGGCCCAACTTGGTGGTGATCTGCGATATATCGGGCTCCATGAGCACCTATAGCCGGATGGTGCTGCATTTTCTGCATGCGGTTGCCAATCACAAGGGCGCAGGCTGGGCTCAGGTCCATGCGTTTACCTTCGGCACGCGGCTCACGAATATCACCCGTCATCTGCGCACCCGCGATGTGGACGCGGCCCTCGCGGCGGCGGGGCGCGAGGCGCAGGATTGGGAGGGTGGCACGCGGATCGGCTCCTGCCTGCACGCGTTCAATCGCGACTGGTCGCGGCGGGTTCTGGGGCAGGGGGCGGTCGTGCTGTTGATCACCGACGGTCTGGACCGCGATGCGCCGGAACGGCTCAGCGCCGAGATGCAGCGCCTGTCGCTCACCGCGCGACGGCTGATCTGGCTCAATCCCTTGCTGCGCTGGGACGGATTCGCGCCGCGCGCCAGTGGCATCGCCGCAATGCTGCCCCATGTGCACAGCTTTCGCGCGGGCCATTCCATCGCCTCGCTGGAAGAGCTTGCCGCCGTGATCTCCAGCCCCGATGATGTGGGCGAGAAAGCGCGGCTGATGGCGCAGATCGGCCCCGTTGGCGGGCAAGACGATTGGAGGAGTGCAGAGCGATGAGCGGATTTGATGACATTGTCGAGACTGCTCTGGCATGGCACCGCGCGGGCGAGGGGGCGGCGCTGGCCACGGTCGTGCAGACATGGGGCAGCGCGCCGCGCCGGGTGGGCGGCCAGCTTGCAATCTCGGGCAACGGGCAGATGGCGGGCTCCGTCTCGGGCGGCTGCGTCGAGGGGGCAGTGGTCGTTGAAGCGATAGAGGCAATCGAGAGCGGCCAGGCCCGGATGCTGGAGTATGGCGTCTCGGACGGTGATGCCTTTGCCGTGGGGCTCGCCTGTGGCGGCACGATCCGGGTGCTGGTGGAGCCTGTAGGCGGCGTGATCCCCGTGACGATCCTGGAGGATCTCTGCGCGCGGCGGGCGGCGCGCGAGGCCTGCGTTTACGTGACCTCGCTGGGCGGTGCGCCGCGATTGGAGGCGGGTGACCCGGCACGGCTGCGCGCCGACCGGTCGGGCTTTGACGAGGATGGCGAGACGTTTCACTGCGTCTTCAATCCACCTTTGAGGCTGATTATCGTTGGAGCCGTGCATATCGCGCAAGCCTTGGTGCCGATGGCGCGGGTTGTAGGGTATGACCCCCTGCTGATTGACCCGCGCGCGGGGTTTGCCGCCCCAGAGCGGTTCGCGGGCGAGGAGATCCTTGAGGATTGGCCCGATGAGGCGGTGGCCAGCCTTGGTCTTGATGCGCGCACGGCGCTTGTGCTTTTGACCCATGACCCAAAGCTTGATGACCCGGCCCTTCTGGCGGCACTCGCCTCAGACGTATTCTATATCGGCGCTTTGGGCTCCAAGCGCACCCATGCCAAGCGGGTGGAGCGGATGCAGGCGGCAGGCGTCAGCGCCGAGGATATCGCACGCATCCACGGCCCCATCGGCCTTGATATCGGCGCGGCGGGACCGTTGGAAATCGCGCTAAGCATTCTGGCCGAAATGACGCAGCGCCTGAGGCAAGGCGGATGAAATTTGGTCCTGTCCCGCTGGCGCAGGCGGAGGGTGCGATCCTCGCACACTCGCTGCACGCGGGCGGCCGGCGCATACGCAAGGGTGCGGTGCTGGACCATGCGGCGCTGGAGGCGCTGGCGGCGGAGGGGCATGCAAGCGTGGTCGTGGCCCGGATGGAGCCCGGCGATCTGCACGAAGATGCCGCAGCGGAGGCGCTGGCCAAAGCGCTCGCCACTGGTCCGGGGATCAGCCTCAGCACCGCGTTTACCGGGCGCGTAAATCTGATCGCGGAGGGGCCGGGGGTGGTGCAGCTGGACGCAAGCGCCATCAATGCCGCCAATATGGTGCATCCGATGATTACCGTGGCCACCGTTCCGCAGATGCAGCAGATGGCCCGAAAAGGGCTGATCGCAACGGTCAAGATCATCGCCTACGGCGTGCCGGGAGAGGCCGTGGCCCGCGCGGCGCAAGCCGCTCGTGGAGCCGTGCGCATGGCCATGCCAAAGATGCAAACCGCCAGCCTCATCATCACCGACATCCCCGGCGGGCCGGGCTCCAAGGGCGAGGCGGCCATACGGGGGCGTGTGGAGGCGCTGGGGCTGAGCCTCGCAGAGACGGTTCTCGTCCCGCATGAGGAGGGCGCGCTGACCGCCGCCCTGCGCGCAGCCAAGGGGGAGGTGATCTTGATCCTCACCGCATCAGCCACATCGGATGAGCTTGACACCGGTCCTGCGGCTCTCAGTCTGGCAGGCGGCCATATCGAGCGGTTCGGGATGCCTGTCGATCCCGGTAATCTCTTGTTTCTAGGGGCTCTGGGCGCGCAATCCGTGATCGGTCTTCCAGGCTGCGCGCGTGCCCCTGCGCTCAACGGGGCCGATTGGGTGCTGGCACGGGTTGTCTGCGGGATCGAGGTCACGGGCGCGGACATTGCCGGCATGGGTGTTGGCGGGCTTTTGAAGGAGATCCCGACCCGACCCATGCCTCGGCGCGGGCGACCCCAGACAGCATAGGCCTACTGAAACCTGAAATTGGCCAAAGAAACCATCTTCTCAACCGCGCCAACCCGTGCTTAACTTATCGTCAAGAAAAAACAAAAAACAGGGAGGAGCCTTATGTCACAGGTCACGATGACCGTGAATGGCAAGACCGCGTCCGGCGAGATCGAAGGCCGGACGTTGCTTGTGGAATTTATCCGGGAAACGCTGGAACTTACCGGCACGCATGTTGGCTGCGACACCAGCCAGTGTGGGGGCTGCGTCGTTCACGTAGACGGCAAGGCCGTCAAATCCTGCACTATGTTCGCGGCCGAGGCCGAGGGCGCGGAGATCACAACCATCGAAGGGATGGCGGCGCCCGATGGCACACTCAACACCCTGCAACAGGCGTTTCAGGACCATCACGGCCTGCAATGCGGCTTTTGCACCCCGGGGATGGTGATGAGTGCCGCGGCCCTGCTCAAGGACAACCCAAAGCCCAGCGAGGCGGAAGTGCGTGACTATCTTGAGGGCAATATCTGCCGCTGCACGGGGTATCACAACATCGTCAAGGCGATCCTGGCCGCATCCGGTCAGGACATCAGCGCAATCGCGGCTGAATGACGCCTGAGTAAGGATTTCGCCGCGCCCTATGGTGGGAGCGGCGCCAGGCCACGGGTATTCCCCCGCAGGCCCAGCAATTTGGAGGACAGACATGCCCAAAGATGGTGGCATCGGCGCCAGCCCGAAGCGGCGCGAAGATATTCGGTTTCTGACGGGGACCGGCAATTACACGGATGATATCAACCTGCGCGGACAGGCTTACGTGCATTTCCTGCGCTCGGACATGGCGCATGGGCGGATCAACTCGATTGATACGAGTGCGGCCGGGGCGATGCCGGGTGTGGTGAAGATCTATACCGGCAAGGATTTCGAGACCGCGGGCTCCATCCCCTGCGGCTGGCAGGTCACCGACCGCTTTGGCGAGGTGATGAAAGAGCCGCGCCACCCGGTGCTGTGC
>JBASXE010000416.1:0-2219 GCA_049276875.1 Roseovarius sp. | reverse complement strand
TGAAACGTCACGCGGGTATTGGCGACGTTGACGGACAAAAAGCCGTAGGTGTTTGCAGGGTAGAGCGGCAGCTCGGTGCCCGTGTTCAGCGCGCCCAGAAACCCCACCAATTCCCCCGATGCAGCCGACAGCAGGCGCGGTTTGAGCTCTGCGAGGCCGGACAGGAAGACGTTCACGGCCTCGCCCAGGCGCTGCAGGCGTTTGCGGGTCTCCTCCTTCAGTCGGTCCGGCGCGCTGCGGCTGAGGAACGGCAGGAGGCTTTTCGGGGGTGGGCGGTGAATGACGGTGAGCGTCAGCGTCTTGTCGCGGAGCCCGCTGGTCTCGAGTTTCGCGCGCCAGCGCCGGTCCACCTCGCCCGCGAAGCTGTCCTCACGGATGGGGTCGAGATCAGGTTTGATGGCCTTGGAGACCTTGTGGACGTAATAGCTGAATTCCGGCCCAAGCTGCGCGATGATACGGGCAAAAAGTGCTGTCACCTTGTCGAGATAGGCATCGTCCGTCGTGTAGCTGTTGATCCCTTCGAGCCGGATGCAGCGGAAGAGTTCGTTCACCCGGGTCCGCACGGTCTGGTCGTCGACGAGGCTCACATAGGGCAGCATATGCGCAAGCCGGGTCTCGCGCGCATACCAGTCTGGCGTCATTGTGCGGGCATCGAGCGCAGCATCACGGGCGTCATCACGGGGCATAGCTGTCCCCGCCATGAATGGACCTGTTGCGCGTGGGTGGTGTCTCCTGCAGGGCTGTCATCATCACGTCAATAAAGCGCGGGTCCCAATCCGCGGCCTTCCACAGCACTGGGTAGAGCAGGGCGGCGACAGCCAGCACAGCGATGTGCTGGACCCAGACGAAGAGAAGCACCGAGCCAAAGAGCCAGACCATCGCGTACATGATGGGCAGGCCCAGAAGCTTGGGCGGTCGCACGAGGCCGAGAAAGAGAGGCGAGCGCTCAGCCACCGGCAAAGACCGCGGCAACGATGGTGGGGGCGGCGGCGACACCGGCGATCCCGACAAGCACCCAAAGCGCCTGGCGCAGATCGATGATGTTGAAGAACCAGCTCAAGAAAACGCCGAGGACCGCGAGTGTGGCGATGACCACACCAAGAGGGCCGGTCAGCGCATCGACAATGCCCTGTAACAGGCTTTGGATCGGCGAGAGATCGATGCTCTGTGCGAGGGCGGGTTCGGCAATAAACAGGAATAGCGCCAACGAGGCGACAAAGAGGTTTGAAAACCAACTTGTTTGGAAAAAGCGGTATCGCCAATGCACTGCCGCGCTGCGCGCTCTCGTGACATTGCCGATAATTGATTTGACGAATGATTTCCAAAAAGGTTGGGACATCATGAATTTGATCCTTCCAATCGGGCCACGACGGCCATGACGCGGGCCACGTGGTTCTGGGTTTCTCGATAAGGGGGAATGCCACCGTGTTGGCGCACGGCGTCCGGCCCCGCGTTGTAGGCCGCCAGCGCCAGATGCGGATCGCCGAACGTCTCCAGCATCATCGCGAGGTAACGGGCAGAGCCGTCGAGGTTCTGTTGGGGTTCACGCGGGTCAACGCCGAGGTCGCGCGCGGTGTCGGGCATCAGCTGACCAAGGCCAATGGCGCCCGCGCGGGAGACCGCATCCTGCCGATAGGCACTCTCAACCTCGATATTGGCGCGATAGAGGGTCAGCCAATCCGTGACGGACAGCCCCGCGCGGCGAAGACCGGGATGGCCAGCATAGCGCAGGGCGGTGGCTTCAATGGCCGGGAGGATATCGGCGCGGGGCAGGGGTGCTGGTCGGGCAAGGGCTGCAAAACGCAGCGCGTCAGGTTCAGACGCAGTTTCGGCCTCACCAAGGATCGCCAGCCCATCCGCCGCAGATCCCTCGCCGACGCCGTCATTGTAGTTGCGGGCAAAGCTGTTCTGGGAGCGGGAAGGGGTCAAAGAGCCGTCGCTCTCCATGACCAGCACCATTTGCGCGGTGGCGGGCGCGGCCAGAGGTCCTAGGAGAAGAAGGTTAGTCGCTAGCGCCCTTGCCGGTTGCAGCCAGCTTGTGAGTCGTCCGCTGGCCTTCTTCGAGCGGCACATCGGCATGCGAAAAGCCAAGGCCAATGAGGAAAGACACCACGCCAGAGATCGTCTTGAACTCGCGGATCTTGATATCGTTGTAGGTCGTCCGCGTGCGGGCGGTGACGAGGAGCTTTTCCACCCCGTCATCAGAGACAACACGCATG
>JBASXE010000415.1:0-1908 GCA_049276875.1 Roseovarius sp. | reverse complement strand
TACTTCGGAGCCAATCCATGAGCTCGGACGTCTCGATGAAGTTCCTTCGTCCGACGGTCATACGCGCCGGGAATGATGGATCTTCTTTGGGCAATGCGAATGTCGCGGTCTTGCCAAGTTTTAGGATTGTCTGAACGTCTTCGGGATACTCAAGGATGGGTTTCCCTAAGATCGCGTTGACGGTCTGCGTTCGCAGGGCTGTCATGTCAGCATTGACGATTTCAGTTCGCACGGCGTCTGCCGCGGCTTTACTGATTGCGTCTTCAAGTGCTTTAGCGTCGATCATTTTGACATCCTTTCCGCTGTTCGTGAACAACAGTTAGCAAGTCGAGTTGTCCAATCGCTATGCAGTGCTGGACAGTTCGCAGGCGCTTTTTTTCAAATAGGCGATATCGTCCCGCGCGGTGGCCTCTGAGATATGAATCCCGTGGTTCGTGCTGAGCACTTCGACAACATGTTTCCGCATGCTGATCTTGCGGTTCGTGACAGGGTCACGCCGGACGGGGACGTCGCGCATGATTTGCCTGACGATCCTCCGCCGCTGCGCCACTGGGTATGACCGTTCCCGGTTGTGTTTGTCCCGAGCCTGTTCACCGGCTTTCCTCACCTTGGTGCCGGTGTTGATCGCGGGGATGTGCTGCGCTGCGTTTAGGACCGCCGCGGCTTTGCCAAGTTCAAACATCATCATGCCGCGTTGATCGGGGTTGTTCTCGTACTCAATCAACCAGCATAGCGACCAGACCCGGGCCAGACGGGACTGCCGGCTGTCAGGGTCTTCGTTCATGTGATGGTTCAGCAGCTCGGTGAGGTCTTCTGTCGCCACAACATCGATGCCGGCATCTGCTAGGGCAGGGGTCAGGAACGCCCGATAATCCCGCACGTAGTTCTGGACGGTTGTCACGTTGGTCACCGGCGTGCCGGTGTGGATTGCATAAAGGGGATTATTCATTGCAAAGCACCTCATCCAGAGCGGCAAAGCTTTCCGACTGCATAGCCGCCAAAACGTGTCCGTAGGTGCGCGAGATCATTTCAACGGATGTCCCGGTGTGTGCGGCCACAGCAAACGCTGGGACGGCCGAATAGAGGCCCTTGGTGATGAAGCTGTGGCGCAGCGAGTAAAGGGTAATCCCGACTGGTACGTCGGTCCCGCAGGCGGCGACTAGCTTGTCCCATCGGTAGCGAAATTGGGCGATGGTGGTGGGGCGGCCGTTGATTTCGACCAGGTGGCTGGTTGTGCCGGCGATCGTGTCTTTGATTGCGCTTGCCACGGCCGGGCGCAGCGTGATGTGACGTGTGCCGGTTTTGCCGGTCAGGGTCATGCTTCCGCCGCTAAGGTCGGCATGGCGCGCGCTGGTGATTTCGCTGGGCCGCGCGCCGGTCAGCCATAGAAGCCTTACAAGACGCCAGAGCTCGGGGTCCATTTGTTTGGCCGTGCGCAGTAGGGCTTGGACTTGGTGCGACTCCATTACGACAGCCTGCTTTTCCTGAGCTCTGTCCAGTTTGAATTTTTCCAAGTCCTGCACCGCGCCTTTGGCGTGGATTTTGTTGACCGCGGCTTTAAGCGTGCCAATGATTTTGTTGGCGGTGGCTTTGCCGCTGGTGTCGGTCAACAGTGACAGCGCCCATTTGTTGAGCGTCTGGATTGATGTTGTTGAAATCTTATAATCCCGCAGCGGTGCGCATTTGCGGATGTGCCCGGTGATGGTGTTGACCGACGCGGCGCCTTTGGTTTTGGCAGCACCTAGCTCGTATTGATCCAGCGCCTCGCCGAATGTCAGGTCTTTTGTGTCGGTCTCGGCATCGCCGCGCGCCATTTCGTAGACTTTGGCGCAGGCTTCCTCGAATGGGATTTCCGATACAGGCCCGATCGCTTTGCTGCTGACGCCGGCCCAGCGTGCGGCCCAGACG
>JBASXE010000414.1:0-1587 GCA_049276875.1 Roseovarius sp. | reverse complement strand
GTTACGATGATCCAACAACTCTCTCTTATCAAATACCGCTATTTGGACCCATAAGCGCTGACGTCAGACAGGTTTACCAGCGGCAGCATCGTGCTTGGGATAATCGCACCACCGCTCGGTATCTTGTTCTTCGCGCCCTATCTTCTCTATTTGGTCGGCGAGTCAAACGGCGATCCACGCAGGTTTTTATTGGGCGTACACGCCTGAAGGGATGGCAGGGCGGCTTTGCAGCAACCCTGCCGCTCACTTCATCCAGACGGATGTTGAGTGGTTGTTTACTCAATTAGATATACTGCATAGCATCTTTGCGCCCCGTTGATTGACGTCGCTTTTCTTGAAAGAACATACCAGTTTCTGCTTAAGGATCTTGTGCATTATGCCCCCCGTTTAGCCCCTGCATTCGAGGCCCGCAGGCCCGCCACAGCCACGTTGATCGCATCAGGGTTTCTAGGATGCCTGGAATGAACCAAGTAGGATGGCCGGCTGAGGACTGGGGCGTCCTTGACGATATGCAGCCTGCTTTTCGCGAGATCATCGGAAACATAGGCACGCGGCATATAGGAATAACACTCGCTGGCGTAGAGATATTCCAAGGCGATCTCTCCGCATCCGACGTTTATAGTCGAGGTCGCGAACTCCGGTAGCTTTTCTTGATGTTCTTCGCGGTATCCATAGCTCCAATCGACAAAGATGTAGTCAGCTGGATCACACGATCCGAAGTCACGCGCGATGCGTGAGACCAAGATCAACTCGTCTTCCATAAAAGGCTCAACGACCAGCCCGGGCAACCCTGACGGCATGTGTGTTATCGCAAGATCTAGGACACCTTGAGAGATGTAATCAACCAAACGTTCAGAATAATCCGCCTCAACTTGAAGGGCAAAGTCTGGATGATGTTCCTGCATCCAGACCAGCCAATCGGGCATAAACCTGCGCCACATCGTCATATGCAATCCGAGGCCAATCGTTTGTTTGGGGCTGGAAGACAGCGCCATTTCTTGACGCCCTTGTTGCCATGTCTGGCGCATCGAGGCGGCGTATTTATAGAACTTCTGACCTGCGTCGGTGAGCAGAACACCGGAAGAGGTACGCTCAAAGAGCTTTACGTTTAGCGTGTCTTCCAAGACTTTGATGCGCGCGCTGACGGTTGACTGTGTGAGGTTGGATTTCTCAGCAACGCGGCTGAAATTTCCTGTCTCCGAGAGCAGTAAGAACGTGTTGATAGCATCGATATTCATGGGTGTTCAAAACCGAAATAGGGGCAGTTGACCGCATCCTTATGGATTTATGACATCTGAGCAATCATTTCGACTTCGACAGCGGCGTTCCCTGGTAACGAACTTGCTCCGACGGCGGAGCGCGCATGAATTCCCGCATCACCAAACACATCATGAAGTAAGTCAGAGGCGCCGTTCGCCACCTGTGGGTGCCCTGAAAAACCCACTGCTGCATTCACAAATACGGTTAGTTTCAGAATACGTTCCACATGATCCAACCCATCTGCTGCGGCATGCAAAACACTTATCAGACGCAGCGCACAAAGCTGTGCTGCGGCGTATCCTTGTTCAAGTGTTAGCTCTGCACCAA
>JBASXE010000413.1:0-1864 GCA_049276875.1 Roseovarius sp. | reverse complement strand
GTTTGATGAGGAAGGCAACGTTCGCAGCCAGTTTATTCTGTCAGCGGCACAGAGCAAAGGCGGGCAGACACGCACGGTGTATCTCAATCAGCGCTTTCGTAAGGCTCTGCTGGAATACAGTGCTTGTATACGCATTACTGACCCGCAGCGCCCATTGTTTGTGAGCCAAAAAGGCGGGCACTTCTCAGCCAACACCATGTGCCAGCTGTTCCTCGACATCTACAAGGCGGTTGGGCTCAAGGACGCCTCAAGCCATTCGGGAAGACGCACTTACATCACGAGGTTAGCCAACAAGGGAGTAGGGGTGCGACTGCTGGCAGAGCTGGCGGGGCATTCGCACATATCCACGACCCAGAGATACATCGACGTGAATTCTGAGCAGTTGAGTGAAGCGGTTGAATTGCTTTAATTTTTTGCTCAGTTCTTCAACTGAAACTAATGAAGATAGAATCTAGTCCGAGGTTCACATGAGCCGCCGCAACATGATCATCATCGCGGTATCGCTTGCCTTTGGTCTGGGTCTAAACCTTGTGCCAACAGCCGTTCAGCACCTGCCAGGTACACTGAAGGTTCTGGCGACATCCGCTGTTGCACCAACAGCTGTGATGGCCGTGATCCTGAACTTGGTTCTGCCACACGAAGAAGAAGCCACCGCTTAAGCGATTTGGTTTCACCTGAATTTAGGCCCCTGCGCACTGCGGGGGCCTTTTTTGTGGGCTCAGCTTTCAATCATTTCGCGCGGATCGCCTTGATCGTTCAAAGCCACGAACACAAAGTCCGCATCCGTGACCTTTGCGCCGTCGGTGTCGTAACGGGGGCGTGCCCAGACATCGACGTGAATACGCATAGAAGTACGCCCGACTTTGCGCAGTGTCGCGTATAGCGTGACTTCATCACCGACCTTAACGGGGCGCAGGAACTGCATGCCCTCAACGGCAACGGTCGCGCTGCGCCCCTGGGACACGCTACCCGCCAAATTGCCCGCGGCAAGGTCCATCTGCGCCATCAGCCAGCCGCCAAAAATATCATCTGCGGGGTTTGTGTCGGACGGCATTGCGATGGTGCGAATGACGATCACCCCGTCGTCTTGTTGGCGTCCGTGCATGCCACGTGCCTTAGCGCGGGCGAGGATGGTTTCGGGCGTTTCTGTCATGACAGTACCTTGGTTTGTTTGATGCTGGATACGACAAAGCCACGGGGTTTCCCACCGTGGCTTTAATCGTCTGGTCATCTGAAAGAGGGTGGCCGTTAAAAATCGACTTCCATACCGATGCCTTTGGCCTTTGCGATCTCAACGATGCGGGCAGACACGGTGAGGTCCTGAAGCCCCACACCTGTACCATCAAACAGCGTGATTTCATCGTCCGAAGTGCGCCCCGCGTGGGTGCCGTTAATTACTGCCCCAAGTTCGTGGATGTCGTCGCGGGTTTTCAATCCGGCTGTGATGGCATGCTGTGCCTCGCCCAAGGTCACCGACTGTGCGACTTCGTCAGTGAACACGGTAGCTTTGGCGATCAGATCGGTTTCGGCTTCCTGTTTGCCGATGGTGTCTGTGCCCATGCAGGCCACGTGGGTGCCTGCACTGATGTGGGCTGCGCCAAAGATAGGCGAGAAAACGGATGTGATTGAAATTACCACGTCTGCTTCAACCATGCCCTCAAGGCTGACAGCTTCGAATGGCACGCCAGCTTCTTGCGCGACTTTGGCCAAGCCGGGCAGCATTTCGGGGTGGTAGTTCCAGCCGATGACCTTTTCGAACTGGTGGGTTTCAAGGGCGGCCCGCAATTGGAATTTCGCCTGATGGCCAGCACCGATCATGCCCATGACTTTGCTGTCTTTGCGCGCCAGATGTTTGATCGACACG
>JBASXE010000412.1:0-1753 GCA_049276875.1 Roseovarius sp. | reverse complement strand
CCGTATTCATCCCGCAGATAGCGGCGCGTGCGCCCATAGAAATGTACCGAGTAGGCATCTTGCACCTCGATCCGCTCCAGTTGAAACGGGACCTTCATGAAAGGCCTGCGACGCGACCGCTGCCCTCCGTAAAAATAGGTCATGGGCATGGCATGGTGCAGTTCGTCATTCAAAGACAGGTAGTGGCTCAGAAGGTATGGGCCCGAGGTCGCCCATTTCGCCATCTCGATGCGAAAAGGAACCCCCTCGGAGCGCGCCTTTTCCGCCCGCTCCGCATCACTCACCGCTTGCCAAGGCAGGTCCGGGTTCTCGTCATAGAAGGCAGAAATGCACGCATCGAGACTTAGGCTTGCGCGCGGCAAGTGCAGCACGCCGGTCGCGACATAGGGCATCGGCACATCGCCCACCTCAGGTGCCATGACATAGCTTCCTCCAGCAAAGTCGAAATGCCGAACGCAATAGGCATCCATATCGACCCAGCAAAAACCAAAATCCCGGATCAAGATCAGCCGGAACAGGTCGGAAAAGACACCATTGTTGTGATACTGTCCGTCCCCCACGGGAAAGGGCGGCTCGATCACATCGGCATAATGCTCAAAAGCGATCTCGGACGGCAGGCTTGGTGGGCGCACATCGCCAAACAAGATGAACCGATGGCCCGCATCCAGATATGATTGTGCAACGATCTGCTCGAGGAATGACCATTTCTGGCCAATCCACAGGCTGGCTATCGTCAAGGGCTTGGCCCCTGCCCCCAAAACATCGCGCACTGGCTCACCACTTACATCAAGATCAACCGACCCGGCCCGCGCCGAGGTGTTTTTTCTACCATTCCCAAGTATGAATGCAACTTGCGTGAGGTCCAGCCTCGGAGTGCCGCGTGCCTTTTCACAGGCAGCTGGCGGTTTTCATCCAGAACCATCCACCGATGCATGCGCGCGGCGTGACCGAAGCACCCACCCATCGCAACATAGCTTGCCTGGGCAATAGCGAAGGCCAAACAACCAAAAGAAAATCATGATGCTAGAAAATGGTGCCCCCAGAGAGACTCGAACTCCCGACCCTCTGATTACAAATCAGATGCAGTTATTGCCGAGGAAACAAGACCACATTAGAAAAACAGCAAGATCATCAATAAAAATTGGCTTGCTTAGCGCCGCTCACCTACCTAGTGTTCCGCTAGCTAACTATCATTTGTCTCGCTGGATGTCTCGCTGAATATGCCAATGGTTTCCTGCAAGATCGACCGTGCACAGATCGAGAAGTATACGCGCGAACAGCGAGCGTCCGGCCAACGCGTTACCTTGGCAGATCAGGTCTGCAGCGGTTTGAAGCTTGTGATCAACAGCCAAAGTGCAAGCTGGACCTACGCCTACCGCAAACGCGGCTACCTAGACGGCGGAAAGCGACACCCCCAACGGACAATGAAGCTTGGCGATCCCGTCAATATGACACCAGCCGAAGCGCGCCTTGCCGCGGAGCAGATTAAGGCACTGGTGCGTGCAGGTGGCGATCCCGCAATGGCTCAGCGGCAAGAGAGGGCTGCCCAACAGGCTGAAGAGGCCCGCAGAAAGACTTGTTCAGATTGGCTTGACAATTACGCGCTTAATCAAATGGACGGAGGGCGGACCAAATACCAGCGCGAGGAAGTTCGTAACGCTCAGCTTGCGCTTGAAGAGATGGGGTTGCTTGAGCTGTTCCCAGATGCCGTTGCGCCAAAGCACATAAGGTCTTTGATTGATCTGCATAGCAC
>JBASXE010000411.1:0-1909 GCA_049276875.1 Roseovarius sp. | reverse complement strand
TTCATGACTTTGATCTTACAAATGAGGAGCACCGCTTGGTCCTGCACGCTATCCAAGCCAAAGACGCGACAGCCGCGAGTAAGACAATGTCCGATCACATCCACAGCCTGAAGCGTCGCATCATGGGAGCCTCGCCGAACTGACAGGCCCCAAGTGCAAGTGTGCTGATTGAATTAGTCCTGTCGGTTGCCAGTCCGCCAAGCCTCGAATTCCTTGCGGCTTTCATCCGTGCCCGGAAACAGCCCATAGATCGAGCGGCCTTCAGCGACCTGTGCAGCCGCAAATTCCTCGTAAGCTGTCATTCCAGCGGCCTGTTCGGCGACTTCGTCGACCAAATGGGCAGGGATCACAATCGCCCCATCTGTGTCAGTCACGATGATATCGCCCGGATAAACGGCGACGCCTCCGCAGCCGATAGGAAGGTTCAGATCAGCCGGGTGCAGGTGGATCGGGCTAGAGGAAACTGCGGTTGCTGCTTGGAACGCAGGGAAGCCCAGGGCGATGATGTCTGCGGTATCGCGAAAGCCGCCATCGGTGATGGCCCCGGCACACCCGCGCGCCTTTAGCCGCGACAACAAGATATCGCCCGATGACGCTGCGCGGGTCTCGCCCATCGCATCAATGACGAGGACATGACCCTCAGGGCATTCCTCCATGGCGCGACGCTGAACGTGGCTTTCCTTGGCGTATTCCGCCATCGTATCGAGGTCTTCGCGCGCCGGAATGAAGCGCAGCGTGAAGGCGGGCGCGACGAGGCGCGTGGCACCAGGGTTCACAGGCATTACTCCCTGCATGACACGGTTGCGGAGTCCACGCATGAATAGCACCGTCGAGAGGGTCGAGATACTGACCCCCTCAAGCTTGACTTTGGTCTCTGATGAAAGAACTGTCACAACGTCCCCGCAGCTAACCCGATCATGCCGCCAACCAAGGCGACGTGCTCGAACAGGAAGAATTTATGCATCACGATCTCACCGGGATCTTTGTAGGTCCAGTAGCGATGAAACATGGCGTCGGCGGATAGGGTGAAGACGATAAGCAGAGCCGCCCCGATCCACGCCGTTGGTGTGTAGATCAGAAGCGCGGCACCAACGACGGACAAAGCGATGCCTCCCCAGAACAACAGCTCGCCTGCAGGGGCACCGATGCGTTTGAATTCGGCCAAGTGATGGCCCTTGGCTTGAATGTTGAATGTAACCGCCCACAAAAAATAGAAGGCGACCGCGAGACGGCCTATCAGGTTCAGGATATCGGGGAATTCCATGTAGGACCTCAGAACATTGTGTTTGAATGAGCGAGCGTTTCCGGGATCGGCTGAACCGCATCCCAATGCTCGACGATCTTGCCGTTCTCCAAGCGGAAAATGTCCATCACGGCATAGCCGCGATCATCGGGGTGGAACTTCCAATGGGCATGAACGGTCACGTGATCCCCTTCCTCAAACATTCGCTTAACGTCGAAGGTAGACTGCGGGTGTTGCGCAAAAAAATCCTTGAAGCTGGCGATGAACGCATCCCGGCCGTCGGCGACATCTGGATTGTGTTGCCGATATGTAGGGCCAATGCAGGCCTCCGCGCCCTCATCGACGTGGTGGCCGTTGAACACGATGGCGATGAACTTGGCCACGACATCTTTGTTGGAAAGGACTGCATCAGTCATGAGTCAGCTCGCCAACATGCGGGTACGGATTTGATCGGCTACAAGTGCGAGGATCAAAATAGCGCCCAAGACGATCTGCTGCACGTAGGATTCCACGCGGATCAGGTTCATCCCGTTGGTCAATATCACGATGAAGACAGCCCCAAAGAAGACGTCCCGGACCTTACCTGCACCGCCAAACAACGACACGCCGGCGATCACGCAGGCCGCGACGGCCTGAAGCGCAAAGGGTGATCCGTTAAGGGCCTCC
>JBASXE010000410.1:0-2347 GCA_049276875.1 Roseovarius sp. | reverse complement strand
GTCCAACGCATGCAAGAGGAAGGACAGTGATGATCACGCGCGCTCTTGACGCAATCTACCGGGCTGCCGGCGTCTTGGCAGGTGTGTTCCTGGTGGCAATCTGCGTGATCGTCTCCGCGCAGATCGTGGCACGGCAACTCGGCACGATCATCCCCTCGGCTGACGAGTTTGCAGGCTTCTGCCTGGCAGCGACCTCGTTCCTTGGCCTTGCATACAGCTTTCGTCACGGCAGCCACATTCGCGTGACACTCTTCGTGCGCGGATTTCAAGGCCTGGCGGGACAGTTTCTGCTTTCCCTGGCACTGGCGACTGCTGCGGCGATCACGCTCCTGCTTGCCTGGCATACCTTGGCCATGGTTTTCCAGAACTTCACACGCGGCGAGGTGACATCGGGCCTTGTACCGGTGCCTCTCTGGCTGCCGCAGATTGGCATGGCCGCAGGTGTGACGCTGTTCGGAATTGCCCTCATCGAAGACCTTGTACGTGCGCTTACAGGCCGCGAACCCACCTTCAGCCAATCCGAGCTTCGCAACGAAACACAAAAGGTTGCCAACGACGATCCGGCACAATCAGGATGAGTGTATTGTATCCTTCCGCGCCAGCCTGGCCGTCTCAAAGCGCAGCTCTCCCCTCCAAGAAGCAGGGGTATCTTACTCCAGCTCAATCGTCCCTGACGTCACACCAGCGGAGATATGTGCCCTATGGACCCTAATCTCGTAACTCTTTTTCTGATCGGGACCATGCTCGCATTGCTCGCGCTTGGAATCTGGGTGGCACTTGCGCTGATGATCGTAGGATTTCTCGGCATTGCCTTGTTTTCCGGCGCGCCCGCCGGAGCAATCATGGCGACGACGATCTGGGGCCAGTCCTATTCATGGGCACTGACCGCGCTGCCACTATTCATCTGGATGGGCGAGATACTCTACCGCACCAGTCTGGCCGCCAACATGTTCAAGGGGCTTGCCCCATGGCTGAGCGTGCTGCCGGGCCGCCTGCTGCACGTTAACGTCGCAAGCTGCGGTTTGTTTGCCGCAGTCTCGGGCTCGTCCGCAGCGACCACGGCGACAATCGGGCGGATCACCATTCCGGAACTCGAGAAGCGAAACTACGATCAAAGAATGATCGTCGGCAGCCTGGCGGGCTCTGCCACGCTGGGCTTTCTGATCCCACCCTCGATCATCCTGATCGTCTACGGCGTGGCCGCCGAAGTCTCGATCAGCCGGCTGTTCATCGCCGGCGTTCTGCCGGGGCTGATGCTCATGCTCCTGTTCATGGGCTACATCATGGCCTGGTCGCTGGTTCATCCGGACCGCACGCCACCGGCCGAGCCACGCATGCCGATCGTGCAACGCATCCGCGCGACCGCTGGCCTGTTTCCGATGTTGGGGCTTATCGTGGCCGTCATCGGCTCGATCTACGCGGGCTTCGCCACGCCCACCGAAGCTGCCGCCGTCGGCGTTTTGGGCGCACTGATCTTGTCGGCGCTGTCGCGCACTCTGACCAAAGACTCGTTCGTCGAAAGCGTGGCAGGGGCGACCCGTTCGACCTGCATGATCACTCTTATTCTAGCGGGGGCTGCCTTCCTGTCCGTCGCGATGGGGTTTACCGGGATCCCGCGCACGCTGGCATCCTGGGTCGGCTCCTTCGATCTCAGCCAGATCGAACTTCTGTTGGCGCTGACCCTTCTGTTCATCGTGCTGGGGTGTTTTCTGGACGGAATTTCGATCGTGGTACTGACCGCATCCGTGATCATGCCGATGGTGCAGGCCGCAGGGATCGATCTGATCTGGTTTGGTATCTACCTCGTTGTCGTGATCGAGATGTCGCAGATCACGCCGCCCGTAGGGATAAACTTGTTCATCCTGCAGGCGATGACACGCCATGACCTGCTGACGGTCGCCAAGATGGCCTTCCCGTTTTTCCTTGTTCTCGTGCTGGCGACGCTTCTCTTGATCCTGTTCCCACAGATCGCAACCTTTCTACCTTCGCTCATGACGCGCGGTTGACGTTCGCCAACTTAGAGGAGATCCACGGCCATGTAGCGGCGACAGCGAAGTGCGAGTCTTTGTAAGACTTTCCTGCCCGGTGCAGCATCTTGCGAAATGGACGGGAACCGGATGCTCACTGCCATAGCGGGCTTGTCCATGTGATGATCTCCGACATGACCGCTTGGGTCCTGGTTAGTCTGCTGGTATCGCCTTTGGTTGCAATCCTCCTTCTCTTGATCCTGGGGGACGCAGGATGACCTGGCGACATGCGAAAGCGGCTTTGGAGCATGTTTTCGAGACCTGCGTTCCGCCGACCGCTTCGCTCATTGGGCAGAGCCGCCAGGTATGCTGAGCCCATG
>JBASXE010000409.1:0-2173 GCA_049276875.1 Roseovarius sp. | reverse complement strand
GCGCAGGAGGCTATCCATCGCGGTCTTGAGCACCCGTTTCGTCATCCCCTCACGCTCGGGATGTTCCGCAAACAGAGAGGGAGCGTAGTTTGGTCCACCTGCGTGATTTACGTTGCGGCCTTGCTCGGTGAACAAACGCAGCAAGCTCAGAAACACGCGCTCCGCTTTTGCGATGGCCGCCATGCGGTCCAACCCTGTTACTGGTGCATCGGCAACGAAGACACCGTTTTGCCAAGTCAGGGCGATCTCGCGGCCTATGCCGCTGTAATTTGACTTCATCACAGACAGCACTCGAGCGTCGGGGTTTTGCTCATACCCTTTATCCAAAATCCGACTTAGGTAGAGGCGGCTGCGAACGGAATTGTTCCAACCAGTTGAACCACTGGTGCCTGTTCCAGAAGCAATGCCGTGCAAAGACGGATGCGCCAGCATGACCACGGCGCAACGATGATTGATTGCAAGGCCGCGCAGCAATCCTACGAATTGCCGCGCCTGCGCCCGATTGTTCTCGTCGCCCGGGAAGTAGTCGGCCAAGGTGTCGAGCACCAACAAGTCGGGGCAGTCATGCTGCAACAGTTGTTCGACTGCCTCGAGCAACGGCGTCGCCTGCAATGTGCCGCCCTTGGCGACAGTGGCAAGCAAAGCATCCTCGCCTGCAAGGCTGCGAAGCGTCAGATCGCCCAGATCAGCGAGGGTGGCGTTCTCGGCCCGTGTGATGTCGGCAAGGCGGCGATGCAGTTCGGCTTTGTCATCCTCAGCGCTCAGATAGACGGCCTTGCCATGCCGCACTGCAAGGCCCAGCCACGGGCGCTGCAAGGCAGTGCTGACGGCCAACTGCAATGCGCAGAGGCTCTTGCCGGTGCCGCCATCGCCGCTGAGCAGCGTCACGGTATTGGCCGGGATCAGATCATGCACATGCCAAACGCGCTCAGGCACGGGCTGGCCGTCCAGATCGCAGGCCCGGAAGATGCCAGCCTTGAAGCTGTCGATCTGCTCGGCAATCTTGGCAGAACCTTCGGAACGCGCGTCGTTTACCGTGTCTTTGCTTTTATTCGGTGCCGACGATGCGACGGCCTTATGCTCGCGCGCGATAGCTTTTAGATCAGCACCATTTGCTTCGGCCATCCGGCACACGGAATTCCAGACGTTGCCGTTGCTCGGCTTAAAGGTGCGCCACCTCTGCGCCACTTCACCCGCGCGATACTTCGCCGACGTGGCCGACCACTCCTCGGCAACACGCAGCATGTGGTCACCTTTTTCATACAGCGCACCGAGAACCTTAATCCAAGTGTGATAGTCATCAGCATCGATCCAAGAGACAATCTCCGCAGCCTCATCCGGCGTCGTCTCTGAGACCGCATGTTAGCCGCCACCTGTGTCGATCTTGATGCCAGCGCCTGAAGGCGGCTGAATGGCCGCTGTAGCTTGCTCAGAGAGAGGCTTAGGGGGCACTTTGGCCGCGTAGGCTGCATCAATAATCTTCGCGCGTCCGAGCCATGGGTCGCCCCCAAAGATGGCAGTTGAACAATCAATCACTTTGACCATGAACGGCGTGCCGATGAGGCCTTTTTTGCTGTCGATTTTCTGGTGAACAAAGCCGGGGAGGCGTAGCACTCGAGGCAAATCTTTTACGCCATCATCAGTTCCATAAATCTCGCTCAATTTGATCTGATACGGCGTGAAAGCCTCAATCGGACAGTCTTTCACCAACCAGTAATCATGATATTTGTCGGGGCTGCTCTCCACGACGATGTGAGGAATGGCTGCATCTATCGGCCCTTGAGGCGCACCGTCAGTGTCAACAAACACCGCACGGATGCGCGTAACATTGTGCTTTTCGCGCCCCCGCAAGTCTGTCTAGTTCATCGTAACAAATATGCCTGCGCCGCGCGCAGAATATGCCGCTAGAGTGTCGAAATACTGGTCCAGGGTGCCGTTGAATACCCTGGCTAATGACTTGTCTCGTCGGTCGTAATTGTCATCGAACGTCTGAAAGGTGAATTGCTGCGCTGACGGGTCGAGCGCTGCCAAGAATTTCTCAGCCTCGCTTTTGTCAGGCGTCATTGGTGTGTTTTCGATAGTCATGTGCTCGATCTCGGCTGTTTGCCCGAGACGGCGCTTTGGTGTATGAATGAGGCTAGCCTGCCAGCTGCCATCGACCCATGCCCGCGCC
>JBASXE010000408.1:0-30289 GCA_049276875.1 Roseovarius sp. | reverse complement strand
GCTGATTGCCGGGGATTACCTCCGCCTCCAGACCGTAGTCGCGGCGGACTTTCTTGGCCGCATCCTCAAAGCCGCGCGCGGCTTTTGGGCTGTCGGCCAGCATCGTTTCACCGTCTGAGTGGCGGTCTACGTCGAGGCCATTGCTGTTGATCAGACCCTCGGCCAGAGTGACGGCTGCCATCTCGCCTTCGCACCATTCGCGGCGGGCATCCTCGCCATACATGCGCCGCAGGATCGTCTCAGACGCCGCCGACCCGCCAAGACAGCAAAACCCACCATTGCGCCCCGAGGCACCCCAGCCCACGTCTTGCGCCTCCAGCACGATCACATCCGCACCGTCCTGCGCCAGATGCAGTGCTGCCGATAGCCCCGTGAACCCCGCGCCGATAATGGCCACATCCGCGCTCAGCGTGCCACGCGCAGGCGGGCTTGCCTCGCGGTCCAGCGTGCTGGGCCAGTAGCAGTTCTCGCGCGGCACTTCGCCATAGGCGTGGGGCGGGAAGATACGTTTCATGCGCGTTCCGCCTCTCGTTCGTCCGCTTGTTGGCGCATCAATTGGCGCTTGGAGATGAGCGAGGCGGAGATCACACCGACAGTGACAACAGCGATCATCAGGGTCGACAGCGCGTTGATCTCGGGGCTGACGCCGAGGCGCACGGCGGAGAAGATCTTGATCGGCAGGGTCGTGGCCGAGGGGCCGGCGGTGAAGGAGGCGATCACCAGATCATCAAGGCTGAGCGTGAAGGCCAAAAGCCAGCCCGAAATGACTGCTGGCGCGATGATGGGCAAGGTGACCAGCCGGAATGCGGAGAAGGGCGAGCAGCCAAGATCGAGCGCGGCCTCCTCCAATGAGCGATCGAAGCTGACGAGGCGCGAGGAGACGACAACCGAGACGAAGCACATCGAGAATGTGGTATGTGCGAGGATGATCGTGAGGATACCCCGATCAAGCCCGATCCCGATGAAGAGCAAGAGAAGCGACAGGCCTGTGATCACCTCGGGCATCACCAAGGGCGCATAGATCATCCCGGAAAAAAGCGTGCGCCCGGCAAACCGCCCGGCGCGCACCAGCACATAGGCCGCCATCGTGCCCAGTAGGGTGGCGATGGTGGAGCTGATCACGGCCACCTGAATGGTGACCCACGCGGCGTCCAGAAACGCCTCATTGCCCAGCAACTCTCCGTACCATTTGGTCGAGAACCCGCCCCAGACCGTGACCAGCTTGCTCTCGTTGAAGCTGTAGATGATCAAGATCAGCATCGGCAGATAGAGAAATGCAAAGCCAAGCGAAAGGGAAGTGGCGTTGAACCAGCTGAACCGTCTCATCCGTCCATCTCCCGCTGCTTTTGCTCATTGCGCTGGAAAAGCACGATGGGGATGATCAGGATCAACAAAAGCACCACCGCCACAGCCGACGCCACGGGCCAATCGCGGTTATTGAAGAACTCCTCCCAAAGGATTTTGCCGATCATCAGCGTATCGGACCCACCCAGAAGTGAGGGGATCACAAACTCGCCCAGCGCGGGGATGAACACGAGAAAACACCCGGCGATGATGCCGTTTTTGCTCAGTGGGATGGTGACGAGCCAGAACGCCGTGAGGCGCGAGCATCCCAGATCCTCGGCTGCCTCGAGGAGGGGGTCGTCCATCCGCTCCAGCGCGGAGTAAATCGGCAGGATCATGAAGGGCAGGTAGGTATAGACGATGCCGATATAAACGGCCGTATTGGTGTTGAGGATCGTCAGCGGCTCGGAGATCACGCCCATGCCGAGCAGGAGTTGGTTGAGATATCCCTCGGTCGAGAGAATCCCCATCCATGAATAGACCCGGATCAAAAAGCTGGTCCAGAAGGGCAAGATCACCAGCATCAAAAGCGTGGGCCGCCAATGATCCGGTGCGCGCGCCATCGCATAGGCGATGGGATAGCCCACGGCCAGGGTCAGCAGGGTGGAGATCAGCGCAATCTGGAGCGATGACAGATACGCCTTCCAGTAGAGATCATCCGTCGTCAGGAAGGTGAAATTCTCCATATCCAGATCGGCGAAGAACTCTCGCACCCCGGCCCATCCCGCCGCCAGATCGAGCGTCGGCGTATAGGGTGGAATGGCAAGCGCGGGATCGCTGAGACTGATTTTGACCACGATGAGGAAGGGCACGAGGAAAAGTGCCACCAACCACGCATAAGGCACGATGATGAGGGCGAAGCGGCGCATCCCCCTCAGCGCTCCAGAAGGACGGCGGCGGTGTCGGTCCACGACACCCAGACGCTATCCTCCCATGTGAATGGCCGGTTGGCGAGGCGACGTGTATTGGCGGTCTGAGCCTTCACGACCTGCCCGTTTGAGAGGGCGACGTGATAGGTCGAGAGGTTCCCCAGATAAGCGATATCGAGGATTTTCCCCTTCAGAGCGTTGCGTGCGCCCTCGGGCCGCTCAGGCGTGATCATCACCTTCTCCGGGCGAATGGCGAGATAGGCGGTCTGGCCCTCGCTCAGATCCAGATCGGAGGCGGCGAAAAGGCTGTCATGCCCTTCGGCAAAGGCGATGTCATAGCCGCCCTCCGCCCGTTTTGCGCGGCCTTCAAAGATCGTCACATCTCCGATGAAATCGGCGACATAGACGGAGCCGGGCATCTCATAGATATGGGCGGGCGTATCGGCCTGAATGATGCGCCCGTCATCCATCACGGCCACGCGGGAGGCAACGGTCATCGCCTCTTCCTGATCATGGGTGACGATGACGAATGTGGTGCCGGTTTTTTCTTGGATGTCCATCAGCTCAAACTGCGTATCTTGCCGCAGTTTGGCATCCAGCGCGCCCAAGGGCTCGTCCAGCAAGAGAAGTTTTGGCGCTTTGGCGAGGCTGCGGGCGAGGGCCACGCGCTGTCTCTGGCCGCCAGAAATCTGGTGTGGTTTGCGCTGGGCGAACTTCTCCAACCGGGTCAGCTTGAGCATCTGCTCCACCCGTGCCGCGATCTCGTCCTTTGGCATCGTGCCACGTTTGAGGCCGAATGCGATATTCTCCCACACTGACAGATGCGGGAAGAGCGCGTAGGACTGAAACATCATGTTCACGGCACGTTTGTTGGGCGGGATAGGCGCGATATCCTGTCCCGACAGAAGGATCTTGCCGCTTGTGGGGGTCTCGAACCTGGCGAGCATCCGCATCATCGTGGTCTTGCCACAGCCGGAGGGGCCGAGCAGTGCGAAGAACTCTTTTTCGTAGATATCGAAGGTCTGGTTATCAATCGCGGTAAAATCACCGAAACGCTTGGTCACACCTTTGAATTCAATCAGAGGCTTGGCGCTCGGATCATTCCACGGCTCGAAAGTGATCTGGCTCATGCAAACAGTCCCCCAAGGCCGCGATGGGCCGGAAAAAAGCCCGCGCCGGTGTGATCCGCCGCGGGCCAAGAGGCATCAGACGCCCGATTTGATCTTGGTCCACATGCGCGTGACGACACGCTGCACTTTGGGGCCATAGGGCGTGGTGGTGTAGAGATTCTCCAGCGTCGCCTCGTCGGGATAGATCGCCGGATCGCCGATCACGTCCTCGGACAGCAGGGGCTTGGAGGCCTCATTGCCGTTTGCGTAATAGACGTAGTTCGAAGCATCGGCCATGTTCTGCGCATCCATGATGAAGTTCAGAAACACGTGGGCCGCATCCGGGTTTGGCGCGTCCACTGGGATCGCCATTTGGTCGAACCACATCAGAGCGCCCTCGGAGAGCGCATTATACGCGATCTCGACGCCGTTATCTGCCTCTGCCGCGCGGTCACGCGCCTGAAGGATATCGCCGGACCACCCGAAGGCGACGCAGATGTCGCCATTGGCCAGCGCGTTGATATATTCCGAGCTGTGGAATTTGGTCACATATTCGCGGACGCCCATCAGAACAGGCTCGGCCTTCGCGATAATTTCGGGATCTTGGCTGTCGGGATCCTCGCCGATATATTTCAGCGCAGCGGGGATCATCTCGGCAGGCGCATCCAGGAAATGCACGCCGCAAGTGGCCAGCTTCTCCATGTTCGCCGGATCAAAAATCAGATCGAGCGAACCCATTGGCGCGTCCTCGCCCAGAAGTTCGGTCACCTTGCCCACGTTCACGCCGATGCCGGTGGTGCCCCACATGTAGTTGATGGAATACTCGTTGCCGGGGTCATACTGCGCCGTGCGCGCTTCGACCACATCCCACATATTGGCGTGGTTGGGCAGTTTGCTCAGGTCCAGTTTCTGAAACGCGCCTGCGGTGATCTGCCGTTGCAGAAAGGTGCCTGATGGGACAACCACGTCATAGCCTGCGCCACCGGCGAGCATTTTGGTCTCCAGAACCTCGTTGCTGTCAAAGACGCCATAGATCAGCTCGATGCCCGTCTCGGCCTCGAATTTCTCCAGCAGCGCCTCGTCGATGTAATCGGACCAGTTGTACACACGCACCTCTTCGGCGCCGGCTGTGGCGGCGGCCAGCGCAAGGGCGGCTGTGGTGGTCAGAAAGGTCGTTTTCATTTTTTCTCCCGATATGGGCAGATTTCTTCTGCCGGTATGCTACATTTGATCATGTTTCAAAGTAAGCGCAATATGGTAATGCTTTCATGCAGCCGTTACGCTGACAAGCCACGAGGCGGGCGTGCCAAGCATGAAAGGTAAGGGTTGATGCAGCAACGAGCGGAAAACTTGCATGACGAGGGCATAGCCGAGACCGGGCTTCCCGCGCATGAGCTGATTTACCGCCGCCTGCGCGAGATGATCTTGTTTGGTGATCTCACACCGGGTCAGGCGGTGACCATTCAGGGCCTCACCGCCGAACTGGGCGCGGGCATGACGCCGGTGCGCGAGGCGATCCGGCGCCTGACATCTCAGGGCGCGTTGGAATTTCAGGGCAATCGCCGGGTCTCCGTGCCACTTTTGAAAGCAGGCGATATCGACGAAATGATTGTGGCGCGTGAGTGGCTTGACCCATATCTTATCCGCCGCGCCGCTCTTGCCGTCAGCGCGGATCAAGCGGACCAGCTTGCCGAGATTGACACGGCTCTTGATCTTGCGATCCGTCGGGGCGATCTGCGCGCTTATCTGAAAGGCAATTATGAGTTTCACATGATGCTCTACGCGCTGGCGGCCTCGCCTTTGCTGGCGGAGCTTGCCGAGGGGCTTTGGCTCAGGTTTGGGCCGTCGATGCGTGTCGTGTGCGGGCGGATGGGCACGCAGAACCTGCCCGACAATCACAAGGCTGCGATTGAGGCATTGCGGGTTGCCGACGCGGACGCGGCGGCCGAGGCCATCGGGCGCGATGTGCGTCAGGGTATGGAACAATTGCGCCTGTCGCTGGAGCCGCCGATCGCCGCAAGCTGAACGTGGTGGTTTGATTCGATTGACTTCCCGGGATTTGATCATATTTTGGACGTGAAACCTCCCGACTGCGGGGGGCCGCAACGCTGCGAAAGGCTCCGCTCATGAACATGATCACCAACCACATGCCAACCGAGGAGCTTCGTGCCCTCGACAGCGCGCATCACATGCACCCGTTTACGCATAACACTGATCTGGCCAAGAAGGGCGTGCGCATCGTGACCCGCGCCAAGGGCGTGACCCTCACCGACAGCGAGGGCAACGATTATCTCGATGGCATGGCGGGGCTTTGGTGCGTCAATATCGGCTATGGCCGCACCGAGCCTGCCGAGGTCGCCGCGCGCCAGATGCGCGAGCTGCCCTATTACAACACGTTCTTCCAGACCACCCACGTGCCCGCCATCGCGCTCAGCACGAAGCTGGCCGAGCTGGCCCCGGGCCCGCTCAACCACGTCTTTTTCGCCAATTCCGGCTCCGAGGCGAATGACACGAATATCCGCCTCGTGCGCACCTATTGGGCCGAAAAGGGGCATCCCGAAAAGAACATCATCATCAGCCGCAAGAACGCCTATCATGGTTCGTCCATGGGCAGCGGCAGCTTGGGTGGCATGACCTACATGCACGAGCAGGGCGGCCTGCCCATCGGCAATATCCACCATATCGACCAACCCGATTGGTGGATGGAAGGTGGCGACATGAGCCCCGAGGAGTTCGGGCTTGAGCGCGCGCGCCAGCTTGAGAAAGCCATCGAAGAGCTGGGCGAGAACCGCGTCGCGGCTTTCATCGCCGAGCCCATTCAGGGCGCGGGCGGCGTGATCATCCCGCCCAGCACCTACTGGCCCGAGATTCAGCGCATCTGCGACGCCCATGACATCCTTCTGATCGCCGATGAAGTGATCTGCGGCTTTGGACGCACCGGCAAGTGGTTCGGCAGCCAGACACTGAACATCCGCCCTGACATCATGACCGTCGCCAAGGGGCTCAGCTCGGGCTATGCGCCGATCGCAGCCTCGATCGTGACCGACGAGGTCGCGGCCGTCATGGATGATTGCGAATTTTCCCATGGCTACACCTATTCGGGCCATCCAGTGTCCTGCGCCGTGGCGCTGGAGAATATCCGCATTCTGGAGGAGGAAGGTCTGGTGGAGCGTGCGGGCTCGACAACCGGGCCGCTCCTGGCCGAAGCATGGCACGGCCTCGCCGATCATCCGCTGGTGGGTGATACGAGCGTGGTGGGGTTGCTGGGCTCGCTGGTGATGACACCGGACAAGGAAAGCCGGGCGAAATTCGCCTCCAAATCCGGGGCCGTCGGCCTCATTTGCCGCGAGAACTGTTTCAAGAACGGGCTGGTGATGCGCCATGTGGGCGACCGCATGGTGATTTCGCCCCCTTTGGTGATCACACCCGAAGAGATCACGACGCTGGCCAAGCGGGCGCGTATCGCACTTGATCTGACCTACAAGCACCTCAAGTCAGAAGGCATGTTGAAGGCTGCTTAAGGCCTCTTCTGGCGCGCCCTGAATGGAGGGCGCGCCATGCCGAACCGCGCAGAAACGGGTGCACGGGCATGCGTTGATTCTCCCAAAGCGCTGTAATTTTGGGCACCGCTTGAAAAAACTGCGAAAATTCATCGCGAATTTCCAAGGGCTTACTATGCCCGGTTTCCTCAATTTCCCAAACTGCACAGGATTGGTTGCAAATATCCATAGCCGTGCATTAGGTTGCTCGGTGAACGCGAAGTAATCGCGAATGATAAACTCAGGGAGCCTACTTTGGCCGCATCCAACAGCAGCGATGCGTTCGTAGAATTCGAACGTGTGCAAAAAAGTTACGATGGCGAAACGCTGGTCGTAAAGGACCTGAACCTGAACATTCCAAAGGGTGAGTTCCTCACGATGCTTGGGCCCTCTGGCTCCGGCAAGACAACCTGCCTGATGATGCTTGCAGGGTTCGAGACCGCTACCCACGGCGACATCCGGCTCGATGGCAACTCGATCAACAACATCCCGCCGCACAAACGCGGCATCGGCATGGTGTTTCAGAATTACGCTCTGTTCCCGCATATGACGATTGCGGAAAACCTCGCCTTTCCGCTTGAGGTGCGCAAGATCGACAAGTCCGACCGCGAGGCCAAGGTCAAACGCGCCCTTGAAATGGTCGAGATGGGCGATTTTGGAGGCCGCCGTCCGTCGCAGCTTTCGGGGGGTCAGCAGCAACGTGTCGCCCTGGCGCGCGCGCTGGTGTTCGAACCTGAGCTGGTGCTGATGGACGAGCCTTTGGGCGCTCTGGACAAGCAGCTTCGGGAGAAGATGCAATTCGAGATCACGCATCTGGCCCACAATCTCGGGATCACCACGGTTTACGTGACGCACGATCAGACCGAGGCGCTCACCATGTCGGACCGGGTCGCGGTGTTCGACGATGGCCGGATTCAACAGATTGCGCCACCCGATCAGCTCTATGAAGAGCCGGAAAACAGTTTTGTCGCGCAGTTCATCGGTGAGAACAATACGATGATGGGCACGATCAAAGAGATCAAATCCGGCGTGGCTCTGGTCGAGCTGGATGGGGGCGAGGTCATTCAAGCCAAGCCCGTAAACGTCAGCGAGGTCGGTGCGCGCACCCGCGTGTCCATCCGCCCCGAGCGCGTTGAAGTGGACAAGACCCGTCTCAAGGCGGGGGCACATACGCTCAAGGCGGAAGTGCTGGAATTTATCTATATGGGCGACATTTTCCGCACCCGGCTCCGGGTGGCTGGAAATGACGAGTTCATCGTGAAAACCCGCAACGCGCCCGACCAACGCCGGATGCAGCCGGGTGAGCAGATCGATATCGGCTGGTTGCCCGAGGATTGCCGCGCGCTTGAAGCGTAATAGGTGATAAGAATATCGCGGCTCTGCAAGGTAGAGCTCGATTAAATAGAGGCGCCACGCCCAACCCGTGGCAGGGGCCTCACAAAGCAAATAACGGGATTACTTAGGGAGACTAAAATGAAACTTCGTAAATCACTCATGGCCACCACGGCACTGACGGTTGCGGCTGGTATGGCCGTCGCTCAGGACATGCCGATGGAAATGACCATCGTCAGCTGGGGCGGTGCCTACACCAAGTCGCAGCAGAACGCGTATCACACGCCCTATTCCGAGATGACTGGCGTGACCATCATCAACGATGACAGCTCTGCCGAAGCCGTGGCCAAACTGCGTGCCATGAACGAAGCGGGCAACATCACATGGGATGTGGTCGACGTTGTTGCCGCCGATGCCCTTCGTCTGTGCGACGAAGGTCTTGCGATGGAAATCGACTTCGATACCATGCTGGCCCCTGCACCCGATGGGACACCCGCCACGGAAGATTTCGGCGACCTGCTGGTCTCCGATTGCTACATCCCGCAGATCGTCTATTCGACGACCTTCGGCTATCGCACCGACATGGTTGGCGACACACCGCCCACCAAGATTTGTGACGTGTTCGACCTCGAAACCTACCCCGGCAAGCGGAGCCTGGAAAAGCGCCCAATCAACAACATGGAATGGGCTCTGTTGTGTGACGGCGTCGCCAAGGAAGACGTTTATGACGTTTTGGCGACCGAAGAGGGCCAAAACCAGGCTCTGGCCAAGCTCGACACGATCAAGGACGAAGTGATCTGGTGGTCCGCTGGTGCGGATACACCCCAGCTTCTGGCCGATGGCGAAGTCGTGATGGGTTCGACCTATAATGGCCGTCTCTTCAGCCTGATCGAAGAGCAGGGTCAGCCGGTCGCAATGCTCTGGGACGCACAGGTGTTCGACCTTGACGGTTGGATCATCCCCACAGGTCTGAGCCCCGAGCGTCAGGCCCGCGCACTGGACTACATCATGTTCGCGACAGACACGCAGCGTCTGGCCGATCAAGCCAAATGGATCAGCTATGGTCCTGCACGCAAGTCCTCTGCACCTTTGGTGGGTCAGCATGCCGAGCTGGGTATCGACATGGCACCACACATGCCGACCGATCCGAACAACGCGGCCAACACGTTCCTCTACAACTATGAGTTCTGGGCGGATTACCGCGACGACATGGACGCCAAATTCCAGGCGTGGCTCGCACAATAATCAGCCCATCCGGCTAATATGATACAGGATGCGGCCCCAGATGATCCCGAAAGGGACCGGGGCCGCATCCCCACCAACAAACCTGAGCCTGAAACGGGCCGCACCACGGGAAGGGACAGCGCTTTGACGTATCAGACGCCTGCGATCTTTCTCAGCTTTTCATCTGCCACCGCTCTGCCTTGTGCAGACCGCTGTGTGGCACCCGCCAAAGGCCTCTGAGATATGAGCACGACCGCATCAAAAGCCCCCGTTTTGGCCGCCGACGGCACCCCGCTCAAGCGCAGCCTGAACCGCGCCCTGAGGGTGCAAAAAGTGCGCGCGATGGCCCTGATCGCACCCCTTTTGCTCTTCGTGATGCTCAGCTTCATCATGCCAATCGGCGATATGCTGTTCCGGTCGGTCGAGAATCAGATCGTTGAGAACACGCTGCCTAACACTACTGATGAATTGGCCAAATGGGATGGTGCATCTGAGGATTTGCCGCCCGAGCCGGTTTTCCGCGCTCTCTACCATGACATGTTCCTCGCCGCGGAGTTGAAGCGCCACACCCGCCTTGGATCGCGTCTGAATTACGAAAGCACGGGCATATCCTCGCTTTTTCGCCAATCAGGCCGCAAGCTTGATGATGCGGGCAAAGACTACCGGAAACTCTTTCTCGCTGTTGATGAGGCATGGGGGGACGGTGCAACATGGCAAAGCGTGATGACCGGTGCAAAAGGAGCAACACCTGACGCAGCCCTCGTGAAGGCCCAAAAGAGCCGGATTTACCGGTTGGACGGCCAAGCCCCGCGCGGCCAGCTTGCCTTCGCTCCGTCACAGGACATCTCCGCCCTTTTGCCCCTCACGGCGCGCGAATATACTGCCTTTGCGATTTTTACCTCCCTCATTGAAGAGACTGATCTGTCCGCCACGCGCCCGTTTGAATCGCTTTTTGTGGCCCTCGCCGATGATCTGACCACCGCCGATCTCAGCGGCTATAACGGCCCTGGCGCCGATGATCTGCGCGCGCTTCAGGCGGCGGGTCTGCCAATGCCGAATTACACCGAGATTTTTGGCGAAATGGACGAGGACTGGGTCAATATCGAGACCTGGCGCACGATCCAAATCCATTCCGGGCCCTACACAAGCGGGTATTTTTTGAACGCCGTGGATATGCAAAAGACGCCCACCGGGATCGAGATGCAGCCCGAAGATCGCCAGGTCCTGATCACGCTCTTTGTCCGGACGTTGATCATGTCGCTGACCATCATGTTCTCGTGCATCTTGCTGGGCTATCCAATTGCATGGCTTCTGGCCAATCTGCCGATGCGGCAAGCTAACGTGCTGATGATCCTTGTGCTCTTGCCCTTCTGGACGTCGCTTCTGGTGCGCACCTCGGCGTGGAAAGTGATGCTGCAACAGCAAGGGGTGATCAACGATGTGCTCGTCTGGATCGGCCTTGTGGCGGACGATAACCGGCTCATCCTGATCAATAACGAGACTGGCACGATCATCGCTATGACGCATATCCTGCTGCCTTTCATGATCCTACCGATGTATTCGGTGATGCAGACAATCAACCCGACCTATCTGCGAGCGGCAAAGTCATTGGGTGCGACCAACTGGACCGCCTTCTGGCGCGTCTATTTCCCGCAATCCATTCCGGGCATCGGCGCGGGGTCCATCCTCGTCTTCATCCTCTCCATCGGCTATTACATCACGCCCGAGATCGTCGGCGGCACCAAGGGTGTGTTCATCTCCAACCGGATCGCCTTCCACATCTCGTCCTCGCTCAACTGGGGCCTGGCGGCGGCCTTGGGCACGATCCTTCTGGTGGCGGTCCTCGTTCTCTATTGGGCCTATGACAAGATCGTCGGCATCGACAACGTGAAATTGGGATAAACTGATATGAGCTTGCCCATCTACGCCACTTTCGGCCAGCGCGTCTGGTATTACGCCTTCCGCGTGATCTGTGCGATCATCTTCATTTTCCTGATCACGCCCATTCTCGTGGTGATCCCACTCAGCTTCAACGCCGAGAATTTCTTCACCTTCACACCAGAGATGCTGCGCTTCGACCCTGCGGGTTATAGCCTGAAGCACTATCAGGACTTCTTCACCAACTCCGAATGGCAGCGCAGCTTCAAGAACTCGCTGATCATCGCACCCATTGCCACGATCATCGCGGTCACGCTGGGCACGCTGGCCGCAATCGGCCTCAGCCAGAGCCACGTCCCCTTTCGTCGTGCCATCATGGCAATCTTGATCTCGCCCATGATCGTGCCGCTGATTATCTCGGCAACGGGCATGTTCTTCTTCTATTCGAAGATCGGCAATTTCATGGAAGGCACGATGGGCCTCGACAAGAACTTCGTGGGATATGTGAAGGTTATCCTCGCCCACTCGGTGCTTGGGATTCCGTTTGTGATCATCACGGTGACGGCCACGTTGGTGGGCTTTGACCGCTCGCTGACCCGCGCCGCGGCCTCCATGGGCGCGAACCCTGTGACGACCTTCTTCAAGATCCAGATGCCGCTGATCCTGCCGGGCGTGATCTCGGGCGGGCTTTTCGCGTTTATCACGTCCTTTGACGAAGTGGTGGTTGTGCTCTTTGTCGGCTCCGCCTCGCAGAAAACCCTCCCATGGCAGATGTTCACCGGCCTGCGCGAACAGATCTCGCCCACCATTCTGGCCGTGGCCACGATCCTCGTGGTGATATCCATCCTGCTCCTGACCACGGTTGAGCTGCTCCGGCGGCGCTCCGAGCGATTGCGCGGGCTGAGCCCGGGGTGAGGCAAGAACATCAGATTGTAAAAAAGGGGCACCGTGGTGGCGCCCCTTTTTTCTAGCCTTTGGCCCGCTGTTTGCAGAGCATCCAAATGACGGTTTGAGCCGACAGGTTCGCGCATGTTAAACTTGTCAGGTTCGTCCAGGCGTAGCAGAGAGGCCCTGATGCTGAGAGCGATTGCCCCGGTTTTGTTTATCCTCTGCGCTGGCCCTGCTTCCGCACAGAGCTGTCCGGACTTTTTTCGCTTTGTTGACTTTGGTCTGGAAGGCAGGGATGGGGCAATTCATCGGGGGGGCACGATCTTTCGCGCCGAAGGTTTTGATGGTCAGGATTTGTTACTGACAGAAGGCACGGTTTGCCTTTCCGTCCCCGAAGTTTCCAAGGACGGTCCCGGCAACCCGATCCCCGTCGTCAAGAGTATCCAATATGATCCGAAAAAGACCGAGATAGCTCTGCTTGAACTGCGTGTCTTCGCCGTTGACGATCCGGTGGCGTTGGCCGAACAGACCGTGGTTGCGCATCGCGCGGTGCTGGGCATGCCAGACACGAAAGTCACGCGAGGCCCGAACTTTCTTTGTGCTGACCTACAAGAAACTGAAACATTGAGTTGCCAGTTTCTGTCTCCCTATCCGGGAAATGCGCCTTTGATTGTTTCTTGTGATGCCCTGCTCTGCACGATGCCCGCGCTGGCCATCAACAAACAACTGTTGACCAGCGCGGTCTGGGCCAATGACGGCGCCGGTGCCGTTGATGCAGAGATTTCTGGCCCAGATATTCTCGACAAGACACAAAAGGTGCACGACTTTCTGTCCCCTCTCTCGTCTGGTCTCTAGACCCGCAAGAAAGCTGGGCTGGACGCTTCGACAGTCTCGGTGGCCATCGGTCTGAACCCCCGCGCGGCGCTCTTACGCCCGCACCAGCGCCTCATAGCCTTCCGCGATCTCGCGCGTCAGTGCACCGACCTCAAACCGAAACTCCCCGATCTGCCCCACGGGCGTCACCTCGGCGGCGGTTCCGGTCAGCCAGCATTGCTCGAAGCCTTCCATTTCCTCGGGCATGATGTGGCGCTCGTGCACGGTCACGCCGCGCTCTTTGAGCATCCCGATCACCGTCTGGCGGGTCAGCCCGTTGAGGAAGCAATCGGCCAGCGGCGTATGCACCTCGCCATCCTTCACGAAGAAGATATTCGCCCCCGTCGCCTCGGCCACATAGCCGCGATAATCCATGAAAAGCGCGTCAGAGCAGCCCTTGGCCTCCGCCGCGTGTTTGGACGTGGTGCAGATCATATAGAGCCCCGCCGCCTTGGCGTGGACCGGGATCGTCTCGGGGGAGGGCCGCTTCCATTTGGAGATGTCGAGCTTGGCCCCCTTCATCTTGGCATCGCCATAATACGCACCCCATTCCCACGCGGCGATGGCCAGATGGACGGGGTTGCGCGCTGATGCGACACCCATATCCTCGCCCGCGCCGCGCCAGGCCACGGCGCGCACATAGGCGTCCGAGTGACCGTTGACCTTGAGCACTTCGGCCTTGGCCGCTTCGATCTGATCCACGGCCCACGGCACCTGAAAATCCAGCTCTCCCGCGGAAAAATGCAGACGCTCGGAATGCTGACGGCTCTTGAAAATCTTGCCGTTATAGGCGCGCTCGCCCTCAAAAACGGAGCTGGCGTAATGCATCGCGTGGGTCAGCACATGGACATTGGCCGCGCGCCAATCAACCATCTTGCCGTCCATCCAGATCTTGCCGTCGCGGTCATCATAGCCAGCCATTGTCGTCGCTCCCTCGGGGTCAATATTTGCATTTGTTGCGTGGATTACGTCCGAAGCGGACATAAAGTTACGCAGAAACTGCGATTCGCTACCAGTTAGGACTTGGAATGTCAACAAAGCTGACTTAAAATTCGAATAGACCGGATATCCATAAAGGCCGCCCGATGCCAGAAAACCAGACCGGCGAAACGCTTTTGTTCCTCACCGACGAACAGGTCCGTCAGGGCATCGAGGCGATGTTTTTTGCCTATCGTGGCTTCACTGCCGACCCTGACCGCATCCTGTCGGATTTGGCTTATGGCCGCGCCCATCACCGGGCGCTGCACTTCATCGCGCGCAGCCCGGGGACCACGGTCAACAACCTGCTCAACATCCTCGGCGTGACCAAACAATCGCTCAACCGCGTGCTGCGCACCCTGGTAGAAGACGGTCTGGTTGAAAGCCGTGTTGGCAGCTCTGACAAGCGCGAGCGCAATCTGGAACTGACCGCTTCGGGGCACGAGCTTGAACGCCGCCTCAGTGATGCGCAACGCGCCCGGATGCGCGCGGCCTACCGCGCGGCGGGTCCGGAAGCCGTGGCCGGGTTCCGACAGGTGCTCGAAGCAATGATGGACCCGGACTCGCGCCGTCGGTATCATGCGCTCAGAGAGGTATCCCCATGAGTGCGCCCGCCCCCCATCTGTTGATTGTTGACGATGATGAACGCATCCGCGGCCTCTTGCGCAAGTTTCTGGCGCGGCAAGGGTTTCTCGTGTCGGTCGCGCGCGATGCCTCTCACGCACGGCGCGTTTTGGGGGGATTGGAGTTTGACCTCATCGTGCTCGATGTGATGATGCCGGGCGAAGACGGTGTGGCCCTAACGCGGGACCTGCGCGAAACGATTGCGACGCCCATTTTGCTGCTCACCGCCAAGGGTGAGACCGATGACCGGATTGCAGGGCTTGAGGCGGGGGCGGATGATTACCTCTCGAAACCGTTTGAACCAAAGGAGCTTCTCCTCAGGATCAACGCAATTCTGCGCCGTATGCCTGAGCCTGAGCCAGAAAACACTGCGCCCAAAGTGCTGCAACTGGGCCCCGTCCGCTACGATATGGAGCGGGCTGAGCTATTGCGGGGCGAGGAATCTGTGCGCCTCACGGCGACAGAAACACAACTGATGCGTATTTTCTCAGTCCACCTGCGTCAGGCCGTCAGTCGGGCCAAGCTGGTCGAAGATTTGGGCCGTGACCGGGGACAGGCGCAAGAGCGTGCCGTGGATGTGCAGATCACGCGTCTGCGCCGCAAGATCGAGGCCGATCCGAAACAGCCCCGCTATCTGCAAACGGTGCGTGGTGAAGGCTACATGCTTGCCCCGGACTAAACCGGCCTGATCCAAACGAGTGCCTGCGGCGCGCAGGGCTGGTTTGGCGTGCACGCAGCGAGGAGCTTCGCCCCACGTCGAAAATTGAAGACAATTTTCGACGCTCCCCAGGATATTTTTGGCAAGAAGATGAACGCGCTTATTTTTCTTCTTGCTCTAAATATCCCAGCCGATGGCATCAAACTCTTTTGGAGCCGTAGATCGCGGCACTCTTGCGGGAAGCTCAGATCGGCTGTATCTCAGCAAGCATGACAAGAATTATTGACATGGACGATCGTGCGCGCTTGCCTTGGCGATTTTTTGGTGCGGCGCGTAGTGTACTTGCCCGGCTATGAGCCGCGCTGCCCTTTGTCACGTTTGAATTCCATCTGAAAATCACAAACGGGAGAGGACCTATGTCCCCCAAAACGCTCTATGATAAAATCTGGGATGCGCATCTGGTGCATGAGGCCGATGATGGCACCTGTCTTTTGTATATTGACCGGCACCTGGTCCACGAGGTGACCAGCCCGCAGGCTTTCGAAGGTTTGCGCATGACGGGCCGCACCGTCCGCGCGCCCGATAAGACGATCGCTGTACCCGATCACAATGTTCCGACCACGCTGGACCGGGCCAATGCGGAGACGATGACCGAGGACAGCCGTATTCAGGTCGCCGCGCTCGATACCAATGCCAAGGAGTTTGGTTTGCATTATTACCCCGTCTCGGACGTGCGGCAGGGGATCGTGCATATCGTGGGCCCTGAGCAGGGATGGACCTTGCCCGGCATGACGGTGGTTTGCGGTGACAGCCACACCGCCACGCATGGGGCTTTTGGCGCTTTGGCGCACGGGATCGGCACGTCCGAGGTGGAGCATGTTCTGGCCACGCAAACGCTGATCCAGCGTAAGGGCAAGAACATGAAGGTCGAGATCACTGGCAAGCTGGCGCCGGGCGTCACGGCGAAGGACATCACGCTGTCGGTGATCGGTGTCACCGGCACGGCGGGTGGCACGGGCTATGTGATCGAGTATTGCGGCGAAGCGATCCGTGATCTGAGCATGGAAGGCCGCATGACCGTCTGTAACATGGCGATTGAGGGCGGTGCGCGCGCGGGTCTGATTGCGCCGGATGAGAAGACGTTTGAATATTGCCATGGCCGCCCCCATGCGCCCAAAGGGGCCGATTGGGATGCAGCACTTGCGTGGTGGAGGACGCTTTACAGCGATGATGACGCGCATTGGGACAAGGTTGTGACCCTCAGGGGTGAAGATATCGCACCCGTGGTCACATGGGGCACCAGCCCTGAAGATGTGCTGCCGATCACCGCGACAGTGCCTGCCGCGTCGGATTTCACCGGTGGCAAGGTCGAAGCGGCGCAGCGCTCGCTTGATTACATGGGTTTGACCGCTGGCACGCCGCTCCGGGATGTGGAAATTGATACGGTGTTTATCGGCTCCTGCACCAATGGCCGGATCGAGGATTTGCGCGCAGCGGCTGCGATCCTGAAGGGCAAGAAAATTGCCGTGAAACGTGCGATGATCGTGCCCGGCTCGGGCCTTGTGCGCGCGCAGGCCGAGGAAGAAGGGCTGGCTGATATCTTCAGGGAGGCCGGGTTTGAATGGCGCCTTGCGGGTTGTTCCATGTGCCTTGCGATGAACCCGGATCAGCTTTCGCCGGGCGAGCGCTGTGCGGCAACCTCGAACCGCAATTTTGAAGGCCGTCAGGGCCGGGGCGGGCGCACGCACCTCATGTCGCCTGCCATGGCGGCGGCAGCGGCTGTGACCGGAAAACTCACCGATGTGCGGGAGATGATGTGATGGACAAGTTTGAAAACCTCAGCGGCGTGGCAGCGCCAATGCCGATGATCAATGTCGACACGGATATGATCATCCCCAAGCAGTTCCTCAAGACGATCAAGCGGTCGGGGCTGGGTGTGAACCTTTTTGACGAGATGCGTTATGATGATGATGGCAAGGAAATCCCGGATTTCGTGCTGAACCAACCTGCTTACCGTGATGCGGAGATCCTTGTGGCGGGTGACAATTTTGGCTGTGGCTCTTCGCGCGAACACGCGCCTTGGGCGATCAAGGATTTTGGCATCCGCTGCGTCATTGCGCCCAGCTTTGCGGACATCTTCTACAACAACTGCTTCAAGAACGGCATCCTGCCCATCGCGCTGCCGCAAGAACAGGTCGATATCCTGATGGCAGAGGCACAGAAGGGATCGAACGCGCGGATCGAGGTCGATCTCGAGGCGCAGACGGTGACCACATCGGATGGGACCAAGATCGCATTTGAGGTCGATGCGTTCAAGAAACTCTGCCTTCTAGAAGGGCTCGACGATATTGGCCTGACCATGGAGAAGGCGGCCGCCATCGATACGTTCGAGGCCTCGGCAAGTGCCGCACGCCCTTGGGTGTGAGAAAATCTGAACCCTGAAACAAGCGGCGTGCCACCTTGAGCAGGCCGCTTGTGCCCCTTTGAGGCGCACCCGCCACATGTTGTGGAGTGCCCAATGAACGTGCAGCCTATTGATGTAATCGCGCACCAGTTTCCCGCCCTTCCCGCTTAATTTCAATGCCCTGCACCCCCCGGTTCTTGAGCGGGCGGCGGAAACAAGGCAAGATTGAGACAGAATTGAGGCATACCGCCATAAAGAGCGGGATCAGTTTGGAACAAAGCTTCGGCATCGTATCGAAGCAGGCCAAGTTGAAGGGAACGGGCAGTGGTTGCAAAACTAACTGGCGCTGTATTGCGTGCATTTTTGGTGGCGTTGCTTCTGGCAATGCCCTCTCTTTTGCTGCCGTCCGCTGCGTCCGATACCAATCAAATTGTCGTCCTGATAAGCGTGCTCGCCGGTGCCATGGTGTTTATGGAATATACCTCCCGTGCGCCCAGCATCATTGAGTTCCGCTTTGCGGCCCCCTTCAACCGGATGAAATTCGGCTTTGGTGCGGTGGGGCTTCTGGCGTGCTGCTTGATCATGCGTGGGGCAGAGACGCCCGGTTCGTGGAGCGTTCTTTTGACCCAGCTTTCGGGCGTCATGGCGGCGGGGCTGGACTTTCCCTACTCCCCGGTGCGCCTTTTGTTGTCCTTGCTGCCACCCAGCATCTCCGAGGGCGATACGCAGCTTATCCGCCTTCTGGCAGCCCTTTGTTATGGCCTGTCGATGGTCATGGTGTTCGTGTTTCTTGCGCTGGTGCGGATTTGGGGTTGGCCGGTGCGGCGCGGGGCGTTCAACGTCTGGCTGAACCTTCCGCTCTTTGACCCGACGGGTGGCGGTGATGTGGTGGTGCGGCTGCATCGCGACTCGGCCCTTAACCTTTCGTTAGGGTTTTTGCTGCCATTCTTGCTTCCGGCGCTTGTGGTGGTTTTGGTTAATTTCTTTGATCGCTCTACGCTGCTGAGCCCGCAAACCGTGATCTGGATGATTGTGATATGGGCCTTTGTGCCAGCAGGAATGATCATGCGGGGCCTTGCATTGCACCGCGTGGCCGAGTTGATCACGGCAAAACGGCGTCGCGCCTATGCCAAGGCCGAGGACGCGTTTCAAACGGTCTGATCTTCGTGTGCGCGGCCTTTCTATGGGTCGGAATAGCGGGGGCAGATACGCTCCGCATCGCCACGTTCAATACAGAGCTCAAACGCGACGGTCCGGGCCTTTTGCTGCGCGATATCCTACGCGGCAAGGACGCACAGGTGGATGCCGTTGTGCAACGCATCGCCGAAGTCGCCCCTGATATCATTCTGCTGCAAAACGTTGATTATGATCTGGATCTTGCTGCACTCAGCGCCCTGCGTGACCGCATCGCCGAAGCTGGCCCGATCTACTCTGAGGTCTTTGCGCTACGCCCCAATACGGGCATGGCGACAGGGCTTGATATGGACGGTGACGGGCGTTTGGGCGAACAGGAAGACGCGCAAGGCTATGGCGAGTTTTCGGGGCAGGGGGGGATGGCCTTGCTGTCGCGCTATCCGGTGGAGGTGGAAAGCGTGCGGGATTTCTCGCAGTTTTTGTGGCGCGAGGTGCCGAATGCGCTGTTGCCAACCGTCAATGGGCTGCCCTTCCCATCTCAGGCTGCTCAGGACGCGCTGCGCCTCTCAACGACCGCTCATTGGGCGGTGCCGATCCGCCACCCCTCCGGGCCTCTGACCCTCCTGGCCTTTCACGCAGGCCCGCCGATTTTTGACGGCCCTGAGGATCGCAATGGGCGGCGCAACCATGATCAGATCGTGTTCTGGCAGCACTATATGGACGGCACGTTCGGTCCGGCGCCGGGTGAGCGTTTTGTCTTGCTGGGCCATAGCAATCAGGACCCGAAGCGCGGCGAGGGGCTCAAATCCGCCATCACCGGGCTTCTGGCCGATCCACGCCTGCAAGACCCTGAGCCGGCCCGCGCGGATGGCAGGCTTGAGACGGTCGATTGGAGCGGAATTGATCTGGGCGAGCTACGTGTGAGTTATGTCCTGCCATCGCGCGATTGGCAGGTGGCAGGTGCCGGCGTCCACTGGCCAGAAGGCGCGGAGGTGGCGGGCCGGCACCGCATTGTCTGGGTCGATCTGGAGCTAGGCCCCTAGACCCATTTCGCAAAGGGCGGCAGTGACATCAGCACCGCATTGGCGTCATGCCCGGTTGCGAGGCCGAATTTGGTCCCGCGATCATAGACAAGGTTGTATTCTGCATAAAGGCCCCGGTGGATCAGCTGCGCGTCCTTGTCAGCGTCCGTCCATGGCTGCACACGCCGCTTCTCGATCAGCGGGGTATAGGCGGGCAAAAATGCGCGCCCAATATCCTGCGTCAGGGAAAAATCCGCCTCCCAATCGCCGGTGTTGCGATCATCCATGAAAATGCCACCCACGCCGCGCGCCCGGCCCCGGTGTGGAATGAAGAAATACTCATCCGCCCAGGCCTTCAGCTCGGGGTAGAGCGCCTCGCCATGCGGGTCCAGATGGGTCTTCTGCTGAGCGTGGAAATGCGCGGTATCCTCGTCATACTCGATGCAGGGATTGAGGTCAGAGCCGCCGCCGAACCACCATGCATGAGGGGTCCAGAACATGCGCGTGTTCATGTGCACGGCAGGGCAATGCGGGTTCTGCATATGCGCCACGAGGGAGATGCCGCTGGCCCAGAAGCTTGGGTCGTCCTCCATGCCGGGCACACCGCGCGCCGCCATCGCCTTTTGCGCCGAAGCACCCAGCGTGCCGTAGACATCGGACACGTTCACGCCGACCTTCTCGAACACGCGGCCCCCCCGCATCACGCTCATCATACCGCCGCCTGCATCGCTGCCATCTTCGGCGCTGCGGCTTGTCTCGCTCACCTCGAACCGCGCAGGTGCGGCTTCTGACATTGGGCCCTCGGTGTGGCTGTCTTCCAACCCCTCGAATGTGGCGACGATCTCATCGCGCAAGGTGCGGAACCAGGCCGCGGCGCGGCGCTTTTCAGTGTCAAAATCTGCAGTCATGGGGGGTCCTTTCGAAACGCGAAGACGCCCTTGAAGGGCGCAAGGGCGCGCCGCTAATGCGCGGGAGCTGCGACAGGATCCACAAGGGAGCGCCCGCCGTCCAGTGTCAAAATCTGCCCGGTCATGAACCCGGCGCTGTCGCTGGCCAAAAACTGCACCGCCTCGGCAAGTTCACCGGGCGAGGCGATGCGCCCCATCGGCGTGTGCTGCTCGATATCCTTGCGGTAATCGCTGTTTTCCTTGAGCGTATCCTTGAGTGACGCACTCATCACCGACCCGAACGCCACCGCGTTCACCCGAATGCGGTGCGGTGCCAGCGTGACGGCGAGCGAGCGTGTCATCTGGTCCAGTGCCGCCGTGGACACCGAATAGGCCAGAAGATCGGGATGCGTGCGGCGCGCTGCAATTGATGACAGGTTGATGATGGAGCCCACGCAATTGGCCTCCTCATTCTCTTCGCCCTGTTTGATCATCCGTTTCGCCACAAGTTGGCTCAGCCTCAGAGAGGTCATCAGGTTTTGCTGCAAGAGCATCTCCACCCCGTCATCATCGGGGTTCAGCGGGTCGGATTTGATCACCTGCCGCGAGGCGTTGACCAGAATATCGACCGAATCGAACGCATCGAGTGTAGCCGAAAGCAGGTTGGCCAGCGTCAGCTTCTCGCGCAGATCGCCCGCGAAATAACGGATCGCATCACCCTCGCCGCGCTTGCCCAACTGCTGGACCAGCCCCTCCTCGTCCATATCGGCGAACATCACATTCGCGCCCTTATCCGCAAAATGGCGCCCGATGGCGAGGCCGATACCATTCGCACCGCCCGTGACGATGGCGGTCTTGCCAGAGATCGAAAGTGACATGGGGGATCAGATCCTTGCGGCAGGGTGAGTCGGAGGCAAGTTTAGGATACTTCAGCGCCGGGCGCGAGACGGACGGCGCGCATGGAGCACTTTGAACCGCGCGTCGCCTGCGACCTCGCGCAGCTCCCCAAAGGCCTCGGCAAGCACGCTCTCGTAAGGCAGGTGGCGATTGGCCACCATCCACAGATGCCCCGCAGGCTTCAGCATCCCCGCGGCGGCGCGGATAAAGGCTTGACCCAGCTTGGGATCGGCGGTGCGTCCGCTATGAAAAGGCGGGTTCATCAACACGATGTCCGCCAGCGCCTCGGGCCGCCAGCGCAGCGCATCGTCCCAATGAAAGCGCGCCCGCGCATCGGCCACGTTGCGGCGCGCACAGTCCAGAGCGGTATGATCGGCCTCAACGAGGTCAATCTGGCTGATCTTCTCGCGGCTCAGCGCCATGGCGCTGAGATAGCCCCAGCCCGCGCCCAGATCGATCACATGCCCGCCGATTGTCTCGGGCAGTTCCGCCATCAGCGCTTGGGACGCACCATCCACCGCATCTGCGGAAAAGACACCCGGTGCGGTGACGAATCCCCCCTCGATCTCGATCTGGCCGGGCGACATCCATGCCGAGAGGTTTGGGGCCGGGTCCATCCAGAAGAGCTTGCCATGTGCCTTGTTAACCGGGCCAGCAACGCCATCGGCCGCCTTGCGGCAGGATTTGAGCACCGATTCGATCCCGTCGGTTTTGAGCCCATCGACGATCACCGGCCCGTCTGTCACCGAAGCGGCCAGAGCGATCAGCGCGCGGGCCAGTTCCTTGGCGCGCGGGATGCAGACCACCGACGCGCCATAGCGCCCCTCCGGCGCGGTGTTACACCCGTAGCCCAGCCCCGCGAAGTAATCATAATCCGGCTTGGTGGTGGTGATCACATGCACCGGCGCATCCCCAAGCGCGCTCAGGTCATCGCCCACGCGCGGCGCAAACACCGCGACGCGCGCGCCCTCGGGCAGCGCAAGGCCGCTTTCCAGCGCCAGAGGCAAACGAAGCGCGGTCAAACCGGGCCTATTCCTTTTCCATTGTGCATTGCAGCGGGTGCTGATGCTGGCGGGCGAAATCCATCACCTGCGCCACTTTGGTCTCCGCAATCTCATGGCTGAAGACGCCGACAACGGCCAGACCTTTCTTATGCACGGTCAGCATGATCTCGAACGCCTGCGCATGGTTCAGCCCGAAGAAACGCTCCAGCACGGCCACCACGAATTCCATTGGGGTGTAATCGTCATTGAGCAGCATCACCTTGTAAAGCGACGGGCGCTTTGTCTTTGGCCGCGTTGCGACCACGACGGATGCATCGCTGTCATCGTCATTATCTGGACCGGCAATAATAAGGGACATGGGAAGAAGGGTCTCGTGCGGTTTGGGTGTTGTCATGATGTGATGTCTATATAGCTTCGAGGGCAGGGCTGAAAAGGGGGTGCGGCATGCAATGACGGGGCTGAGAGACGCAAATCTGCGGTGTATCGCCTTTGACGCGGACGATACGCTCTGGCGGAATGAAGAATTCTATCGCGGCGCGCATGCGAGATTCGCGGAGCTTCTGGCGGATTACGCGCCTTTGGGCGGCCTGCGCGCGCGGCTTGTGGCCGCCGAGACGCGCAATCTGGGGCGTTACGGGTTCGGCATCAAGGGGTTCACCCTGTCGATGATCGAGACGGCGATCGAGGTGACGGAGGGGGCCGTGCCCGCCTCGGTGATCTCGCAGATCATCGCCGAAGGCCAGGAGATGCTGGTCCATCCAGTGCAACTGCTGCCGCATGTGGCCGAGGTTCTGAGTGCCCTTGCTGCGCAGTATCCGTTGATCCTGATCACCAAGGGCGAATTGCTGGATCAGGAGCGCAAGCTTGCCGCCTCTGGTCTTGGGGATCATTTCCGCGCCGTGCATATCGTCAGCGATAAGACTGAGGGTGTTTACACGCGCATTCTGTCGGCAGAGGATGTGGTGCCCGCCGAGGCGTTGATGGTGGGCAATTCCTTGCGGTCGGATATCGTGCCGATGCTTGAGGCGGGAGGTTGGGCGACGCATGTGCCCGCCGCCTTGACGTGGGAATATGAGCAGGCCGAGGCCCCCGATCATCCGCGTTTCACTCAGGTTGCGGATTTGGGTGCTCTGCCCGCGCTTTTGGGGCTTTAGGCCGCCCACTCCTCCGATTGCATCTCGCGCAGGCGCGACGCCGTGCGCGCAAACTCGAACGTGCCTTCACCCTCCACATAGAGCATCTCGGGCTCCGCCGCCGCCGAGCAGATGAGCTGCACTTTCGCCTCATAAAGCGCGTCGATCAGCGTGACGAACCGCTTGGCTTCGTTGAAATTCTGACGGCTTAACTGCGGGATATTCTCGATCACCAAAACCCGCGCCGCTTCGGCCAGCGCTAGATAGTCTGCGGGGCCAAGGGGCTTGCCGCACAGATCGTAAAAGCTCGCCCGCGCCACGCCGTTGTGAAAGGCGGGGATTTCCACGGCCCGCTTTTGAACGGTGAGGGTATGGGGTGCCGCGCGTCCGCCGGTGAGGGTGTTCCAGAGCGTGTTGATCTGCGCATTTGCCTCAGGCCCGAGGGGGGTGAAATAGGTTTTGCTGCCTGCGATCCGATCTTGGCGGTAATCGGTGGGAGAGGTCAGCTCATGCACCACCATCCGCTCTTTCAGAAGGTCGATGAAGGGCAGAAAAAGCTGCCGGTTCAGCCCGTGCAGATAGAGGTCGCCCGGCACGCGGTTCGACGTGGTCACAACCACCACCCCGGCGGCAAAGAGCGCCTCAAAGAGCCGTCCCACGATCATTGCATCGGTGATATCGGTGATCTGCATTTCGTCAAACGCCAAGAGCCGCACGTCCTGCGCCACCTTGGCCGCCACAGGGGCCAGCGCATCCTCCACGCCTTTTTGCCGCGCTGCGTGCAGTCCGGCGTGGATCTCCTGCATGAAGGCGTGAAAATGCACCCGGCGGTTGGGCACGGTGAGCGAGGATGCGAACATATCCATCAGCATGGATTTCCCACGCCCCACCCCGCCCCAGAGATAGAGCCCCTTGGGCGGCTCCGGCGCTTTGCGGAACCATCCCGTGCGCGCGGGTTCAGCCAGTGCTGCGCGCATCCGCTCGAACTCGGGCATCACCGCTTCTTGCGCCGCATCCGGTGTCAGCGTGCCATCTGCGCAGAGGCGGGCGTAAATCTCGGGCATGGTTTCCATCCGCATCGGGATACCGTGCCGATCCAGCGCTGAAAAGCGGTTTAGGCGTGTGCTGGGGCCTCTGTGCGATGTTGCTCATCCGCGCGCCGCGTGTCAGGGTCCGCCTCATCTGGGCGCATGGCGCGCAGGAGGCAATCACATCTCAGGGACCACAGATATGCACAGTCAGCCCCGCTACCGGGCCGCACCGCGCCGATGACGTTCGAGATATACACAGCGCTTTTCACCTTCGCCCTCGTCACCGTGATCACACCGGGGCCGAATAACCTCATGCTGATGGCATCGGGGGCCAATTTCGGATTTCGCCGGACCGTGCCGCATATGTTCGGCATCGGGATCGGGATGCCGGTTCTGACCTTCATGGTGGGCATTGGGATCATGCAGATTTTCGAGATGTTTCCCCTCATCGACACCGTGCTCAAGGTGCTGAGCGTGGCCTATCTGCTTTACCTCGCCTGGAAGATCGCCAATGCCGCCCCGCCCGAAGCGGCCAAAGCCGAGGGCCGCCCGCTCTCGTTTATTCAGGCGGCTGCGTTCCAGTGGGTGAACCCCAAAGCGTGGACAATGGCGCTGTCGGCGATCACGCTCTACGCCACTGCGCGGGATCTGGCCGCGCTTTTATGGGTGGCGGGGACCTATCTTCTGGTCTCACTCGTTTCCACCACAAGCTGGACCGCGCTGGGCCTTCAGATGCGCCGGGTGCTGAGCAACCCCAAGCGGCTGCGCGCGTTCAATATCACCATGGCGCTTTTGCTGGTCGCGACCCTCATCCCGGTGCTATGGCCGCCCGCAGGCTAAGCCGGAGATGCTGATATGATCCTGACCCTTTTGCACACGGCGGACGTTCACTGTGCCACGTTTGATGCGCTGGGCGCGCGGATCGCACCGAAGGCAAAGTTCACCCACCATGTGCGTGCCGATTGGCTGGAGCGTGCGCAGGGCGGTGTGGATGACGCGCTGAGGGCCGAGATCGCACAGGTGATTGCGGCAGCCCCTGGCCCGGTGCTTTGCACCTGCACCACGTTGGGGCCTCAGGCCGCTGAGGCGGGGGCGCTCCGCATCGATGCGCCGATGATGCAGGCCGCCGCGGGGATCGCGGCGCAGGCCCAAGGCAGCATCCTCATGGCCTATTGCCTGCCCAGCACGCTGGCTCCCTCCGCAGCCCTTCTGGATGCAGCTCTTGAGGCCCAGGGTTACAAGGCCCGCGTCCACGCGCTGAGCCTTGCGCAGTTCTGGCCCCTTTTTGATGCGGGCGAGCATGAGGCCTTTGCCGCCGTCATCGCAACCGCCATCCGCGAGAACCTCAGTGCGGTGCCGAAGGCGGCTTGCGTTGTGCTGGCCCAAGCCTCTATGGCCGGGGCCGCACCGATGCTGAGCGTATTGCCGATCCCGGTGCTGGCATCGCCCGAAATGGCCTTGCGTGCGGCGCTGAGCCAAGCCTGATTGCATTTCCTGCCTCACGCGGCCATATACTTTCCAGCACTTCTAAAGGGCGCATCATGACCAATTACCTCGATTTTGAAAAACCGCTGGCAGAGATCGAAGGCAAGGCAGCCGAGCTGCGCGCCATGGCCCTTGCAGGCGAAGGTGTGGATGTCGACGCCGAGGCGGGTGCGCTCGACAAAAAAGCGGCGCAGATGCTGCGCGACCTCTACAAGGACCTCACGCCCTGGCGCAAATGTCAGGTCGCGCGCCACCCCGAGCGGCCCCATTGCAAGGATTACATCAGCGCGCTTTTCACCGAATACACGCCGCTGGCGGGGGACCGGAACTTTGCTGATGATCACGCGGTGATGGGCGGTCTGGCCCGTCTGGGCGACCGACCTGTGATGGTGATCGGCCATGAAAAGGGTAACGACACCAAATCCCGGATCGAGCGGAATTTCGGCATGGCCCGACCCGAAGGATACCGCAAGGCGATCCGCCTGATGCAGATGGCGAGCAAGTTCGGCCTGCCTGTGGTCACTTTGGTGGACACGCCCGGCGCCTATCCGGGCAAGGGCGCCGAGGAGCGTGGCCAGTCCGAGGCGATCGCCCGCTCCACCGAGGCGTGCCTGAGCATTGGCGTGCCGCTGGTCAGCGTCATCATCGGCGAGGGCGGATCGGGCGGGGCCGTGGCTTTTGCCACAGCCAACCGGATCGCGATGCTGGAACATTCCGTCTATTCCGTGATCAGCCCCGAGGGCTGCGCGTCGATCCTTTGGAAAGACGCCGAGAAAATGCGCGAAGCGGCTGAGGCGTTGCGGCTGACGGCGCAGGACTTGATCAAGCTGGGCGTGGCAGACCGGATCATCGAGGAACCAATGGGCGGCGCACATCGTGGTGCCTCAGAGACAATAGCCTCTGTCGGCCGGGCGATAACGTCCATGCTGGCGGAACTGGACGGCAAATCTCCCGAGGCGCTGATCCGCACTCGCCGCGAAAAATTTCTCAACATCGGTGCCAAAGGGCTGGCGGGTTAGCTCGCCAGCATCCGAAGCCCTTGTGTGACGTCCGAGCGCACGGCGAGACGCAGCCCCGGCTCATCACCCGCTTTGAGGGCTGCAATCATCAACCGGTGATAGGGCGGAGGCTCCTTTGCGCGCAGGCGTCCATAGAGGGCCCGCATGGTGGGTCCAAGCTGAAGCCATACCGTCTCAGCCATGGCGAGCATCGCAGGTGCCTGAGCGCGCAGATAGAGCGTGCGATGAAATTCCAGATTTCGGCGGATATAGGCGACGGCGTCTTGTCGTGCGATATCTTCGGCAATGCGCCCGTTGATCTGGGTCAGCCGATCAATCAGCGCCATGTGTGCACGGGGCAAGGCGCGGCTTGCCAGCTCGACCTCAATCAGCGCACGCAGGGCGGCCAGCTCCTCGATCCGGTCATTGCTCAGCTCAGGTGTGGAGACGCGCCCCGAACTGCTCAGGCTCAACGCGCCTTCGGCGACAAGGCGGCGCAGCGCCTCGCGGGCTGGGGTCATGGAGACGTCGAACTCCTTGCCGATGCCGCGCAGGGTGAGGGACGCACCCGGTGCAATCTCACCGTGAAGGATGCGCGCACGCAGGCCGCGATAGACGCGGTCATGGGCGGCGGGGGTTGGATCTGGGCGCGGCACTTCGAGCATGGGACGTTTGTGATCACAAAGCGTGCCCCGGTCAATCCCCGAAGCGATAGCGGTGTAGCGCTGTGCCGTGGGTCTTGAGCCAGACGCGGTGCGTGTCATAGCCGGGGCAGAGTGCTGCCACGACATTCCAAAACGCCTGTGAATGGTTCATCTCGGCCAGATGCGCGACCTCATGGGCGGCGACGTAATCCAGCACCTCTGGCGGGGCCATGATGAGCCGCCATGAATAATTGAGTGCGCCCGTGGAAGAGCATGAGCCCCACCGCGAGCGCGTATCGCGCAGGGTAATCCGTGTGTAGGGTCGCCCGAGCCTTTCGGCATAGCGGTCCGAGGCGGTCACAAGACGCTCGCGCGCCAAGGTCTTGAGCCACGCCTGCAAGCGCGGGGCCACGGGGCCGGGCACATAAAGCGCGCCGCCCTCGCGCTGCACCCGACAGCCCGCGCCCGCGCAAAGTTGAAGCGTTTCGCCCTCCACGGGCACAGATACGCCGGCTGCAACTCTCACATCGTCAGGTTGCCGCGCCAGATGCCCGGCAAGCCATGCTTGCTTTTGCCGCGCAAAACTGAGCGCTTCGGCCTCTGGTAATCCGTGCGGCAGGGTCAGGGTCACGCGCCCGTCAAGGGCACTCACCCGCAGCGATATGCGCCGCGCCCGGGCCGACCGCCGCAGCGTGATCGCAATGGGGGGGTTGCCGGGAAGGATGTGCTGGCCCATATGCCCTCTCATAGGTCGCGCCGCTTTGTGGGAGTCAAAGCCTTTGACACCCCTGCCCCGTTATGGCAGTTGGCGCTGATTGTTCACAAGACCCATGATGCGGAAGGGAAGCACCCATGCCCAAAGAAGAATGGGGCGTCAAACGCCTTTGCCCGACCACAGGTCAGCGATTTTATGACCTGAACAAGAATCCGATCATCAGCCCCTACACGGGCGAGGTCGTTGAGCTTGCGACTGGCAAGAGCCGCTCGATCAAGGCCGATGCCGAAGACGCCGAGACCAAGAAGATGAAGGACGCCGACGCCGATGACGTGGTGCTCGACGATGATGATGATGACGATGTTGATCTCGGCGATGATGTGCTCGAAGACGATGATGACGACGATACCGTCCCATTGGACGAGATCGCGGATGTCGCGGCAAACGACGACGATTGAGGATTGCCCAACGCGCGGGATTTTGGACTTGATCCCATCCCGCGCTTTGACTAACTAGCGGCCAGCAGGGCGGTTGTCCTGCACCGATGGGGCCTTAGCTCAGCTGGGAGAGCGCCTGCATGGCATGCAGGAGGTCAGCGGTTCGATCCCGCTAGGCTCCACCAAACCCTTTCCTGACGTGAGAGGGACGTTTCCTGCATGATTTTCAGTTGGTTGCAGATGCGGTTTGCCGCGTGTGACAGCGTTGTTTTTGAGTATTTTTGCTAAGAAGAAAGCCCTTAGAAGAGGGGGGCGATCAGCATGGTTGTCGTGGCGCCAAAGCCTGCGGCCCAGATAAGGGAGCGCCACGGGGCGAGGCCGAATGCATAGGCCGGGACGTAGAGGATACGGGCGGCGAGGTAGATCCATGCGCAGGCGGCTGTGAGCGGGGTGGGTTGATCCGTCAGCGTGATGATTAGGCAAGCGATCGTGAAGAGGATGAGCCCCTCGAAATGGTTATTGAGCGCGCGGGCGAGGCGGGCGGTTTTTGGGCTGAGTTGTTCTTGGAGAGTGCCCGTGTCGTGGGGGGACATGGTTTTGGCCGGGCCAAGCTCAATGTTCGCGGGGATCGCCATGAGGGCGAATTGGGCCACTTGGAGGAGGGCGGCGAGGGTGAGGGCCGTGAGTTCGGGGGTCATTTTATCACCCTAAAGACTTAATGAAGCTGGCGAGCAACCCACCAGTGAAGTTCCCCGCTTTGGCATAGCTTGCATGCCCACTGCTAACATTCTCGACGGCTTCCGAAAGCTGGGTTTCCTCGTCGCCCAGGCGAATATTCTGCCCTAAAATACTTAAGCCATAAGAGGTTAGAACAGGTTGAAAGACTGCCCCTGCGGCAACATTTCCTTTTTCACGGCTAATTTCGCTATATCTGATCACACCTTCCGACGCCAACCATTTGACGCACGAGAAGAAGTATGGTCGATATTCATCTGAAAGCTTTAGCTGTGTGAATTCCAATTGAGCTTCTTGAATGCCCCATTCCATCAGTAGACTTAGGGCCTGTGGACAATCAGGATTCCCATTGGGCCTGATTTCTGATTCAAACTTCCAAAATGGAGGTTTGAATGAACAAGCAGCGGTTTGTGGTGTCGGACATCTTGTGGCAGCGGCTTGAGCCGC
>JBASXE010000407.1:0-2039 GCA_049276875.1 Roseovarius sp. | reverse complement strand
AACCAGTGCTGCATTTTGCGATGCGAGGTCGGCTTGTGCGGCAGCGGCGGCGCCTTCTTGATCCGCTAGCCGCTGCCGCAAGGCGCGCGCCTCCGCTGCGGCCGCGCTCAGTTCTGCATCTCGCGCGGCGATCACTTCATGTGCGGCGCTCAGGTCACTGGCCAGGCGTCGCGAGGCGACGGCGCCGAGGCCTTCAAGGATCGCAATGCGATCGCGGAGGGCGGCAAATTCTGCTGCCAACTGGTCGCGCTCGCGTGCGAGACTGGCCTCCGTTTCATGCGCCGCGCCTCGAACTGACGCGCCTGGGCCGCGCGCAACGCGGCCTCCCTCGGGAAGTCCTGCACGGCTGCATCGCGCTCCGCCGCGGCGCTTTCTTGCGCGATGCGCTGTTGAAGCGTCGCGCGGATCATTCCGCTGGGATCGGCATCGGCAAGGCGCCGCTCGAGGGCGGCGATTTCCATCTGCAGTGACGCGATTTGTGCCGCCGTGACGGTCTCCTGCTCGATGACGGTGGTTTGGCGGTATTGGGAGGCAAAGAAGCTGAGCAAGATGACCAGCAGGAAAAGCATCGATACGGAGAGGTCCGTCATAGAGATGACGACGCTTTCTTCTTCATCGTGCTCCTCAATGATGCGGCGCTGGAACATGGCTAGCGCGCCGCCCCAATCAGCGCCTCAACGCGCAGGGATGATGCCAGCAATTGCTCCAATGCGCGCTCCGGCGTGACGACCTCAAGGCGGCTGCGGACCTCACTTGAGAGTGCGGAAGCCACGCGCTCGAGCTCCACCTCCCAAAACTCGAGGCAGACGCCAAAGACGATTGATCCGGTCAGACCCGCCAGCGACATGATGAACTTGGCTGATGCAATGGGCAGCAAGTCGGAGCGTGACTGCTTGACCATCTCGGGATCCGTCCGAGAGGCTGTGATGGAGACACCCGCCTCGCGGAGTGCGGCGATGAGGCCGAGGAAGGTCAGGACGAGGCCCACACCCACGAGCGTTCCCGGCACGATGCGCCATACACCAAGGCGCAGCCCCAAGGCCTCGCTTGACAGCGCCGATGCGGGATCTATGGGGCTTATCGCGCTGCCCGATGGCCCAGGTGAGAAGGATAATTCTTCGCAAAACGCCGCCCACACGCCCATCTGTCGGAGTGATGACGTGCCGTAGTTCCTCTTGGGCAGGGGAATGTGAAGGCCCTCGATGAGGTCACGCGTGATGAGGCGCTGCTCGCGCCGCAAGACCCGCGTCAGGTCGCTGGGCTAGAAACACGCGCGCCTGAGCATGAGCTGTGCTGCGATCATCGACACGCCGGTTACAACGATGAGAGCGAGTGCCACGGCACCCGGCGCGGAGGTGCCCTTGAGTAAATCGGCCACGCTGAGGATCAGCTCCGCAAAACCAGCACCCACGCCCTGCACGCCATCCATCGCATTACTCCAATTTATGCGCCGCGCACGGCAATCATTGAGTTGCACATTGATACTTACTATGGCAACCTACCACCCTAAATTACTTTAAAAAATATGGGCAATTTTCGACGGGCACGAATTTTTTTGACCAACCTAAGACATATTAGGACCGCGGCCCTCGCCATGATCGGCGTCGCGTGTGAGGGACTTGCCGTCGCGAGCGGGGCGCTGGCAGCACGCGAGTTCCGGTGGCAGTGGCGGGCGTCGATGACGGCGCCCAGGCGACGCTCTGTTGGATCAGCCCACCCGATCCCTTTCCACTCGACGCTGGCAGCCGCCAGCAGCGAAGGCTGATGTCGGACTGCCTCACTCTGGTCGCGGCGCAAGACTGCGCATTCCACGACGCGCAGATCCTGCCCATCCCTTCCATGGAGCGGCGTGCGCGAAAGGCCTACTACTATGGCGGCTACTACTCCGGGCGCGGCTATAACTCTTGAGGGCGGGGAATTGGATTTCTTGACACGTGGGCCATTCTTTCGATCAATTCGTGGGGTAGGTATGGGCTATAGCGATTGTGTGGGATGGTGGGGGTAAGCCGCCTTGCGCAGACCGGGGGCGTCCGATGAGA
>JBASXE010000406.1:0-1823 GCA_049276875.1 Roseovarius sp. | reverse complement strand
GCGGGCGTTTCCACTCTTATTTTGGTCTCCAAAATTCCTCGCGAGGCCGAGCAGCCTCAAAGCCTAATTATGCATTTCCCGCTTGCGGTCGCGGGTGCGGCGGGTCGCGTCCTCTGATCCGTCGTGATAGGTTCCGAACCACTTGTCCCACGGCATCTCGGCGTTGCCATAGTTGCATTCATAATACCGGTGATGCAGTTGGTGGAAGAATGCGCCAAGCAATAGTGCCTGACGGTCCCGCGCCCAGATTGCTTCATATCCCGAGTGTGAGGACGCAGCGCCCAGCATTAACCAGTAGCCCAAAAATAGCATGTGCACGGGATGGCTGGGCAGCAACAGCACAATCAGGATCGCACTCAGGTAGCCGAACGATTCAATTGGGTGCATCGACATGCCAGACCACGGGCCGGTGTTGACGTTGCGGTGATGCACCGCGTGCACATGTTTGTAGATCGCTGGCTGGTGCAGGGCGAGGTGCACCACATAAAAGTGGAGGCTTTGCCAGAGCGCCAAGACCGGAAACAGTGCGATGAACCAAATCGGATGGGCGCTGAACGACAAGGTGTTGATCAATCCGCTGGCATAAGACCACCGGAGGAGGCACTCTAACACAGACAGGAACGTCGCGCCGAACATCATCGAATAATAGACGTTGTCCCATGTCTGGTAGCCGAATTTGAACAGCGCATTCTTGCGTTTAAAGTAAGGGCGCGGGTCATATTTCAACAACTTTCCCTGCCCGTCGATGCCGTAAAACCAATGGTGCAGCCCGCCTGCGACAATCAAAAGAAGCAGCCAGTTGCGCACGAACACCCAAGCCATCCAGCCGAATGCAAAGTCAGCCTGTTCTGGCCCCACAGGTTGCAGCCAGAACGCCACCAGAAAGGCCAGCCCCAGAAAGATCGACCGATCCGAGAATTGCAGCCAGTTCTGCCAGAGCCATTTTGCAACGACGGCTGGTTTGGCAGGCCACAGCCAAAAAGGTGCGTATTTGACCGGCAGATCAGGGTGCCAATGCCATTCGCGGCTCATTGGTGCGGGGGCTTCGGTTGGGTCTTTGGGGGGCGTTTGTGCGGTTGTCATGTCAGGGCTTTCGCTGTGATCAACTGTGGAACGGACGGCGCTTGTCCAGCGCCTCACATAACTTTTCGTGCTCACCGGGTTTCATGGTGATGCTGGTGGCGGCATTGGGATAGCTGCCATCCAGAACAGCCGCGCGGTAAGCCTTGAGCCCCTTCATCCGCTCGGCTTCCAGCTTGGCGCGCGCACCCGCCATATCCGCAAATGCCGTGGCGTGGCGCGGCGGGTCAATTGTGTCGCCGCAGGCATCATCCTGAAACAGGAAAATCACATCCGCAGCCCCACCCGAACCGATGGAATGGGTGATCAAACCTGTGCGCGGACTGATCTCGGCAATGGCCTCGTCTGCGACGCATTCCAACTCGACCGCATAGGCACCCGCGTCTTCAAGGCGGCGCAGATCCTCGGCCAGTTTCATTGCTTCGTCCGCGGTGCGACCGTAGGCACGCAGGCCCCCGATTTGCGTCGACAGGCGCGGCACAAGACCCAAGTGGCCCTGCACGGCCAGCCCTTCATCGGCCAACATTTCGACCGCTTTGAAGCTGCGCAGAGTATAGAGCGCATCGGCACCAGCAGCAGCAGCGCGAAGGCCCGCGCGCAGAATATCCTCGTGGGATTCATAGTCGCTGGCCATCAGGGCGGCAGTGGTGAATGTGTTGGGTGCGCCCGCACGCACGTCATGCAGGTCGTGGTCAACGATCGACAAATGATCAATCCCTGCGGCCTCGGCGGCGGCGGCCTCG
>JBASXE010000405.1:0-6452 GCA_049276875.1 Roseovarius sp. | reverse complement strand
GGGTGAACTCCACCCATGATCGGTCATCGGGCACCTCAATCGATTCGGCCAGAAGGCCATAAAGCGTAAAAGGCTCATCCCACGACCGACCCATCAGAGATTCGGACCCCAAGAATCGGAGCTGCCAGGGAGGTGTCCCTTTCACAGCGAAGGGGTTCAGCGAATCGAATCCTCCCACATTGCCGGTCACAATCGTGCCGCCGCGCGGTGCGTCCGGGTTGGCATAGGGCAGGGCATTGAACCCCTCGGGCAGGGCGGGGGCACCATACATCGCGATCCCGTGCTGTGGCTCGGCAATGGCGGAGGTGACGACGCCTGAGGCCAGAAAAACAACGCCAAAAACGGCCCGGCGCGCAAATCCTGGTGCGAAATTAACTGATCCCATTCCGGCAACAATCCCTATTCTGTCTTGTTTGTATGAGCCTGAGCCTAAGGCTGGATTCACACCTTATCAAACTTTTAGCTTGGATGGCGGCGTGAGATTGCCTATAAAGGTGTCACTGCTCGATAGGTTTCTTGCCTGTATGAAACCTGCCTCAATAACTTAACGCCAGCTTCGCGCTGGCGTTTTTTTTTGGCCTGCCGCCTGCCAGGCCCCGCACTGTCCGTGCAACACCCCGCCCCCTGTCATTCGGCGGCGCAGCATTATATGCTGCATGTGCAACATGGATCAGGAGGGCGCAACATGGATCTCGCAAAACCGCTCAAAGGCAAGACAGCCATCATCACTGGCAGCAATTCCGGTATCGGGCTGGGCGTGGCCCGTACACTGGCCGAAGCGGGTGCGGATGTGGTGCTCAACTCCTTCACCGACGAAACCGAAGATCACGCGCTGGCCGCCTCCATCGCAGAGGAATTCGGCGTGACCGCCCGCTACATCAAAGCTGACATGTCCAAACCCGATGAATGTCGCGCGCTCATTGAAGAGGCGGGTGCCTGCGATATCCTCGTCAACAACGCAGGGATTCAGCACGTCGCCCCGATGGAAGAGTTTCCGACCGAGAAATGGGACGCGATCATCGCCATCAATCTCAGCTCCGCCTTTCACACGACCGCCGTGGCCTTACCCATGATGCGCGCTGCGGGGTGGGGCCGGATCATCAATATCGCCTCGGCCCATGGCCTTACGGCAAGCCCCTACAAATCGGCCTATGTCGCCGCCAAACACGGCATTGTCGGCATAACCAAAGTGGCGGCTCTGGAAACCGCGAAGGAGCCGATCACAGCCAATGCTATCTGCCCGGGCTACGTTCTGACCCCGCTGGTCGAAAGCCAGATCCCCGACACGGCCAAGAAATACGGCCTGACCGAGGAAGAGGCCAAGCAGCAGATCATCCTTGAACGCCAGCCCTCCAAGGAATTCGCCACCACCGAGCAAATCGGCGGCACCGCGGTTTTCCTGTGCTCAACCGCCGCCGATCAGATCACAGGCACCACGATCAGCATCGATGGCGGCTGGACGGCGCTCTGATCTTCTTCTTAGCCCAAATACTCCCGCCGGAGGCACCCCGCCGCGCCCCATGAAGAGGCCCCTGATATGACAGTCAAACGGATCAACCTCGCCCTACAGGGCGGCGGCGCGCATGGGGCCTTTACCTGGGGCGTGCTCGACCGCCTGCTGGAGGAGGACAGTATCGAGATCGCCGCCATATCCGGCACGTCGGCGGGCGCGCTCAACGGGGCGGCGTATAAATCGGGGTGGATCGAGGATGGGCGCGCGGGGGCCAAGGCGCGGCTCGACTGGCTCTGGGCGCAGATGGGGGCCGTGGACGATCTGCGCATGCCCGCATGGATAGCTGGGCGCACAGCCTGCCGCCGAGGCGCTGAGCGCCGCTATGGCAATGACGCCACCCGCCCTGATGGCCGATGCGGCGGCACGCATGGTCTCGCCCTATGCATACGGTCCGTTCTACACCAACCCTCTGCGCCGTGTGGTGGACGGGTTTGCCTATGACAAGGTTTGCGACGATCACGCACCCTATCTCAGCGTGTCCGCCACCAACGTGCATACTGGCAAGATCCGCATTTTCGAGCGCGCAGAGATCGGCGCGGACGCGCTTCTGGCCTCTGCCTGCCTGCCCACGCTCTTTCAAGCGGTCGAGATTGACGGCGCGCATTACTGGGATGGCGGCTACACTGGCAACCCGGCACTTTTCCCGCTTTTCCGGGATGATCTGCCGGCTGATATCGTGGTGGTCAACATTAATCCTCTGGAGCATGCGGAGGTGCCGCGCAGCGCGCAGGACATTCAGAACCGTATCAACGAGATCAGCTTCAACTCATCGCTTCTGCGCGAGCTGCGCGCGATCGAGTTCGTGCAGCGCCTTTTGGCCGAGGGCCGCGTGCCCGAAGGCTCAATGAAGCGGCTCTTTGTGCATATGATCTCCGACGATGCGCTGATGGGAGAACTGTCAGTGGCGACAAAGCTTGCCCCCAACCCCTATCTTCTCGCGCGGTTGAAAGATGCGGGGCGTGCCGCTGCCGATGGGTTCATCACGGCGCATTTGCAGGACCTTGGCGCACGCTCCAGCACCGATTTGCAAGCGATGTTCAACTAACGCGTCTCAGCGTGTCTCATGTTTGCTATCGACTGCCACTTTACCATCGCCATTGGGGTAAACCAGGCCTGCTGAAATCACCAGCTTGGCCGCATCCTCGACGCTCATATCCAAGACCATCACGTCTTCTTGCGGAAAAAAGAGCAAGAAGCCCGAGGTCGGGTTGGGTGTGGTTGGCACGAAGACCGATATGAGATCACCCGAGACGCAGGCCTTGCGCGCAACCTCGCCCTTGGCCGTGGTCGAGATGAAGCCAATCGCCCAGATGCCCTTGCGCGGATACTCAATCAGGCATGCTGTCTCGAAGCTGCGCTCGGATTGGGCAAACACCGTTTCTGCGATTTGTTTGACGCCTGAATAGATCGACCGAACCACCGGAATCCGCTCGACCAGGGATTCGGCGAAACGCACCAATGAGCGCCCGATAAGGCCCTTGGCGATCCAGCCGACGATGATCGTGAAGATCAGGAACACGATCACGCCAATCCCGCGCAGATCTATCCCGATGTAGCGTTCGGGGCTGAGCCGATAGGGGATCAGCGGTAATACGACACCGTCGACCCACCCGATCAACGTCCACAGGAGCCAGATCGTGAGGCCGACAGGAGCGATCACCACGAGGCCGGTGAGGAAATTGGCCCGCATCCGCCCGAAGATACCGGGGCGGCGTGGAGGCGGGGGTGGGTCGTCGAAAGGAGTGTTCATACATGCGCCGACAAGGGTTGATAGGCTTATGTATGCTTAAAGAATGGCGGCGGCAACGGGGCCTATGTGACGCGCGTGCTCAAACCAGTTGGGGATGCTGAAAAACTGAGCAGGTGAGTGGCATTTTGGACGCGCTCATGCCCTCTTGCGCCCGAGCCCGGGCCGCGTTACACGGGCGCCACTAGAAATCCGCAGGTATGGGCGGGCTCGTGTGGGGGAGACATCCCCATCGGTCCACCGGTTGAGGCATCCGCCTCTCTCCCTATACCGAGGCGAAAACCGGAAAAGGAATAAAAGCATGGCTCTTCCCGAGTTCACCATGCGTCAGCTGCTCGAAGCTGGCGTTCACTTTGGCCACCAAACGCAACGCTGGAACCCCCGCATGGGCGAGTTCATCTATGGCGCGCGTAACGGCATCCACATCATGGACCTGACGCAAACTGTCCCGATGCTGGACGCGGCGCTCAACGTGGTGCGCGAAACCGTGGCCAAGAACGGCCGTATCCTCTTCGTTGGCACCAAGCGTCAGGCGGCAACGCCCGTGGCCGAAGCCGCAGAGAAATGCGCACAATATTACATGAACCACCGCTGGCTCGGTGGCACGCTGACCAACTGGCAGACCGTGTCGAAGTCCATTCAGCGCCTGAAGATGATCGAAGAAGCGCTGGAAGGTGGGGCCGAGGGCCTGACCAAGAAAGAGCGTCTCGGCATGGAACGCGACATGGGCAAGCTTGAAGCCTCATTGGGTGGTATCCGCGAAATGGGCGGCGTGCCGGACCTGATCTTCGTGATAGACGTGCGCAAAGAGGCGCTGGCCGTGGCAGAAGCCAACAAGCTGGGTATTCCGGTCGTGGCAATCGTGGACACCAACTGCTCGCCCGACGGGATCGACTACATCATCCCCGGCAATGACGATGCGGCGCGTGCAATTGCGCTCTATTGCGATCTGGTGAGCCGTGCCGCCCTCGACGGGATGAGCGCACAACTTGGCGCTACTGGCGTGGATGTGGGGGCGCTGGAAGAAGCGCCTGCGGAAGAAGTGATCGCCGAGGCACCTGCCGAAGCCGCCGCTGCGCCCGCCGCCGAGGGTGACGCACCCGCAAGCTGAGGCCTGATGGTCTGAGCCGAGAGAAAAAAAGGAGGCGGGTCAACCTGCCTCCGACCCCTTTTTGAGACATTGAAGGAGAGCCGAGATGGCGATCACAGCTGCAATGGTTAAAGAACTGCGCGACAGCACGGGCGCAGGCATGATGGACGCGAAAAAAGCGCTCACCGAGAATGATGGCGATATGGAAGCGGCCGTGGATTGGCTCCGCACCAAGGGTCTGGCAAAGGCCGCCAAGAAATCCGGTCGCACCGCTGCTGAGGGCCTTGTGGCCGTCAAAGTGACCGGAGGCCGGGGTATCGCGGTCGAGATCAACTCCGAGACTGATTTCGTCGCCAAGAACGCCGATTTCCAAGCCATGGTCGCTGGTATCGCGGATGTGGCAGTTTCGGCCGCTGACATCGATGCGCTGAAAGCCGCAGACATGGGCGGCAAGACCGTCGAAGAAACAGTGACCGCCAAAGTGGCCACGATCGGCGAGAACATGTCCGTGCGCCGCATGGAGGCCGTCGAGGGCGCGACAGTGGTGTCATACGTGCACAACGCCGCCGCCGATGGCATGGGCAAGATTGGCGTGATCGTGGCACTGACTGGGGATGAGGCGTTTGGTCGTCAGGTCGCGATGCACATCGCCGCCACGAACCCGGCAGCGCTGAACGAGGCCTCGCTTGATGCGGCGGTTGTCGAGAAGGAAAAGCAGGTCCAGATGGATATCGCGCGCGAAAGCGGCAAGCCCGAAGCGGTGATCGAGAAGATGATCGTGGGCCGGATGAAGAAATTCATCGCGGAATCCACCTTGATGGGTCAGGCCTTTGTGATGAACCCGGACCTGACCGTGGAAGCAGCCGCCAAAGAAGCGGGTGTGGAGATTACAGGCTTTGTGCGTCTGGAAGTGGGTGAAGGCATCGAGGTGGAGAAGGAAGACTTCGCCGCTGAGGTGGCCAAAGTCGGCCAGAGCTGATCGCCGTCTTGGGGCGTGGAAGAGGGGCCAGCCCCTCACGTTGAATTTCCATCGGAAATTCAACGCTCACCCCGGGATATTTCGGGCAAGAAGATGAGCGCAGTGTTTTGCTGTGTGTTTGAGCAAGGCGCCTCGTGATCGGGGCGTCTTGTTTGGTTTTATGTCAGGTAGGCCGGGAAAGTGCCTTACATCCTGTCGTGTAATGTGATGGTCGTATATGAAGCGCCGGCGACAGACCTAAAATCGAGGTCCGCCACCGACATCCGGAAAACCGGCAGGGGCCCAGAGCCACGAAATTGCGAGGGTTAAACCCCTGTTGTTCCCGGGCTGTCTCCAGCACCACTCACGGAACGACCTCAAATATGCGACTTAACGCCACATTAAGCAAGTAAGGTATCCCTTACCTGGTTAGAAACTTGAAGCGAGAGACGTCCGTCACGCGTCAAAAGTAAAAATTTGGTTTTGAAACGAGGCCTTTAGCACCGCTTGGGCTGTTGTCTCCACACTTAACGCATCGCGGGCAGGGCGAAGATGCTTTTCAACCGTGGCGGGATTAAGTCCCAAGAGGCAGGCAATATCCTGCACGGTTTTGCCATCACCGACCCATCCCAGAACCTCTCTTTGGCGCGCGGTGAGCGCCCGGCCGGGGGTGCTGTAGGGCAATGACAGGATGCGCAGATGCGCGATCGTGTTAAGCGCTTGGATGTCGGGGCCATGGTCAGCCCAAAGGCGATCCACCTCATCCTGAGACAGGCCCGCGCGGGCGGTAAGGGCAATGGCCCCTTTCGTGCGGGGAGATATGGAGCGAAAACTGATCGAGTAGCCCGCGGTGACGTTGTGGCGTGCATTGAAGGCCATCACGCGGCGTTCATCGCGGGTGAGGGTGGCTGTGGTCATCATATCGCGCATTACCGACCATGAGCAGGCGCCGTCATGCTCCAGCGCCCATTTCACCATCGGTCCGTGGAAATAGAGGCCGTCGCCAATGAACTCTTCTGGGTACCTCTATAAATTGCGCGGATCTTTGCGCTGCGGTATGATTGAGCATTGAACCGGCACAGGGAATGCATCGATGGCGCAGATGGGGTTTTTCGATCTTTCGGACCGTTATGCGAGCTTGGAC
>JBASXE010000404.1:0-1683 GCA_049276875.1 Roseovarius sp. | reverse complement strand
ATATCTAATACCATTGCGCTGAATGCTTGGGGCTATTTTTGTGTAACTCGCAGAAATGGCATTACCTATGGTTACTACAATGGAAACTTAGTTGGTTCGTCTGCGTCTGGAACATACCCCAACAATGGCAATGAAACTTTACGCATTGGTGTGAGAAATGATGCTGCATCAAGTTTACCTGTAGATAGTCTTGCCCTCATCCGCATCTCAGCCACCGCACCCACAGCCGAACAAATCGCCAAAATCTACAACGACGAGAAGTTCCTGTTCCAAGAGAATGCCCAAGCCACGCTCTACGGGGCATCTGACGCGGTGACAGCCTTGGCTCACGATCCTGTGACTGACCTTCTTCACGTCGGAACCAGTGCAGGGCGCAGCGTATTCTCTGGCCTTCGTCGGGTATCCAACACGACCACTGCGGTCGGAACTGCAATCAGTGCCAGCAATGGCCTAGTGGCCGAGGAGTGATCCAATGACTGTGATTATCGAAAAGCCAGCGATCAATCTCCGCGAGGAACTGGCAGACCTGCGCAATCAGGGGACGTATCAGGAGCAGCAGTTTTACTTTGACGGGCTGGTCACGAATGGCACGTTTGATGCGGATGTTAGTGGTTGGGTTCTTTATAACGGTGCCACAATAGCATGGGATGCAGGCAGAATTAAAGCAACCAAAACTGGAAGCTATGGCGGCTTTGGTCAAGAAATAACTGGACTGGTTGTTGGTAAAGTTTACAAATTGACCGCTCAAGTTGAGGTTGTTAACTTTAACGCTGCTCTGGTTTGGATTTCGACAACTTTAGGCGGCGCAGTTTCAGCTAGTCAAACTATAAGCGGGGCTGGAGTGAAGGACTACGAATTTTCATTCACTGCAACCCAACAAACTATGTGGATTACTGTTCGTGGCGAAGTTGTAACTGGAACAGGCAATGTTTATGGCGACAACATTTCCGTCTTTGAACTTGATGCCAACGATGACGTAATCCACACCATGCCCAAAGGCTGGGTTCCCAAGGATGTATTCGAGGACGGCCTTCTCCAGCGTGAGGGTGCAGCCAACGACTACACTGTGGTCTACGATGGCTTCGACTACTACGTCAAACCCGCTGTTGCACCTTCTGCCACCACCACAACCTGCGTGATTGGAGTTCGCAAATGACTTTATTCGTGAACAAGGGCGATGCGCCTTTCACCCCAGCACAGCTTGAGAAGCGGGCGCAGAAATACATCACGCGTAGCTGGCCTGCCCAAGCCCGTGAGAAATCCATCCGCACGGCTGACGGTGCCTTCGATGCCTTTATGACTGCCTTCTCTGCCGACCACGATGTGAACGTAGCCAACAACACGTTCAACTGGCAGCTTCAGGACTACCGCAAAGCGACTGCGCGGCTGGTTCAGTATCGTCTGGCTGATGGTCGGCCTGAAGTATGGGAAGACCAGCCCACGGGTGAATACGACCCTGAGACGGGCGAGGAAATCATGGAGAGTGTGCTTGTGCAGACTGCCATTGACCCTCTGGACGCTCAGGTCGAGCAGCCCGTGTATGACGACGAGGGCAACCAGACAGGCACCGAGATGGTGGACAACCCGCTGATCGTGCAGGACGATGCGGAGTGGGCGGCTGCTTTGGCTGTGGTAGATGCTACGCCTGATGATGTAAAATCGTTCTGAGTTAAGGGACAAGAG
>JBASXE010000403.1:0-1678 GCA_049276875.1 Roseovarius sp. | reverse complement strand
GATTTGGTTCTAGAGATGCTGTAGATGCATTCTCACCTGTCCACTCTTGATCTTCATCTATCTGGAATTCTTCCTCCTCTTCTTCTGGTTCAATAGATTCAATAACTATTGGTGCTTCAAATGTATTACCCATAGGATCAGTATAACTTACTGTTTGTTCTATATCTTCACTAGATATTTCATCAAGGGTCTCAAGGTTCACAGGGTTCTCAAGGTATTCTTCATTTTGTTCTAATTCTAATGAAGGTTCCTCAGCTTCTGTTTTCTCAATTTCAGTCAAAATATTAAGCTGATTTTCTGGTTGACCATAATTTGTAGTTAATGGATCTACCTCAGCTTCTACAACTGGTTGAGGTACTGAAGGTTTAGAAAAGTTATTAACACTTGAAATAAAATAATGCAAGACACGTTGATCTTCCATCCAAGTCTTAGGATGTGAAGCCTGCAGTGCAGTGGTCACATAATTATAGAAAGCCCATAGACTACTTGTATCTTCAAATACATGTGTAGGCTTAATCATTTCAGACCTAATCATACTTGCTTGTTCAGTAGTTAAGATCTGATATTCTGCAAACAAGATACCAAGAAGCTGAGATTGTTTTCTCTTATTCATCTTGATTTCTTTCATTGCATCTTTGTCAGACTTAAGCTGATCATAATACATTTGCGCATCTTTAATCTGCTCCTTGATTGTCTCTACAGTTTCTTCATCTGCAGTACCTGTGTGTTTTCTAGACCAGCTGCCCATGTCTCCGTGTACCATGAATGTACCAGCTTGGTTTACATATGCACCAACTCCGCATTTAAATCTCACTTGCTTGTTATAACTATTAGTCCAAGCAAACATCATAGATAACTCAGGATCAGAATTATAATTCAAGACATGCACACCATGTGCTATTTGTCCGTCTGCAGTTGCTCTGAATGTTTCAGATACAACTCCAAAGCCTGCATTAGCAAGCTCTGTATATACATAATCAATTACAGACTCATGACTAATAACAGTGTAGCTATCTCCATGAGTAGGTAAATCAACAGAAATCAATTCTGCCTTACTGCACTCTTTAATTTTCTTTGGCATTTTAAAATAATTTAAGTTGTGTAATAATTGGTTCAAGGTTCCTTATCTCCTTGTAGATATTCTCTAGGTAGTAATCATAATTGATATCATACTCACTAAAATCTCTTTCAGTGTAGTCAATAAGAATAGTTTGCATCCATTTCCCGGCCTCAACCTGGATTTCTCTCCCGTCAGTATTATTCTTCTTAATAATCTTTGACCCAGATTTAGATACAAAATACCTTATAGTATGCTGTAAAGGTTTAACCTCATACTCACCATCAACAATATGGTGTTCATAAAAATTCCAGTCCCCCTTAATTTTAACCCCACCACAATAATCAAATATGTTTTGGTTTGCAGCTAGAAAATCTTCTGGCTGGATACCATCTACAAAATATGCATGTATTGCTTTAGGTATAATAAGAAAACTTTTATTCTTATGTAGAGCCAGGTTATCATATTCAAACCTACCCTTGCATTTAGATTTACCATCTTCAGTGATAGCAATATAATTGTTTACATCCCCAAGAATAATCTTACTATAGGTATCATGCTCTAGTTGAAGCTGTGTTATATCTTCCCATCTCTTGCATATATCCATATACTTATCTAAAT
>JBASXE010000402.1:0-14918 GCA_049276875.1 Roseovarius sp. | reverse complement strand
CACCGCCCCGCCCCTCGCCTAGAACGCCGCTACCCAGATCGGTCTAAACCGCATCACCCGTGCCCGGGTAGCTCAGGGGTAGAGCAGTGGATTGAAAATCCTCGTGTCGGTGGTTCGATTCCGCCCCGGGGCACCACTTTTACCAACAATATCAATAACTTAGCCGAGCGCAATGCGCGCTAAAGTTGTGTAATTCAAAAACACACCTTAAACACACTTTTTGCCGTGTTGCTCGCTATTTTTAGCGCGGAATCACGGTGTTGAACACAGTGTTGGCTGTTGCTGTGTTGCGGACACTGTGTTGGCGGATTTTTTTGGGCGGACGTGGTTTGGGACACGATTGGTGTAGTTACCAACACCGTGGGTGTTAGGAGGTCCCACACACGCGCACTTTCCATGATAGATAGGCTTGAGACCTGGCTTGAAGTCCGGGTGACCTGCTGTTCGTTTCAGTCGGTATTTCCAGCAGTTTCTCAGTATTCGATGTAACGACCGCTATTCATGCGCGTGGCTTCGAAGGTCTTGATGCGTTGAAGTTCCGTGCCGTCGCCGTTGGCAACGATTGTGGCCAGTAGCGCTTCGACAATGACCATCAATGGCACAGCGGATGGGTAGTAATGCGGACTGAAGTTGTCGCTGAACAAGACACAATCCGCGCGCTCCGCCACGGGCGAACTTGGCCGATCGGTAATCGCAATCAGGTGCGCGTCGCGTTTGCGCGAAAACGTCATTGCATCGATCGTTCGTGTCGCGGTCGGATTCATACCAAAACCCACGACAACGTCGTTTTCGCTCAGGGAGCCCATCGCTTCGGCCGCTACAGAGTATTCTGCACCGACCAAGCGCAGGTTGGACAGCATCAGATTGCCTGTGTTTTTCATCATCGACGCCAGCCAGAACAACGATCCCGATCCGACAAGGTAGACGTCAGGTGCATTGCGGATCAGGTTTGCCGCCGTGTCAAACTCCTCTTGCCTCAATGTCGCTCTTGTGTGGCGAACATTGGTCTCGGCAGCCAGTAATATCCTATCGGCCAAAGTGTCAGGCTTCGCAGCCGGATCGCTGTCCGAGGCGTTTTGGTCCTGATGCAGTGCATCTGCCCGTGTCCCGAAGACGCCGCGCACAAGTTCACTTTGAAAGCTGGCCCGGAAATCATCGTAACTTTCATACCCCAATTGCCGTGCAAGACGCAGCATGGTGGTCGAGGTCACGCCTACCTCTGTTGCAATGCTACGCATCGAATTCAAAGCCACTTGATCAGGGTGATCCAGCGCAAACCGCGCAGCCAGCGCCAACTTCTTTGGCAGATCTGGTAACGTATTGCGAAGTTTATGAAGAATGCTCACGTAAACCTCCGATATTTATTTGCAGCAAACGATATTTTTTCAATGAGATCAAGTCATGGACACAGGTAATTTCGCGCGTACGATACTTTTTTCTTGAAAAAAATATCGTTTGGTTCATGGTAGCTCGACTCATTCAGATTGTATGCTCATGACCCACTACTCCGCACTCTCAGTATTTCGCCACGCGCTGAGTGGCAATAAAAACTGGAGCCGCGCATGGAGCGATCCGGAGCCCAAAGCGCAATATGATGTTGTGATCGTAGGTGGCGGCGGGCATGGCTTGGCCACCGCATATTACCTCGCCAAGGAACACGGCATCACCAATGTGGCCGTCGTGGAAAAGGGTTGGCTGGGCGGTGGCAACACCGGCCGCAATACAACGATAGTCCGCTCGAACTATATGATGCAGGGCAACACGATGTTCTATGAGCGTTCGATGAAGCTTTGGGAGAACCTCAGTCAGGACCTGAACTTCAACGTGATGATCTCGCAGCGTGGGCAGTACAATCTCTGCCACTCGCCAGGGCAAATGGATGCAGCGCGCCGGCGCGGCAACATCATGCGTGCCAACGGAATTGACGCCGAGTTGTTTGACCGGTCCGAAGTTCAACGCCGCCTGCCCTATCTGGATTATTCTGCAAATGCCCGTTTCCCGATCCATGGTGCGATTTATCAAAGCCGTGCGGGAACAGCGCGCCATGACGCGGTGGCCTGGGGTTATGCCCGTGGTGCCGATCAGCGCGGGGTGGATATCCTGCAACAGCGCGAAGTCACGGGATACCTATATGACAACGGTAAGATTGCGGGTGTTCAGACCAATCGCGGCGACATTCGGGCCGGGAAAGTTGCGCTGTGTGTGGCGGGGCATTCGGGTCATCTGGCGCAGATGGCCGGATTGCGCCTGCCGATCGAGACACATTGCCTGCAGGCCTTTGTGACCGAACCCTACAAACCTCTGATGGACAGCGTAATCAGTTTCGGCGCGGCACATTTTTATGTCAGCCAGTCGGACAAGGGCGGGTTGGTTCTGGGTGGTGATTTGGACATGTACAATTCATATGCCCAACGTGGTGGCCTGCCGATTGTCGAGCACACGCTGGCCAGTGCCAAGGCACTGATGCCCTGCATCTCGCGACTGAAACTGCTGCGGCATTGGGCGGGTGTTATGGACATGTCGATGGATGGCTCACCCTTCATCACCAAAACACCTGTGGATGGGCTCTATCTGAACGGCGGCTGGTGCTACGGCGGCTTCAAGGCAACGCCTGCCAGCGGCTGGTGTTTTGCCCATACAATCGCCAATGACTGTCCTCACGAGGACAATGCCGAGTTCACGCTCAATCGTTTCAACACTGGCTATCAAATCGACGAAAAGGGCGCGGGCCCGCAACCGAACGCACACTGAGGCACAACGATGATCAGAATCAATTGCCCGATTTGCGGGCTTCGTGATGAAACAGAATTCTCCTATGGGGCGGACGCTACGGTGCACCGCCCGGCGATGGATGAGGGTAATTTGCAGCCTTGGGTCGACTATGTTTTTAACCGTGACAACCCACGGGGTTGGCACAAAGAATACTGGCACCACGTTCAGGGGTGCCGGCAATGGGTCGTGTTGGAACGCAACACCCTGACCCATGAGGTCGGTGAATGCCATCTGGCTCGAGAGGCGGTGGAATGAAACGTCTGACGACTGGCGGCCGCATCGACCGCAGTAAACCACTTTCGGCGTCATTTGATGGTCGAAATCTTCCGGCGTTTCACGGTGATACGCTCAGCTCGGCCATGCTGGCCGGCGGCGTCTCTCTGGTTGGTCGGAGCTTCAAGTATCACCGCCCGCGCGGCATTTATTCGTCAGGTGTGGAAGAACCCGGCGCGATGGTACATCTGCGCGATGGAGACCGGCACGAACCCAATGCTCGGGCCACGGTGACCGAAGCGTATGACGGGTTGGTCTCGACCAGCCAAAACGCATGGCCCAGCCTGAACTTTGACATCGGTGCGGCGAACAATCTGTTCTCGCGTTTCCTCAGCGCCGGCTTCTATTACAAGACCTTCATCGGACCGTTCAGGAACAGCACCAAATTTTGGATGATGTGCGAGACCTTCATCCGCAAGGCTGCGGGCATGGGGCGCGGGACCTATCTGCAAGACCCTGACACTTACGAAAAGCGCAATGCATTTTGCGACGTGCTGGTTATCGGCGGGGGCGTTGCCGGGTTATCGGCAGCGCTGGCCGCAGGGCGCTCGGGTGCGGCAGTTATTCTGGTCGAGCAGGATTTCGATCTTGGCGGCGCTTTGCTGTCTGATCCGGTAGGTCAAGACGGCGATGCCTTTGTCAAAAATGTCCGTGCCGAACTGGACGCGATGGAAAATGTTCGCATTCTGACCCGGACCACCGCCTTTGGCGCCTATGACGGGGATGTATATGGTCTGGTTGAACGGGTTTCGGATCATTTCAGGGCGCCGGAAAACCACCAGGTACGCCAGCGCTTCTGGATGATCCGTGCCGGGCGCTCTGTACTGGCCACCGGCGCGATCGAACGCCCGCTGGTTTTTGGCGGCAACGACAAGCCCGGCGTGATGCTGGCAGGCGCTGCCAAGACCTATCTCAACCGATTTGCGGTTCTAGTGGGTGAACAGGTGATCGTCACAACAAACAACGACAGTGCCTATGAAGTCGCAGCAGATATGGCCAAAGCGGGGGCGCAGGTAACACTTGTGGACATGCGAGCCACGGTTGCGCCGGACACTGCGGCGATTGTAACCGGTGCCGGTGCATCGCTCCTCCTCGGGCATGGCGTGTTAGAGGCCAAAGGCGGAAAGCATGTGACCGCTGCCGTTGTTGTGCCTGTCGACGCCAAGGGCAAGGCGACAGGCGCGACCAAAACGCTTCCGGCAGATCTGATCGCCACGTCCGGTGGCTGGACACCTGCCGTGCATCTGTGGTCTCAGCGCTATGGAAAACCGGTATTTGACGCAGCCTCTGCATCCTTTGTCGCGGCAAATGATCCTGCCCGGGCGATACAGCCCGCCGGTACAGCCGCCGCAGCCGCTTCGCTGAAAGAGGTGATTGAACAAGGGTTTCAGCGCGGTGCAGAGGCGGCAAATGCCCTGGGCCATGACGGCCACATCGATGAACAGCCGAGATGCTTCACCAGCGGCCCCTTCTGGCAATCAGATCTGTCGACTGTTTGGGCGGTGTCCAATGCGAAGGGCAAATGTCAGGGCAAAGCCTTTGTCGACTTTCAGCATGATGTGAAAATTACCGACATCGATCAGGCGCATCTGGAAGGCTACGTCTCGGTCGAACACCTGAAACGCTACACCACCTTGGGCATGGCAACCGATCAGGGCAAACTGTCTAATATCAACGCACTGTCGCGGATGGCAGAACTGAGTGACAAGGGTATTTCCGAGGTCGGCACGACAACGTTTCGCCCGCCGTTCACACCCATCGCCATGGGCGTCATCGTTGCCCATGAACATGGCCGTCATTTCCGCCCTACGCGCCTGTCGCCGATTCATCACTGGCATGTCGAAAACGGCGCAGAGATGACCGAGGCCGGAGCCTGGATGCGGCCCTGGTATTACCCGCAGGGCGATGAAAACCTGCGCGCGGCCTATATTCGTGAAGCTGCGCATGTGCGCGAACATGTTGGGATGATTGATGTCTCGACCTTGGGTAAAATTGCCGTTCAGGGCCCGGATGCCGCCGAGTTCCTGAACCGGGTCTATGTAAACGGTTGGAAAACACTGCAAGTTGGCCGATTGCGGTACGGTGTGATGCTACGCGAAGACGGTTTTGTGATGGATGACGGGGCGACCGCGCGGCTCGGCGAGTATGATTACCTCATGTCCACCACAACCGCCAATGCCGCCAAGGTACTGGCCTTCGCTGAACACCTGTTGCAGACCGCATGGAAAGACCTGAAAGTGCATGTCACCACCGTGACCGACCAATGGGCCGCCATTGCCGTCGCCGGACCCCAGTCACGGGATCTTCTGATCAAGGCAACCGAGGCTGATCTTGGCCGGGAGGCTTTACCCAACAACTGTTTCACCCATGCCACGATTGATGGCGTTCCGGTGCGGATTCACAGAATGTCCTATTCGGGCGAACTGGCCTATGAGGTCTACATCGAAGCGGGATATGCTCGGCATGTCTGGGAGGCGCTCCACACCACCGGGCAGGATTTCAACCTGCGTGTTTATGGCACCGAAGCAATGGGCGCTTTACGGATCGAAAAAGGTCATGTCGCGGGCCCGGAGTTGGAAGGCCGGACAACGTTGAAGGATCTCGGGCTTGAGGGATTTGCATCGTCAAAGAAACCCTTTGTCGGTTCGGCCCTGCGCAAGCGCCCCGTTCTGGAAGATTCTGAGCGACCCACCCTCGTCGGGCTGGAAATTGAGGGCGAGATAGGTGCCAAGTCCGGCTCAATTCTGTTTCCGGCGACCGGTGAAACCAAGGGACACGGCGATGGCTGGGTCTCTTCCACGACGTATTCGCCTGCGCTTGGCAAGCACATCGCCCTCGCTCTGTTAAAGAATGGCAAAGACCGCCAAGGCGAAACCCTGCGCGTGGTGAACTTTGTTGGCGATGAAACCCTGATTGCCGATGTTGTATCGCACCACTTTTTTGATCCAAATGGAGACCGTCAAAATGGCTGAGATGCTCTCTCCGTTGCAAACAAAATGTGTCGCTGGCCGGTTTGGCGCCTCTGGGGATGTCGGCGTGACACTTGGCACGCGACCCATCATGGACCTGTGGCAAATTGCCAATTGGGACCTTTTGGCTTCCAGCGCCAGTCCCGCACTCAACGCACTAGGGCTGGATGGTCCGGGTGACTATCGATGTGCGCAACAAGCCGGGCCCGTGACCAGCTGGCGGATTGCGCCCGACAAGATTTTGCTGGAAGGGGCTGGCGATATGACAGCTCATGCATCGGTTGATTTGATGGTGCTGGATCTGAGCCACGCGAAAGTGGCGGTAACGCTTCAGGGTGCGCGTGCGCGCGACGTGTTGAGTCAGCTGATCGCCATCGATACTGCGCCAGGCGCGTTTAAACGTGGTGATTTTGTCCAAACAGGCATTCATCACGTTGGTGTGCTGATCCACTGCACAGGCGACGACACGTTCAGCATTCTGATACCTGCGAGCTGGAGTGAAACCGTTTGGGAAGTGTTGTTTGACAATGCGCTCCCACATGGATTGAGCGTGGTGGAGGCCGCATGACAGGTACAATCGCCCGTCAATTCGCAGCTTTCGCCTGCTCGCCTCCTCAATTTCCAGGGGCGGTGAAACATGCGGCTGACCGCGCCATATTGGATACGTTGGGCGCAATTATTGTTGGCGGTGCGCACCCCACCACCCAAGCTGTGGCAGCGGCAATGCCACATCATGCAGGTGCTGCTACATCCGCGTCAGGCGGTACCAGAGACGCAGAAACGGCCGCTGTGATCAACGGCATGGCCGCGCATATCTGGGACATCGACGATACATCCTATACCGGTATCATGCATGGCTCGGCGATGGTGTTGCCGCCCGTTCTTGCTGTGGCGCAAGAGGTTGATGCCAGTCCAGACCTGATCCACCGGGCCTTTGTGGTCGGTTCCGAGATCACCTATGTGCTGGCCGACATCTGCACCCATGACCACTATTTCCATGGCTGGTGGAGCACTGTAACCTTCGGCCTGACCGGCGCAACTGCCGCAATTGGCGTGCTGTTGGGGCTTGATGAAGACCAGATGGTGGCGGCCATCGGTCTTGCTGCGGCCGCTACGGGCGGTGGTAAATCCGTTTTCGGGACGGACGGGAAACCCTTTCTCGTTGGGGATGCCGCACGCCGCGCCATCAGCTTTGCCCGCATGGCCAAGGCCGGGCTTGGCGGGCCAGAGAACGTCTTCGAAGATGAACGTGGCTACCTGAAACTGCTCAATGACCGCAAGGCAGATCTGTCAGCTCTAGCCACACTGGGCCGGCGCTGGCGTCTGGTCGATCCGGGGCTATTGTTCAAGACCAATCCGGTTTGCTCTGCCGCGCACGCCGCCATCGATCAGATGCAGGCTTTGATGGTGGAACTGAATGCCACGGCGGATGACATTTCAGAAATCCACGCCGAGGTGCCCGAACTGGTCTATATCAGTCTGGTCTTTCCTGACCCGCAAACACCGCAGCAAGCACAGTTCAGCCTGCCCTACGCGATGGCCTGTGTGGCGCTCCATGACCAAGTGAGGTTTGAGGATTTGTTGCCCGAAACGCTACGCACGCCCGAAAAACTTGCGCTCATGGCAAAGGTGCGCACAATAAGCGCACCGAATCTTTCAACTGATGAGATGCGCAACACCTACCCTGAAAGTGCGCGCCTGCGTCTTACGTTGACCGATGGGCGCAGGGCCGAAGGGTTTTGTGGTGTGTCTCGTGGCATGCCGGAGAATCCGCAAAACGATACAGAACTTGTCGCCAAATTCGAAAACGCTCTCGCCTATGCTGGGCGGAGCGGACCTATCGAAGTCCGGCTGGGAGATAACCCGGCCAAAACCTTTGCAAGGCTGATGGCCTGAGCAAATAACAACTAGTGGAGGAAGATATGAAACGAATTCTAATAGCAACGACTGCTCTCATCACCGGGCTAAGCGCCGTCACAGCGTCCGCAGCCGAGTGTACCAACGATACCTGGAATAGAGTGATGTCCAGCGGAAAAATCGTCGTCGGTGTAAAGGCTGACTACAAGCCTTGGGGCTTTCGTAACTCAGACGGAAGCCTGGTCGGCATGGAAATCGACATGGCACAAGAAGTGGCTGACACCATGGGGGTCGAACTTGAACTGATTTCCGTTCAGTCTTCGAACCGGATGCAGTTTCTGGAACAAGGCAAGATCGATCTTATGATCGCGACAATGTCAGATCGCGCTGACCGTCGGGAAATTGTGGGTATCGTTGGCCCCAATTACTATACGTCGGGCACCAACCTTCTGGCGCCAGACGCGTTGGAGTTCACGGAATGGGAACAGGTTCGCGGCAAACCTATCTGCGGCAAGCAGGGCGCATTTTACAACCAGATTGTAGAAGAGCGCTATGGCGCGCAAATCGTCGCGTTTACCGGCAATGCCGAAGCCAAGCAGGCGCTGCGCGACAAGAAATGCGTCGGGTTTGTCTATGATGACAGCTCGATTATGGCTGATATGGCGTCAGGTGACTGGGAAGGCTTCGGCATGCCAATGCCGACAGAAGATGACAATCCATGGGCGCTTGCGGTCCCAAAAGCGGAGCAAAGCTGTGTCTTTGGCCGCTTTATGTCTGGTATGCAGTACAACTGGCATAAAGATGGTACGCTGATCGCGCTGGAGGAGAAGTGGGGCATCCAGCCAACCGCATATCTGCAAGGCCAGAATGAGCGTTACAAGGACTGGCTGGCTGAGTAAACCTCGGCGCTTGACGTCATAAAACCAAAAACCCGCGCCATCCTTGAATGGCGCGGGCAACAAAAAAAATCAAGACGGGAGGGGACGGAATGCTTGAAGCTATTCAGGAATTTTTCAGGCAATATGCTGCGGACCACCCAACATGGAACTTCATCTTTTTCTATGAGGAGCGTCAGTGGGGGAAAGTCGTCAGCGGTTTGTGGATGACCATCAAACTGTCTGTGATCTGTGTGATATTCAGTGTGATCATTGGAATTGCTGGCGCCGCGATGCAAGGTGCGAATAACCGGATCGTACGCGGTATTGTGCAGGGCTATATCCAGTTTTTCCGAAACACCCCGCCCTTCATACAACTGCTCTTTTTCTATTTCGCACTTGGCGCTTTTACCCCCACTTACAGTCCAGACGGCTGGCTTGAGGTTCCTATCATTTCGAATGTGGGCTGGGCCATCATCTCGCTGTCTTTTTTCGCTGGCGCCTTCAATGTCGAGATTTTTCGGGCTGGTGTCGAGGCGGTTCCTGAGTCAACCCAGGAAGCCAGCCAAGCTCTTGGATTTACCCGGTTGCAGACCTTTCGCTATGTGGTGCTACCGCTCGCGATACGGGTATCGATCCCGGCGTTGAACAACAATTTGGTCAATCTGGTTAAAACCACAACTCAGGCATTTGTCATCGCGGTTCCCGAGCTTCTTTATCAGTCGATCACCATCTGGAACGACCATCCATCGGCTCAAAACCCAATGATGCTGTTTCTTTTTTTCGCCTATCTTGGGTTGGTCGGCTTCTTGGTGCTTGGCATGAACAAATGGGAGCGCACGATGCGCATTCCCGGATACGGGGCCTGATATGAGCAAGTATATTCCCGGCCTGACAGCCCCGGCAACAACCGACATGCCCGTTCTTCTTGCCGCGCCCGCATCGCGCCACACACCGCGGGCGCTCAATTTCAGTCATTGGCTGGCGGGGATACCACTCTGGTTGCCATTTTTGCTCTTGTCAGTCGCGCTGTTGTGGCCTGCCATTTTGCTGGCACAAGACACTGGCGAAACCAGGATCACCCCGCTGGAAGCGCTGTGGCGCTGGATGCCGTTCCTGCTCCAGCGTGGGTTTCTGTTCACTGTTATCATCTCTGTGCTGACCATGGCCTTTGGCACTGTGCTTGGCGTTTTTCTGGGCTTGGGCCAGATATCGCTGTTTCGCCCGGTACGGATCGCCAGCTATTGGATCACCCAGATATTTCGCAACTCGCCCTGGCTTGTGTTGCTATTTATCGTGATGCTGAGCTTTCCGTTCCAGATAACGGTTTTCGGTTTTCGAATTCCGGTGCCGGACTGGAGCAAAGCGGTAATCGGCCTTAGCCTGCCGGTCATGGCAAATATCTCGGAAATCGTGCGCGGCGCAATCGCTTCAGTCCCTTCGGCACAATGGGAGGCCTCTGAAAGCCTTGCCTTCTCACGTCGCCAGACGTTGTTCCAGATTATTCTTCCGCAATGCATCAAGCGGATGATCCCACCTTGGATGAACTGGTACGCAATCCTGACGATGGCCACGCCCATCGTTTCGATCCTGGGCGTAGAAGAGGTCCTGAACCTAACGCGTCAGGCGATTGAAGCAGAAAACAACCGCCCTGAACTGCTGGTACCTTTCTACGGCTTCCTGCTGCTTATCTTTTTTCTATACTGCTATCCCATTGCCCGCGTGACCGTGTGGCTGGAACGTAAATTCGCGCTTAAACTTTGACCGGAGGATTTGCCATGACATGGACACCCGATCTACCTATCGTTTCCATCAACAACGTCCGAAAATCCTTTGGAACTCTGGAGGTTCTGAAAGGCATCTCCATGGACATCCAAAAGGGCGAGGTGATCTGTATCATCGGCCCGTCCGGATCCGGCAAATCGACCCTGATCCGTTGCATAAACGCGCTGAACGATATTCAGGGTGGGTCGATCACCGTTGAGGGGCAAGAAGTACACGATAGCAAACTCGACCGTCTTGAACTGCGTAAAAAAGTCGGAATGGTATTTCAGCAATACAACCTTTTCCCGCATAAAACCGCGCTTGAAAACGTGATGATGGCGCCGCTCAAGGTGTTGAAAGAGAACAAATCCGAGGTTGAGAAACGTGCCCGGGCCTTGATCAGGAAAGTGCGACTGGAAGGCAAGGAAGACAGCTATCCCGGCGAATTGTCAGGTGGGCAGCAGCAGCGTGTCGCCATCGCGCGTTCGCTGGCAATGAACCCAGATGTGATGCTGTTTGACGAGGTAACAGCGGCCCTTGACCCGGAAACGGTCAAGGAAGTGCTGGTCACGATCAAGGATCTGGCCGCCGAAGGAATGACGTGTATCCTTGTTACTCACGAAATGGGTTTTGCGCGCGAGGTGGCCGATCACATCTATTTCACCGACAAGGGCGTCATCGTCGAACACGGTCCCCCGGACACGTTTTTTGATAATGCCAAGGACCCCCGAACCAAGGAATTCCTGAGCCAGATCCTTTAACCTATGAGTGCAGCCGCTTCCTTGCAGGCGGCTGAAAATTTCTTTTGTATCCACTCGGCAAAGACCTGAGTTTCCATACGATTGGGCTTCTGGATGAACAACCATCTTGATGACTGCATGCCTTTGGTGCAATGGCCGTCCGGACAGTGAAGCAAGCCCTCGCGAAGATCTCCCAGCGCCAGCAAGGTTGATGACAGAACGAGTCCCTCTCCGCTTTTGGCGGCCTGGATCGCCAGCATCGCCAACGAATATCGTCGCTGTGTCGCCTCAAGCCGACCGTACTTCGCCTGCCAGAGATTCCAGTTTGGATAGGTATCCTGAGCGTGAAGCGGCTCAATGGTCAGTAGCGCCGGAGCATGCGCTCCGCAGGCAGCCAGGGGAAGAAAAGTCTCCGGCGGAAGTGCGATGCCCTGATCCCGATCAGCCCCCGGATGCGCTGTAACGATGATATCCGCCTGCGTGTTCTTTGGACTGGCTCCGGAGATTGGCGACAAAAGATTCACTCTGATATCCGGAAGAAGCGCTTCAAATTCGCCGATCAGCGGCACCAGCCAGAGGGACGCGAATGAAACGTCAACCACTATATTCAAGTCATTTCGGGTATCGGATCCAAGCGTGTCAAAGCCCCTTTGCAATGCTTCTAGCCCGATCTGAAGGTCGGGCAGTGCAGCAAGCGTATGCCGCGTTGGAGTGATCTTTGGCCCATTGCGATCAAACAGAGCGTTGCCGGTCAGGTTTTCCAATAGCCGGATCTGATAACGCACGGCTGAGGGCGTAACGCTCAGTTCTTCTGCGGCTTTCGTCAATGATCCTGTGCGCGCGCAAGCTTCCAGCGTGCGCAATCCATTCAGGGGAAGTTGACGATAATTCATTTGTAGCTCACCTTCAAATAAAGCGCGGTTTTTCTAAATTTTCAAATAGAGCATTTTGTGGAAATCTTCATCAAGAATTGAAAGGGGACCTTCATGCAGCGCTATGAGTTTGTCATCATCGGTGGGGGCGTCGTTGGATGTTCCATACTTTATCACCTGGCCCGATCAGGTCGCACCGATGCGCTTTTGGTTGAAAAGACCCAACTGACAGCAGGCTCGACCTGGCATGCCGCTGCCAATGGCAACACCTTCAACGGCAGCCCCCTGATGGCCTGGTCGATGAAACGCACTTTTGATTTATGGGATGAGATCGAGGCCGAGTCAGGTCAGGCGATTACGTCTCACAAGGTTGGTGGCATCATGGTCGCCAGGACACAAGACCGCATGGACGAGCTGCACCGTTTGCTTGGGATCGGACGGCGGATTGGGGTGACCTATCAGATGCTGACACCGGACGAATTGAAAGCCCACTGGCCAATGTTGGATACCAGTTCGGTCCTTGGCGCGCTCTACGATCCAAACGGTGGACACGTTGATCCTTATGGTCTGACCCACGCGTATGCCCGTGCGGCGCGGACACGTGGTGCAGAAATCAAACAGCAATGCCCGGTCACCGGATTGCGCCCTCAGTCCGACGGATCATGGGTTGTCGAAACGCCACAGGGTGAAATTCAGGCCGGTGTCATTATCAACGCGGCAGGAATGTACGCGAGTGAAATCGCCCAGCTAACGGGTGCAAGATTGCCGATGACCAATATGGCGCACCACTATCTTATCTCCGAACCAATAAAGGAAATGCAGACGCTTGATTTTGAACCGCCAGTGTTGCGCGACGTGGATATTGGTGTTTACGCCCGGCGCGAAGCGGGCGGCATCCTCTTCGGCATCTATGAAGACGAAAGCCATGATTTCGGAGTGGGTGGCATGCCCGCGGATTTCTCAAATCAGCTTTTGCCAGCCGATATTGACCGGCTTTTGCCAAATCTTGAGCAAATCTGGGAGGCCTTGCCTTGCCTCGCCGAAGCGGGGATCAAATCCACCGTTAATGGTCCGTTTGTCTTTACGCCCGATGTGCGCCCCTTGGTGGGCTGGATGCCTGGGCAGACAAACCACTTCTGCGCTGCGGGTTTTCTTGCCGGGATCGCCATGTCCGGTGGCTTTGGCCAGTTGATTGGCGAATGGTTGACCCAAGGCACGCCATCGCGCGACCTTTCAGGCTGTGACTTGGCGCGATTTGGGGATTGGGCGATCGGAGACTTTGCCCTGAAGCGCGCTCATGACGCCTATGCCACAAGGTACAAGCAACATTTTCCTAATGAAGAAGTTCACGCCGGGCGCCCGGTCCGCACCTCGCCGATGTTTGAACGATACCGCGAGTTGGGCGCCTGTTTTGGCATGTCCGATGGGTGGGAGCGTCCGTTGTGGTTCGGCGAACCCGGCACTCAGCCGCGTGAAACGCCGACCTTCAGACGCAGCGAGGCGTTCGACGCCATCGCAAAGGAAACCATGGCCGTCGCGACAGACGTGGCCTTGGGCGATTTGCTGACCTTTTCACAATTCGTGATCGAAGGTCCGGATGCCGAAACCTTCCTGCTGCGCGCCTTGCCGGGACGGATTCCAAAAGAGGCGGAAAGGATGTCACTCTCACCGCTGGTTGATGAAAACGGAAACCTGGTCGGCGACATGACCATCTTGCGCGTGAGTGCACAACGTTTTCGCCTGTTTGGTTCGGGCGGCGCCAACCGTATTCATGAACGCCTTTTGCAGCCCCTTTCCAAAGGGCTGGATGTTAGCCTAAGCAACCGAACAGACGAGACCGCAGGTTTTGTAATTACAGGGCCGAATGCGACCCAATTGGCCCAGGCGTTGCTGGGAGAGTCCCTGCCAGCGTTTTTCCGGGGCAAAGATATGTTCATCGGGGATTGTGAATTCGCATGTACAGTGCTGCGCTTGTCCTATGTAGGCGAGGTCAGCTACGAGATTCATTGCGCCATGTCAGATCAGGTGACCCTTCATGACGAGATCATTGCCGCCAACGGGGGCATGCCACCCGCGATGTTCGGGGCCCGCGCGCTCAACACCATGCGAATTGAAAAGGGCTTTGCCCGAACTGGGGAAGAGCTAAACGTCGAAATCACACCTTTTGAGGCTGGAATGGGCGGTTTGATCGATGAAAAGCGCGACGATTTTCATGCCGCAAGTGCGCTGCAACGCATTCGGCGAAATCCACTCCGCTATCGCATGGTGAAGTTCCTGATCAATACCCAAGGGGATGATCCGCACGGAGGTGAGGCGATTTTTGCAGGTTCAGAACTTGCCGGTTGGGTTTCCAGCGCCACGTATGGCACCCGCGTGAAACAGTCACTCGGTATTGGTTTTTTGTTCGCCGGATACGAAGATGCCAGCAATTTGGAAACCGATATCCTTGGCAACCGCTGCCAAATCACTTTGCTCTCTGACCCTGCTTACGATCCGTTAGGCCAAAAGCCCAGAGAATGACCGCGCTGGCGAAACATGCCGCGTCACAGCGAAAACCACGCCGCGCCCGTGAGTGCTTTCTGCGTTAGCAAACGTGGCGTGGGCAAAAGTCCGGAACGTCCCGCAGACTGTGGGTTCGATCATCCCCCGATTTAGCACGCGCAGCGAATGTCCGGTCTGACGGGCCGCACTGCGGCATCGCCGAGGGTGGGCGAACGGCAGGAATGGGCCGAAAGCGCCTACAGCAGCTCCACAGCCTCGATAAGCTGCTCAGAATTCACATCGATATATCTCTGG
>JBASXE010000401.1:0-17165 GCA_049276875.1 Roseovarius sp. | reverse complement strand
TAGCTGCATGTGCGGCAAAAAGAAAGGGTGCGCTATCGTGGCCATGGCAGGCACCAAACGAAAAAAGGCGAGCCGCAATGGCTCGCCTTCCGCAGTCTCGCGCCGCTCTATCGGGAGGGACAGGTGGCGCTAACTGATCTGTTTATTTCACGCCTGCTTTTTTCGCGGCGGTGGTCAGGTCGTCTGTGGCTTTCTTGACAGCTTTCGTTGCGTCTTCTTGCATGTCTTTGCCAGCGGCCATCATCAGCTCGACTGTTTCCATCTGCACTTTTTTCGCGACTTCAGCGAAGGCTGCCATGTTCTCGGCGGCGACTTCGGCGTTGGCGGATGCGAAATCCGTCATCGCTTTTGCATAGTCGGCAGGGTCGGTTTTCGCTTTTGCCATGTCCGACATTTTCGCCAGCGTGGTTTTGGCCCAGACGCTGGAGATTTCCGCGGATTTCTCAGCAGCGGAGAGAGCAACACCCGACAGCTTTTCGTTCAGAGCGGCGTAGCTCTTGAAAGCGTCTTCCATGGATTTGGTGTCGACGGGGAATGCGCCCATGATGTCTTTCATCATCGCGTTCATATCTTGTGTTTTAGCCATTTTGGTTGTCCTTCCAAGTCTGAGCGGGTCGGTCCGCTGTTTCTGCAACTGCAAACAATATGCGTGCTGCAGTGCAGAAAATCAAGAGGTTTATGCTGCGCTGCGGCATAAAGCTGAATACGTTTTGAAATCAGATGCTTGCCTTGACCCGCACATAGGATCCGGGGGCTGGCTCCAGTGGTTTGTAATCCGAGTCGCCCGGAATACGTGCCGCCACCTTCTTGCCCGAGCGTTTGCGCAGCCATGCTTCCCAGAGCGGCCACCAGCTTCCGTCATGGCGCACGGCCCCCTCCAGCCACGCGTCCGGATCGCCCGTCAGGTCGGAATTGGTATAATGGCTGTATTTCTTTTTGGAAGGCGGATTGACGATGCCCGCGATGTGCCCGGATTCCGACAGGACAAAGGTCCGGTCCTTCGCGCCCATCTGTTGCACCCCACGATAACAATCTTTCCAAGCCGCGATATGATCGGTCTGACAGGTCACCGCCAATAATGGCACATCCACATCTGACAGCTTCAGAGTGGTGTCCAAAAGCGCGAACCCATCTTCGGCAAAGGCGTTCTTCTGGCAAAGACCGCGCAGATATTGCATCGTCATGCGCCCCGGAAGGTTCGCCCCGTCGCCGTTCCAATAGAGCAGATCAAACGCCGGGGGCGCTTCGCCCAGCATATAGCTGCGAATGGCGGGCGAATAGATCAGGTCCTTGGAGCGCAGATAGCTCATCGTGCGGCCCATGATGAAGGAGCGCAGGATGCCCTGCTCGGCCACTTCGGCCTCGATCCCGTCGATGAAATCATTTTGCAGGAAGGGCGTGAACTCTCCCTGTTCGGAAAAATCCGTGAGCGCGGTGAAGAGCGTGGCGGACTTCACGCTCTTGTCGCCGCGTGCCTTCATCAATGCCAGCGTCAGGCACAGCGTCGTGCCCGCGATGCAATAGCCCACAGCATTGACCTGTTTCTGGCCCGTGATCGCCTTGGTCACCTCAAACGCCTTGAGGTAGCCATCGGTGATGTAATCCTCCATCCCGACATCTGCGTGGGATTTGTCGGGGTTGACCCAAGACACCATGAAAAGCGTATAGCCCTGCTCGGTGATCCATTTGATCATGCTGTTCTGCGCCGTGAGGTCGAGAATGTAGAACTTGTTGATCCATGGTGGGAACATCACGATCGGGGTGGCAAAGACCTCATCGGTTGCAGGGGCGTATTGGATCAGTTCCATCATTTCGTTGCGAAAGACGACTTCGCCCGGCGTGGTGGCGATGTTACCGCCCAGCTCGAACGCCGTATCGTCCGCGAGGCGCACGATCATCTCGCCGTTATTGGCCTCCAGATCCGAGATCAGGTTCTCCAGACCCTTCACCAGCGATTCGCCTTCGGTCTCCACCGCGCGTTCAAGCGCATCCGGGTTTGTGCCAAGAAAATTGGTGGGGGACATCATATCAATGATCTGTTGCGCGAAAAACGCGAGTCGCCGCTTGTCCTTCGCGTCCAGACCATCCGCCTCGACGGCCGCCGCACGAATGGCTTCGGCGTTCAGGAAATACTGTTCTTTGACATAGTTGAAATATGGGTTGGTCTCCCAAAGCGGGTTGGAAAACCGCTTGTCAGGCAGCGCGTTCTTAGCCTCTCCCGGCGCTTCAGCCTGCGCGCCGGTCAGCAACATTTGCTGCGCTTCCATGAAGTGACGCACCGATTTGCCCCAATATTCCAGCTGCGTCTCATAGATCTTGCCGGGGTTTTCCAGCGCCTCGCTCCAATAGGACACGGCGGCCTTGGCAAAGAGATCCTGCCCCGGCCCGTTCAGCGTGGGGTTTGCAGGGTTGTTCTTGGCCGCCAACGCCTGGATCAGCCGCTGTGAAAGTTCTTCGACACGCGCCAGATTGGCGTTCATCTTTTCCAAGTTTTCTGACGCATCATCGTGCTGCGTTGCCATTTTATTGTTTTCCCAATACGTTTTCTGCTATGCAGCATAAAGCCGTGTCGTCGGGAGGGACAGTGCGGCGAACAAGCCGGGCAGATGCCCCAAGGAGACGACAATGCGCTATATGGCCACTTACGACATGATGGAAAGCCTCCGAAACGCCAACCAATGGATGGGTGCTACCGCCCTCTCCTTTGCATCATATCCACTTTTCAGCCTAACACCCAACCCCGCATTTCAGATGTTGGCCGCGTGGGGCGAAGTGACCGAGCGCACATTCAAGCGCATGTCGGCCAAACCAGACTGGGGCATCCGCACCTTTACCTGCGAGGATGGTCGCGACCATCTTGTCAGCATCGATAAGGTGGTGGAGCGTCCCTTCGGCGACCTCATCCATTTCTCCGTGCCTGGCCGCAAACGCATGAAGCGGCGCGTCCTTTTGGTTGCGCCCATGTCCGGACATTACGCCACGCTCCTGCGCTCCACGGTCAAAAGCCTGCTGGTGGATTGTGAGGTGTATGTGACCGACTGGCACAATGCGCGCGACATCCCCGTCAGCGCGGGCAAGTTCGATGTTGAGGACTACACGCTTTATCTGATGGAATTCATGCGCGAGATGGGTCCCGACACCCATGTGATCGCCGTGTGTCAGCCCGCACCGCTCGCACTGGCCGCAACCGCCTACCTGGCCGAGATCGATCCAGAGGCACAGCCACGTTCGCTCACGCTGATTGGTGGTCCAGTCGACCCAGATGCCACCCCTACGGATGTGACCGATTTTGGCCGCCGCGTGACGATGGGGCAGCTTGAAGAGACAATGATCCAGCGTGTCGGCTTCAAATATCCCGGCGTGGGACGCATGGTTTATCCCGGCCTCTTGCAGCTGAGCTCGTTTATCTCGATGAACTCCGAAATGCACACAAACGCGTTTATCGACCAGATTGGCCGCGTCGCGCGCGGTGAGGCCAGCGACAATGACCGACACAACCGGTTCTACGACGAATACCTCTCGGTGATGGATATGCCCGCCGAATTCTACCTCTCCACAGTCGAGCGGATTTTCAAAGGGCTTGAAGTGGCCAAGAACGAATTTGTCGTTAATGGCCACAAGGTCGATATGGGCAAGATCACGAGTGTCGCGGTAAAAACCGTCGAGGGCTCAAAAGATGACATTTCGGCCCCCGGCCAATGTATCGCGGCGCTCGATCTGTGCACCGGGCTGCCCGATTCAAAGAAGGCAAGCCATGTCGAAGATGGCGCAGGCCATTACGGCATCTTTGCCGGGCGCAGCTGGCGCGAGAATATCCGCCCGCTGGTGCTGGAATTCATGGACGCCAATAGCGGCCCGATGCCCGCCAAGCAGGCCAGCCGGAAAAAGCCCGCGAATAAGAACGCGGCCTGATCAGAATTTGCAGACATGCACGCACGCGGCTGGGATAACTCCTGGCCGCTTTGCGTTACTGCAGCACGAGCGGCTGTTTGAGCCAGCTACGCATTGCCGCCGTTGTGGCATCAGGCTGCTCCAGCATCGGAAGGTGGCCTGCCGCTTCAATCACGCTGAGCTCTGCATAGGGAATCAGATCCGCCAGAAACGTGTTGCGCTTGATCGGTGCGGGGCCGTCATGCTCGCCACAGAGCACCAAGGCGGGCGTCTTGCATCGGCGTAGCACCGCTTGATAATCTCGCCTACGCTGTTGCGCGCGCACCTGCCGCAGAAGGGTGTCAGCCCCCAGATGGTCGGCCATATCACCAACCAGAGCCAGGATTTCCGCACGCACCGGACCGGGGACCAGATGATCGGCCAGCAACATGCCTTGTGCAAACCCCTCCACACTGCCCGACCGAAGCTTGATGATCAGCGGCTCAAGATCGGCGGCACTTTGCGGGGTTTCGGCAAAGGCATTTGTGTTCATCAAGGCAATCCGCCCAACCCTGTCGGGGGCACGGCGCAGGATTTCCATCGCGACGATTCCGCCCAGCGCGTGGCCGACCAACGCAAATCGACGCGGCAAGATATCCAAAAGGCTGGAGGCAATTTCCTCCACCCGCTCGCCCTGGGTGATCGGCGCAATCGTGACCGCGTGATGCGGGCTGAGTGCCGCAAGCTGCGGGCCGAAAACCCGCGCATCACACATGATGCCCGGCACAAATACCAACGGCTCGTTCATTGCGGCTTTTCCCTCATGACTGCTCGCCGCCACCTTGGCACAGCGCCCGCCCGGGTCAACCGCTCATGGATAGGCGATGCCCCGGAACGGTGGAAAATCGGCATATCTTGCGCGCCGCTCCGCCTCTTTTTCGTGCGGCGTGGCTCCGGCGGCAAGCAGCTTGCCCTTGGGCGCGATATAGCTGGAAATCGTGCGCTGGGGATGCACGCGCCATGTCAGGTTCAGCGCCGCGAGTTTGGGGAAAAACCACATCTCGGAATAGGGCAGATGGTCATGTATCCACCAGGCCAGATCGCGCCAGTCGCGCCCCGCGGCGTAGCGATCGGCAAACCATGGGATCGCAATGGACGCGCAGGCCCCTTGCGCCTCGGCGGCGCCCATATCCCAGATGTGATGGCCGTAGTTGGCCTCGTTGCGCGCGCAGTTCAGACCGTTCTCATTGCCAAACCTGTTGAGGTCGGCGCTGCGATAGGCCGAACGGATGGCGATCCGGCCAAAGGTTTCCTCCAGCGGATCAAGCAGGTTTTCGCAAAGGCCCCGGCCATTTTTTATCGCGATATCAGGATTTTCCGGGATGTTTTGAAGGCGGTGGATATTGCCGATTTCGGAGTAGAGAAAATCGCGCATGAAGAAGTGTTTGGACAGACGCACCCGGCCCAGATCTTCGAGTGATCTCATGCTGGCTGGCCGTTTCAAGAGGCTGTCCTTTTGGTCATGTGATGAATCAAGAGTGGCATGTAGAGCTTTGTTTTATTTATCTTTCCGTTAGGTCCAAAACATCTTCAACAGCAGTTTCAATCATTTTCAAACAGGCCGGATCTGAGAAACGGTGGTCTGCCCCATCCACCAGCGTAAGCCGCATGTCCGGCCCCTCCGAGTGGTCTAAAAGCTGCAAGGCAACCGACTTATCCACATCCGTATCGGCTGTTCCTTGCAGAAATCGAACAGGGAAGGGCAATTGCAGGGAACTGCGCAGCACAAGGTGATCACGTCCGTCTTCAATCAATCGTCGCGTGATGATGTAAGGCTCGTCGCAATCGCTCGGCAGGCTTATCTGGCCATCCATCTCCAGCGCCGCGCGCTGCCTTGCGTCAAAGCCCGCCCAAATGCTGTCTTCAGTGAAATCAGGAGCCGCCGCGATGGTCACGAGCCCTGCCACGCGCTCTGGCTGTGCACGCGCCAGCAACAGGGCGATCCATCCGCCCATGGAGGAGCCGACCAGAACCTGTGGCCCCTCCAGCATATCCAGAACCGCCCGCGCATCTGCCGCCCAGTCCCCGATACACCCGTCCGTAAAGGCCTCAGACGAAGCGCCGTGACCGGAATAGTCAAACCGGACGAAGCTGCGCCCGCAGCGCCGGGCCCAATCCTCTAGCGCTACGGCCTTGGTCCCGCCCATATCCGATTTGAACCCGCCCAAAAACACAACGCCGGGCGATGTGCCCGGCGTCTGGTGGTAAGCGATGCGCCTACCGTTTTGGGTCTTCAAAAAGCTGATCTCGCTCATGCCCTGCCCTTAAACGCCTACGCGCTTTACCCTCATGTACTGCGCACGGATTGGCAAGACCGGCGGTTCAGCCGCCCACATACGTGCTGGAGGGGCGGTAGAATACCTTTTGATTGTGCAGGCGACCCAAGAGATTGTGAATTTTGCGCACGCGGCGCTCTGGTTCGATCTCATTGGTAGGCGCTTCGGCCTCGATAAGTTTGCTGCTCAGCTCGGCTTTCGTTTGGCGCAAGGCTGCCTCGATAAGGTCCATGTCTTCGATAGAAAGCTCAATATTTGTATTAAACTTGGGCATGTCATCGCTCCTTTTACCCGGTCCGCAGTGAACCGCTCTGGGGGGTAGTCTTACCCTATCCGTTCGAGCGATCCAAGATAAAAATCGTTGTGTGTCAAATAGTTACACCCGCTCCCGCATACCAATGCACACAATGGCCGGCATGCAATTGCACACCGCGCTGGATACAGGCGGCTGTGGCCGCTTGACTTGATCCGCCCACGCAGCCAAACAGAAGCCTCACCCGCAACCGGGCGCACCTGTAGGCGCCAGACCGACGAGGAGCGCCGCACATGGCCCAAATCTCCCTCACCTTTCCCGATGGCAACGCACGCAGCTTCGCGCCCGGCGTGACCCCTTTCGAGGTTGCCGCCGACATCTCCAAGTCCTTGAGCAAGAAGGCCATTTCCGCAACCGTGAACGGCCAGCACTGGGACCTTCAATGGCCCATTGAGGCGGATGCACAGATCGCTATCCACACAATGGCCGACGAAGAGCAGGCCAATGAGCTGGTGCGCCACGATCTGGCCCATGTCATGGCCCGCGCGGTCCAGGAAATCTGGCCTGATGTGAAAGTTACAATCGGTCCCGTCATCAAGGATGGCTGGTATTATGACTTCGACCGTGACGAGGCGTTTTCGCCCGAGGATCTCGGCACAATCGAGAAGAAAATGCGCGAGATTATCAATCTGCGCGACCCCGTGCGCACCGAAATCTGGGACCGCCCCCGCGCAGTGAAGCATTACGAGGACGCGGGCGAGCCCTTCAAAGTGGAGCTGATCGAGGCGATTCCCGGCGACGAGCCCTTGCGGATGTATTGGCATGGCGAGTGGCAGGATCTCTGCCGCGGGCCGCACCTTCAACATACCGGACAGCTTCCCGCCGATGCGTTCAAGCTGATGAGCATCGCAGGCGCCTATTGGCGCGGTGACAGCAAGCGCAAGATGCTGCAACGTATCTATGGCGTGGCCTTTACCTCGAAGGAAAAGCTCAAGGCGCATATGAACATGCTGGAGGAGGCCGCGAAACGCGACCACCGCAAGCTGGGCCGCGAGATGGACCTCTTTCACATGCAAGAAGAGGCGCGCGGGCAGATCTTCTGGCATCCCAACGGCTGGACAATTTATACGCTGCTGCAAGACTACATGCGCCGCCGGCAGCGCGCGGGCGGCTATGTAGAGGTGAACACGCCACAAGTGGTGGACCGTCAGCTTTGGATCGATTCAGGGCACTGGGAGAAGTATCAGGAGAACATGTTCATCGTCGAAGTCGATGAGGAACACGCCCGCGAGAAGGCTGTCAACGCGCTCAAACCCATGAACTGTCCCTGCCATGTGCAGATTTTCAAACAAGGCCTCAAGTCCTACCGCGACCTGCCGCTGCGCATGGCCGAGTTTGGCTCCTGCAACCGCTATGAGCCCTCGGGCGCGCTGCACGGTATCATGCGGGTGCGCGGGTTTACCCAAGATGACGGGCATATCTTCTGCCGCGAGGATCAGATCGAGGCAGAGACGGCAGAGTTCATCCGCTTCCTGTCGGACGTTTACAAAGACCTTGGGTTCGAGAATTTCAGCGTGAAATTCTCTGACCGGCCTGAAAAGCGCTCAGGCTCTGATGATGTCTGGGACAAGGCCGAGGCCGCGCTTTTGTCCGCCACCCGTGCGGCGGGCATCGAGCCCGAGTTGAACTCCGGCGAGGGCGCGTTCTACGGCCCCAAGCTGGAATTTGTCCTCACCGACGCGATTGGCCGCGATTGGCAATGCGGAACGCATCAGGTGGATTTCGTCCTGCCCGAGCGTCTGGACGCAAATTACATCGGCGAGGATGGCGCGAAACACCGCCCCGTTATGCTGCACCGCGCCACGCTCGGCAGTTTCGAGCGGTTCATCGGCATCTTGATCGAGGAACATGCGGGCAAATTGCCGTTCTGGCTCGCGCCACGACAGGTTGTCGTGGCCTCCATCATCTCGGACGCGGATAATTACGTGAACGAGGTGGTCGCCACCTTGCGCGCCCAAGGCATCCGGGCCGAGGCGGATACGCGTAATGAAAAGATCAACTATAAGGTTCGAGAGCATTCGGTCGGCAAAGTGCCTGTGATCCTCGCCTGCGGGATGCGCGAAGTCGAAGACCGAACAGTGTCCGTGCGCCGGCTTGGCGAAAAACAGACCTCAATGGCCACCCTTGAGGATGTAACAATTGAACTCGCACGCGCTGCCACGCCACCCTACCTTTTGTAACATTTGCCCGGTTTGCAGCGGGAAATTGCGCACTTCCTAGTGCCAAGCCGCTGCAGACCGAAAATTTTCTCCATATTTTCAATGCTCTCCTGCGTCGTCCCGATAACACCGCGTTGACACACGCGTGTCTGACACTCCTGTGATTGGCATTCTGCGACCTTTCGCCGCTATGGTTACCTCATCGCCACAAAGGGCTGATCGGGACACCCCACCGGCCCGCAGTCACACCGACAGGCGATCTGGAAACTTCAGACCATAGATGACCATCACAAATCTCCTATTCACGCCCTTACCCAACAGAGGGCTGCACAAGCTTTCACTTGATTTTTACATACTCCGTGCAATCTTTAATGGTGCAGGCGGGGTGTGCAACCCAAGCGCGGCCATGCTCGCGCGCCACTCAATCTGCATGACCGGCAATAGGACCGGGACGACGACAAGAAGGAGAAGCGGCATGCCAAGTGGCACCGTGAAGTGGTTCAATACAACCAAAGGGTACGGCTTTATCGCACCCGACCAAGGCGGCAACGATGTGTTTGTGCATATCTCGGCTGTAGAACGCTCAGGCCTGACCGGCCTCGCGGATAACCAGAAGGTCAGCTACGAGCTTCAGGAAGGCCGAGATGGGCGAGAGATGGCGTCGGATCTGACGCTGCTCTGAAGGCGCTGCGACGGCGCGCAATTCCAGCGCGCCTGAAGGGCGGAAGAGTTTCCCGGGCCGAAAAACATCACGGCACCGGAGCAAGATATTTTGCGGGCTGCTGCTCAGGAAACCGTGCCCTCGGGCGTGCAGCATTCTAAAAAAGGGGCGCGCCACCGGGCACGCCCCCAAATCTCTCAAGCGTTCCGCTTTATGAGCACCCTTTGGTTCCGACAGGGCAATGGGCCCGCGCAGAATAGTGTTTGTGCACTTTTTTCCTGGGGGTCGGGTGCTGCATAACCTGATGATAGGTCGCTTGCTGGTTCGGCGCGCCACAGCAGATCACGCCCGAGATCGTCACCGGCTGAAGCCCCGCTGGGCAGTAATTCTCGTGCGACGGCACCGCGTAAATCTTTGCATCACCCGCCGCCGCTGGCGTCGTGCTCAGCATCGCCAGCGCGATCCCGGTGGAAATGGTCGTCAAAATGCGCATTACGTCCCTCATTATGTTGTTACTGTGCCGCCATTCGTTGGCAGATATGGTAAACGAGCCTGCGGGCCTGTCAGTTTCTTATCCTCGGCCAGCTGCGCAAACCCCACCTCCGCGGCGACTTCACCCTATATCTAGCGCAGCTTCGTCAGCGTTTTAGCCAGCATCACCGACACCGGAACCGCCACCACAAACCCAGCGCCCGCTGCAATCAAAAGGCTGGGCACGGAATCATATCCCATCACCAGCGCAGCGATGATCGCCGTGCCCGCAAGGGTCGAGCCAATGAAAAGATGCAATACGAATACAAGCCAGCCCATGGGGTCCTCCTCTGCGGGTTATGCAGCGCAGAGTGGCACGGGCGGCAGGGTGGCGGCTTTGATTTAGGTCAGATTCGGGGGCAGGAGCGCGTCAGAGCCCAAACAGGGGGCCGCAGCATCCCAATCCGTTACCGGGACCGGCCCAAACAATGGCCGGCCTCAGCTGTCCATCTTCAAGGCTGAAATAAAGGCCTCTTGCGGGATGTCGACCTTGCCGAACTGGCGCATCTTCTTCTTACCCGCCTTCTGCTTATCCAGAAGCTTGCGTTTTCGGGTTGCATCCCCGCCATAGCATTTGGCCGTCACGTCCTTGCGCATCGCGGACAGGGTCTCGCGCGCAATCACCTTGCCGCCGATTGCTGCCTGAATAGGAATCTTGAACATGTGGCGCGGAATGAGATCTTTGAGCTTTTCGACCATGGCGCGTCCACGAAGCTCGGCCCTGTCTCGGTGGACCATCATGCTCAGGGCATCCACAGGCTCGTCATTGACCAGCACGGACATCTTCACGAGGTTATCCTCGCGGTAGCCCACCATTTGATAATCAAAGGACGCATAGCCCTTGGTTACCGATTTCAGGCGGTCGTAGAAGTCGAATACGACCTCATTGAGCGGCAGGTCATAGACCGCCATCGCGCGCGACCCGGCATAGGTCAGGTCGAGTTGAATGCCACGACGGTCCTGGCAGAGTTTCAGAACGTCGCCCAGATACTCATCCGGCACGAGGATCGTCGCCTTGATGCGCGGCTCCTCCAAATGATCGACGGTGCTCATATCGGGCATGTCGGCAGGGTTGTGCAGCGGCTCCATCGTGCCGTCTTTTGAGTAGATGTGATAGATCACCGACGGCGCTGTCGTGATCAGCTCGATGTCATACTCGCGCTCAATCCGGTCACGGATCACCTCAAGGTGCAACAAGCCCAGGAAACCACAGCGGAACCCGAAGCCGAGCGCTGCAGAGGTTTCCATCTCTGAGCTGAAGGACGCATCATTCAGGGCGAGCTTCTCGATCGCATCGCGCAGATCCTCGAACTGGGAGCTGTCCACCGGGAAGAGCCCACAGAACACCACCGGCACCGAGGGTTTGAACCCCGGCAGGGGCGCCTCGCAGGGGCGTTTGTCATGGGTGATCGTGTCGCCCACCTTGGTATCGCGCACCTGCTTGATCTGGGCGGTGATAAAACCGATCTCACCGGGGCCAAGCTCGTCGATCACGGTCATGGCGGGGCGGAAGACACCGATGCGGTCCACTTGATGGTCCGAACCGCTTTGCATCATACGCACCCGGTCGCCCTTTTTCAGAACCCCGTCCATGATCCGCACCAGAACAATCACCCCCAGATAGGCGTCATACCAGCTATCGACCAGCATCGCCTTCAGCGGCGCATCCCGATCGCCCTTGGGCGCGGGCAGATGGGTGATGATCGCCTCAAGCGTCTCGGTGATGCCTTCGCCAGTTTTTGCACTGACCCGGATCGCGCCCGAGGCATCGATGCCGATGACGTCCTCAATCTGCTCTGCAACGCGGTCACATTCGGACGCAGGCAGGTCGATCTTGTTCAGGATTGGGACAATTTCGTGATCCGCATCAATGGCATGATACACATTGGCCAGTGTCTGCGCCTCCACACCTTGAGTGCTGTCCACGACCAGAAGAGACCCCTCAACGGCGCGCATGGACCGCGACACCTCATAGGCGAAATCGACGTGCCCGGGCGTGTCGATCAGGTTGATCACATAGTCCTCGCCATTTTGCGCAGTATAGTTGATGCGCACTGTCTGGGCTTTGATCGTGATACCGCGTTCGCGCTCGATGTCCATCGAGTCCAGCATCTGCGCCTTCATGTCCCGCTCCGCCACCGTATTGGTCTGCTGGATCAGACGATCGGCAAGGGTGGATTTGCCGTGGTCGATATGCGCCACGATCGAGAAGTTCCGGATATGTGAAAGGTCTGTCATGAGCTTGGATATGATGCGCTTTGGGGGGTTGGTCAAGCGCGATAGAGGGCCGGGGCGCAGAGCCGCAGGATGGCAGCTGGATATGCCCACGCGCATGTTGTGAATTGAAAAATCCATGCGGCTGAGGCACTATTGGCAAAATGGTGCGGGCACGGGGCATATCGGCTCCTCAAAAGACCCGACGATATGAGGCAAGAGCGATGAAAAACCTTATGATTGCGGGATTGATCCTGACGCTGGCGGGCTGCGGTGGCGGCGACCGATTCAAAAAGAGCGACCGGGGCGCATCCTCGAACAGCTATTCCATTCCGCGTTCCGCACCACGCGCCACAGGGCCCATTAGCACGGCCTGTCTCACGTCGGACCGCAAAGCGCGCAGTCGTGCGCTGTGCGGCTGCATTCAGGCTGTGGCCGATCAGACGCTGACAAATTCGCAGCAGCGCCGCGCCGTGAAATTCTATTCAGATCCACAACTGGCCCAAGATATCAGGCAATCGGACCGCTCGACCGACGAAGCCTTTTGGGACGCCTACGTAGAATATGGCAAACGCGCAAGCGCCACCTGTAGCTAGGCGCGCGGCCTCAGTGAGGCCATTCAGGGTGCCGGTCTACGTCAGGCCTTCGGGCATTGCACCCGACATCAATCAGAGCTCCGTTCAGGCGATCGCCAGATGGGCCGCGCCACCGCACAATGCGACTGTCCCCGGCTCGCAAGGCTGGCGTCAAGGCCTCTGGTCGCTGGCCCATCTTTAGCGCGCGGCAAGAATGCCCGAAACAGCCATCACTGCCGCGGACGTCGCCTCAGCTTCCGTCGCCGCTCGCGCCATGGTCGGAGCCATGGCCCATCGAATGGCCGCCCATGCGCTCCAGATCGACAGGCACGGCGATCTCGATATCGCCCGCCTGCTCGAATGTCAGCGTGATCGGCACCATCTCTCCCTGTGCCAAAGGCGCGGTCAGCCCGATCAACATCACATGTTTGCCACCACGCTCCAGTATCAGCGTCTCACCTGCCGGAAGGGCAAAACCCTCTTCCACATGCAGCATGCGCATCACGCCATTTGCGTCCTCTTCATGGGTGTGCAGCTCCACCTTTTCAGCGGCAGGCGATGCTACCGCGATCAGACGATCCTCAGCCGCGCCAGTGTTAGTCACATGCATGAACGCGGCCCCCGTGACCGCCCCGGGAGAGGCGCTGCGGGCATAAGCGTCCATCACCTTGATATCGGTGGCAAAGGCCGGCATTGCCACACAAGCGGCCAATGCGGCTGCCAACAGGTTACGAGTGAAAATCATTCTGGTATCTCCTCAATTTGCCGAAGGCTTGGCGGTCATATATGACCGCGACGCGCAAATGCGTAGTGACAAAACGCAAAAAGGCCCCGCTGAAAAATCAGCAGGGCCGGAATTCTCTTCCCTTAGGCCAGCGTACTAGGCGTCAGGGGTCAAAGCACCTGCGTCGTCGATCTTGGAGATCGCTTTCTTGACCTTCAATGCGTTGGCCGACAACTCCGCATCCTTGGACTTGGCCAAGAACGCGTCCAGCCCACCGCGGTGATCGACCGTGCGCAAAGCGGCAGCCGTGATCCGCAGCTTGACGCCGCGCCCCAAGGCTTCGGATTGCAGTGTCACGTCGTTCAGGTTCGGCAGATACCGACGCTTGGTCTTGTTGTTGGCGTGGCTCGAGTTGTTCCCGACCATTGGGCCAACTCCCGTAAGTTCACAGCGGCGCGACATGGCGTCATCCTCGTCTTTTCATGCAAGGCCCCGAAGGCCCGTCTCAAAACAAATGGGCACCGCCACAGGCGCCGCCCACAATTCCGTTGACGGTGCCTAGGCGGAATCGCTCGGCCCGTCAAGTGCCCGGGAAAGCTTTTGCCCCTCCGTCACCAAAAGAGAGCCACGCCTTCGGCGAGGATATTTGAAGCAAGAAGAGGATCTGGCCACCTTACTTTCTTCTTGCCAAAAATATCCCGGGGGCGGTGAAAGCTGGCACAGCTTTTGCCGGGGGGCAGCGCCCCCTAATCCGCGTCCCCGCCCAGAAAGCCGCCCGACTGGCGCGACCAGAGCCCGGCATAGACGCCACCGCGCGCCAGCAATTCATCATGCGTGCCGTCCTCGACCACGCGGCCTTGGTCCATCACGACGATCCGGTCCATCTGCGCAATCGTGCTGAGACGGTGGGCGATGGCGATAACCGTTTTGCCCTCCATCAGGCCGAAAAGCGTGTCTTGAATGGCGGCCTCCACTTCGGAGTCGAGCGCCGATGTGGCCTCGTCCAGCACCAAAATTGGAGCGTCCTTCAGGATCACCCGCGCGATGGACACACGCTGGCGTTGCCCGCCGCTTAGCTTCACACCGCGCTCACCCACTTGCGCCGCGTAACCTCTGCGGCCTTCGGGGTCTTGCAGATCAAGGATGAAGTCATGCGCCTCGGCCCGCTTCGCCGCCGCGATCATCTGCTCTTCCGTGGCGTCCGTTCGCCCATAGAGCAGGTTTGCACGGATCGAGCGGTGCAGGAGAGAGCTGTCCTGGCTCACCATCCCGATGGAGCGGCGCAGCGAGGTTTGCGTGACACTCGCTACGTCCTGTCCATCGATTTCAATCACGCCTGCTTCCGCATCCCGGAAGCGCAGCAGGAGGTTCACAAGGCTCGACTTGCCCGCCCCCGAACGGCCCACGAGGCCGACACGCTGACCCGGCGCGATGCTCAGATCCACGCCGTTGAGACCGCCATGGCCTTTCCCGTAGTGATGCGTCACGCCCTTGAAAGCGATGGCCGCTTCACTGACCTGCAACTGCCCCGCACCCGGCTTGTCTACCACGCCATGCGGCACGGCAATCGAGCGCAGCCCTTCGCGGATCACACCCGCGTGCTCGAAAAGGCGGATGATGACCCACATGATCCAGCCTGACATCCCGTTGAGCCGGATCGTCAACGCTGTGGCCGCGGCCACCTCGCCTACACTCACGCGCCCCTCGGTCCAGAGCCAGATCGCGGGCACGAGCATGGCCAGGATCAGTATTCCGTTGATGATGTTGAGGCCGAAGCTCAGCTCCGTCATCAGGCGCAGGAACCTCTGGAACCGCAGGCGCAGGCGCTTCAGGGCCGACAGAACATAGCTTTCCTCGGTGCCTTCATCGGCAAAGAGCTTGATCGTCTCGATATTGGAATAGGCATCCACCACCCGCGCTGTCGCGGTGGAGCGTGCATCGGACCATTTCTCCGACGCCACCCCGACCCGGCGCGCGATGTAGCGCACGTAAAGCGCATAGATCACCGCCCAGGCCAGAAGGGGCAGTGCAAGAACAGGCTCCACGCTGGCGAGGATCAGCGACGCACCAATCACATACGTGAGGGCGTACCACACCCCTTCGAACGCCATGTAGGTGGCATCCTGCACCGCCTCACCCAGCTGCATCACCCGGTTGGTCAGTCGCCCGGCAAAGTCGTTCTGAAAAAAGGCCGAGGATTGGCCCAAGAGATGTTTGTGAGCGCGCCAGCGGACTTGCTCCTGAAGGTTTGAGGCCAGCATCTGTTCTAGCAACAAGTGATTGAGCAAAAATGCAAACGGTCTCAGCGTCAGGATGAAAAGCCCCACGAGGAGCAGCTCGGTGCCATGATTGGCCATAAGCGTCTCGGGCGTATTGGCGCCCAACAGATCAATGATCCGGCCTGTGTAGAAGATCAGACCGGTCTCGATCAACGCCACAAGGATGCCGCTGCAGGCAAGCGCAACCATCCATTTGCGAAACGGCCCGTAGTGGGATTTCAGATAGGGCCAAAGCGTCGCAGGCGGCGTCTCTTCTGACGCGGGAGCAAACGGATCAATGAGGTCTTCGAACTTCTTGTACATCACGGACGCCTTTGAAAAAGCGGGGTATTTGGGCCCGTTTCGCACAGAACAATGCGTATGTTGGCCGGTGAAAAGTCTCTGTGCTGCGCGACGACATATGGCACGCGCGCTCGGGGTCCAGTTCCCCAGCGTGGTAGCGCAGGTAGCAGTTGGAGTCACCTTTTGATTGGCGCCACGTTTTACTGCCATAGGGGCCGCAGCCAAGGGACAGTGCTTTCCCGTGACCATTTTCAGTTCAAACGCCTGGCAGATGGAATTGAAAAAAACCCGCGAAACCTACTTGCAGCGGCTGCAAAATAATAAGTATGGCTAATGCCACCCACTCGGCGTGAGCCATTTCTGATTAAAGGAATAATTTGAAAATGAAAAAATCATATAAAGTCTCCGCAGCGGAGCTGAACGCTATGTCGCTCTCCGAACTCAAGTCGCTTGAAAAAAAGGTTGCCAAGGCAATTGCCAAATTCGAGGAACGCGAGAAAAAGAAAGCTCTGGCGGAATTGAAAGAGCATGCAAAGAAGCTTGGCTTTTCACTGAACGAACTGACCGGCGGCGCGGTGAAATCAAAAGCGCCGAAAAAGCCTACGCAGAAAGCTGCGCCCAAATATGCGAACCCTGCGGATCCGTCGCAAACCTGGACCGGCCGTGGCCGCCGCCCCGCTTGGGTTATCAGCGCGCTTGAGGCCGGAAAATCGCTGGATGATATGGCGATTTGATTTGGCTTCGTTTTGGGATGTTCCCATTGCGCGGTCCGAATAGCTGTTCAGCGCTTACTCTAGATCTAATCGTTTTGGAGTAAGCGCTAAGACCGTGGTCCGTTATTGCACCTACCATGGCTAAATTTACAGCCTGCAAGCTCCACCATTTTCATCCGTCGCATCTTTTCTCTCAAAGACCATGGTCCTATCAGGCAGGTTGATCGCGAAGCCCGCATTGGACCAAGCCCAAAACCCTCGTTTTCCGCGATCCGTCACCACGTCGCAACTTACGCCCAGGTAAATCGTCTCATACCCGGATTGCAGGATCGCGCCGTTTTCGTTCACAGTGATCGAATACAAAACGCCCTGATACTCGAGTGGGTACCTCTATAAATTGCGCGGATCTTTGCGCTGCGGTATGATTGAGCATTGAACCGGCACAGGGAATGCATCGATGGCGCAGATGGGGTTTTTCGATCTTTCGGACCGTTATGCGAGCTTGGAC
>JBASXE010000400.1:0-25483 GCA_049276875.1 Roseovarius sp. | reverse complement strand
GATGTCTCCGGCACGCCTGGCGGCGAAAGGGATGGCGACTGGAATGAGACATACAATCTCAAAGGCCGCTATTTCGTGACCGACACGATCACACTGGGCGGCACGCTGCGCTATGTCAGGCGGAACTCGGACACGGATTCGGATCTCTTCGCCGCCCCAAGCCGCGCCACTCTGGTCACTGACACACCGGCCACCTTGCAGGTGCAGGAAACCTTCGGCTCGGTCTATGCCGAATTGCAGGCGATGGGCGGACGCCTGTCCAACCGGCTGGAATACAGCTTTTCCAATATCAACCGTCAGGGCACAGACAGCACCGGCGCGAAGAACGCCGACACCACTGGCAACCGGTCCAAGATCGCCTATCGCGGCACGCTCGCGCTGGACGCGGCCACCTTGGATGCGGCCCGTCACCGGCTCACCTTTGCTGCGGAACATGAGCGCGAGGACTTTAAGGAAAACGACCCTGCGATCGTCTTCGGCCCCGGCCAGTTGGTCAAACGCGACCGGGCCCAGAGCGCGTTTGTGCTGGAGTATCAAGGCGAATTGGCCAATGGGTTCGATCTTCAGGCCAGTGTGCGCCACGACGACAATGACAAGTTCAAGGATTTCACCACTTATGCGCTGGGCCTCTCCTACAGGTTCCCAAATCAGACGACCCGCTTGCGCGCCTCTTTCGGCACCGGGGTGCAAAACCCCAATTTGCTGGAGCAATTCGGCTTTTTCGCCAATTTCGCAGGCAATCCCAATCTTGAGCCTGAGCAGAGCAAGGGCTGGGATATCGGGATCGAGCAGGAAATTCTCGGCGGGCGCGGTGTGGTGGACCTCACTTATTTCTCCGACGAGCTGACCGACGAGATCGCGTCGATCTTCGACCCGGTCACCGGCGTGTCCACCCCGATCAACCAGTTGGGCAAAAGCGACCGCAGAGGGGTCGAGCTTGCCGCCAGCCTTCAGGTGAACACACAGATCGACGCGAACCTGTCCTACACATGGCTTGACGCAACAGAGCCCAATGGCGCAGTCGAGGTGCGCCGGCCCGAGCATGAGGTGGCCTTGCAGGTAGGCTATACGCTCCCGGGGGACAAAACACGGCTGGATCTGCAGGTGCGCCATGTCGCAGGCAATTTCGACCTCGATTTCCGCGCTGGTGCCGCTGCGGGTCAGCGCGCGCGCCTGTCAGATTACACGGTGGTCGATATCGGGTTCTCCCACGCGCTGACCGACACGGTGCAGCTTACTGGCAGCGTCAAGAACCTGCTGGATGAGCAGTATGAGGAGCTTTTCGGCTACAGCAGCCAAGGCCGCACCGCCTTCATCGGTCTGTCAAAGGCGTTCTGATATGGGCGGGGGCCCACGCGCGCGCCCTATCGTGGGGCTGGTCCTCGCTGGGGCTGCTCTCATCGGCATGATGGGGGTAGCCCTAGCAAAAGCCGACCCCATGCGCGTGGTGTCGATGAACCTCTGCACGGATCAACTTGCCATGATGATCGCCGAACCGGGGCAACTGATCTCGGTCAGCCCCCTCGCCCGCGATCCGCGCAGCTCCGCCATGGCCGCAGAGGCCGAGGCTTTTGCCATCAATCACGGGCTGGCCGAGGAGATCTATCTCCTCAAACCTGATCTGGTGGTGACGGGGCTCTACTCCCGCCGCGCGGCTGCCGACATGCTGGAGCGTCTGGGAACACCGGTGGTCCGGTTCGATATTGCGCGCGACATGGAGGATATCCGGGCGCATATCTTGCAAATGGGCGCGGCCCTCGGCCAAGAGGCACGCGCCGAAGCCCTTGCGGCTGAGTTCGACGCAGGGCTGGCCGCTCTGCGCACAGCTCAAGGTGAGCGTCCGCGCGCCGCGCTTTATTTCACCAACGGCTTTACCGCAGGTGAAAGCAGCCTCTCGGGCCAGATCCTGAGCGCTGCCGGTTTCGCCAATATCGCAAGCGATGCCGGATATCCCGATGGCGGTGTTCTGCCGCTGGAGATACTCGCACTCACCCGGCCAGAGGCCGTCATCACGGGGCAGAGCTATGGCGGCACTTCCCGGGCCGAGGCGGTGATGGAGCACCCGGTCATTCATGCGCTTCGCCAAGGTCACCCACCTGCCCCGCATACCGATCACGATTGGATGTGCGGCACGCCCTATGTGCTGCGCGCCGTCACCAAGCTGACCGCTCTGCGCGTCCAGACCGAAGCGCAGGCGCAGTGATGCGGCTTTTCGCAACCCTCGCGACGCTGGTCGTTCTTCTCTTCGTCGCAGCACTTCTGATCGGCCCGGCGGGTATCGCGCCCGGCACGGCCCTGCGCGCGCTCATCTGGGGCGGGGACGGGCCACTCACCCTTGTCATGCGCGAAATTCGCCTGCCCCGCGCCCTTCTCGCCGTGATGATTGGTGGCAGCCTCGGCATGGCTGGCGCCGCAATGCAGGGCTACCTGCGCAATCCGCTGGCCGATCCCGGCCTCATCGGCGTGTCGTCCTCCGCAGCCCTTGGCGCAGTGCTCGCGATCCAGACCGGGCTGGCCGCGACCTTCGCCTTCGGCCTTCCCATCGCAGCCCTTTCAGGCGCACTGATCGGTGTGACCCTTGTCTTGGTGCTTGCCGGGCCACGCGGCGGCGCGCTGACGCTGATCCTAGCGGGAATCGCGATTTCGGCTCTTGCGGGCGCGCTTACTGCGCTCGTTCTGAACCTGTCGCCCAATCCTTTCGCCGCGAATGAGATCGTGTTTTGGATGATGGGCTCGCTCAGCGACCGGTCCATGACCCATGTCTGGATTGCCCTACCGCTGATTGCTGTGGGCTCACTTCTGCTCATGCGCCTGCCACGCGCGCTTGATGCGCTGACGCTGGGCGAGGATGCAGCGGCGGCCATGGGGATAAACCTCATCCGGCTGCGCCTGACGGTGATTTTTGGGACCGCTGCCGTGGTGGGGGCCGGAGTGGCTGTGGCAGGGGCGATCGGCTTTGTCGGATTGGTCGTGCCACATCTTCTGCGGCGCTACGTGGGTGCGCGGCCCGGGCAATTGCTTTGGGCCTCGGCGCTGGGTGGGGCGGCTATGCTTCTGACCGCCGATCTGGCCGTGCGGCTGATCCTGCCCGCGCGCGATCTGAAGCTGGGCGTGGTCACGGCGCTTGTCGGCGCACCGCTCTTTTTGCACCTGATCTACCGCACACGGCGGGAGGGGTTATGACGCTTCTTTCCCTTCAGGATTTCGGCGCCGTCTTGCGTGGACGCACCATATTGCGGGACATAACATTGCGTGTGGGGCCGGGCGAGTTGGTCGGTATCATAGGCCCCAACGGTGCGGGCAAAACCACCTTGATGCGTGCGGCACTCGGCCTGATCCAAAGCAGCGGCTCAAGCTCTCTCGCCGCGCTCGATGCCCGCGCGCGCGGCAGGTCGGTCGCGTGGATGCCGCAAGCGCGCGAGATAGCGTGGCCCGTGACGGTCGAGACGCTGGTGGCGCTCGGCCGCACCCCACATCTGGCAGGTGGCGCGCGCGTGTCCTGCGCCGACCAGCACGCGGTTGACTTGGCACTGGCTCAGATGGGCCTCAGTGAGATGCGCGGACGCACCGCCACTCACCTATCGGGGGGCGAGCAGGCCCGTGCCCTCATCGCCCGTGCGCTGGCGCAGGAAACACCCCTTCTGATGGCAGATGAACCCACTGCCGGGCTTGACCCGGCTCACCAGATCGCAACGATGCAGATTTTTGCGGGGCTGGCGGAGGCGGGTAAATCCGTGATCGTATCGCTGCATGATCTGGGCCTCGCCGCGCGTCACTGCACACGCCTGATCGTGATCGGTGAAGGCGATTTGTGTGCCGATGGGGTGCCAGAGGACGTGCTGACGCCGGCTCTGCTGCGCGATGTTTTCGGCATCTCAGCCCATCTTCACCGCAGCGACGAAGGGTTGATTTTCCAACCGCTCACGGTGCTGTCATGAGGGCGCCATGGGGGACCCGCGTCACCGGTGACCGCCTATGGCCGACATTTGATCCGGCTGCGCCAATGGGGATGCTGAACCGGACGATCCACGCGCCGATGACCGTGACCACCCTCTTTGGGCTGTGGCGCGAGCAGCGCACCGCAGACCTCAGCGTTGATGGAGGCATCAGACCTTGGGGGGAGGGGGAATTGCGCATGCGCGGGCGATGCTTATGCTGTGCTGCGCACCGCCTTTGGAGTGGCGATTGGCCCGGCCGTCTGTCCGGGGCCACGCAGGGCCGAGGGCAAGGCCTTATGCAGGAGACCAGCAAAGCACAGCGCCACCACCAAAAGGAAGCCAAAGATGACACCTGATATGACCGCGCTTGCGGACTTTCTCGCCACTGGCGGCCCGGCCCTTTGGGCGATTGCCGCATTGTCGGTCCTGACGCTGACCCTAATCCTGTGGAAGCTCTGGAGCCTTGTGCGACTGGGGGCATGGCAAAGTGCCGACGCCGAGGCCGCTTTGGCCGCACGACCCGTTGCGATGCCCAAGGGCCACGATATCCGCAGCCGCTTTGTCGCGGGCGCGCTGGAGGCGCAGCACTTACCCGATACGCTTGCCCGCGAGGAGATCACGCGCCTTGCCCTGCGCACGCTGACCGAGATGCGCTCTGGCCTGCGCCCGCTTGAACTGATCGCGACCATCGCACCTCTTATCGGACTTCTTGGCACTGTTTTGGGCATGATCGAGGCGTTTCAGGCGCTGGAGACAACCGGCGGACAGGCTGATCCTTCCGTCCTTGCGGGCGGGATATGGGAGGCGCTCCTGACCACGGCGGCCGGCATGGCCGTTGCAATCCCGGCGGCGGTCGCGCTCAGCTGGTTCGAGGGGATTACAGAGCGGGTGCAGGCCGATTTCGAGGACATGGCCACCCGCCTCTTCACCCACCCGTCCGGGGCAAAGGCTGCCGCCTGATGCTGGCCCTTCCTCCCTTCCGCCGCAGCCGCAGGCCCAGCCTCACACCGATGATCGACGTGGTATTTCTCTTGTTGGTTTTCTTCATGCTCGCATCACAATTCGGCCAAGACAGCGCGCTGACCCTGTCGCCCGCAGGCGGCGATGCCCAATATTCCGGCCCGCCGCGCCTTGTGGAGATCGGGCCGGACACACTGCGCCTCAACGGCGCGCTGGTCTCCGAGGCGGCGCTCGCAGAGGCGCTCAGCCCCCTCACCCAAGGTGCACAGGACGTGATCGTCTTGCGAAGTGCGGACGGCACCAGCCTCCAACGTCTGATCGACATAGCGCAATCCTTGCGCATGGCAGGGTTCGCCACCCTCGCCGTGGCTCCCTGACGCCATGAGGTTCTCACGCCCTCCCCGGCCACGCCGCGTCGACGCCGCTGTGCCTATGATCAACGTGGTTTTCCTGCTGCTTATTTTCTTCCTGATGGCCGCCCGCATAGCCCCCCCGCCGCCCTTCGACATCACCTTGCCATCGGCAGCGGGCGAGACGCCGCTTGGCGAAGGGGCAATCCTCTTCGCCGCCGCCGATGGCACGCTGAGCTTTGCGGGACAAAGCGGTGTGGCCAGCCTCGCAGCCCTCAAGGCCCAAGCGCCTGAGCGGCTCAGCCTGCGCGCCGATGCAGCCTTTCCCGCGCCCGAGTTGGCCGCCCTTCTGGCTGACCTCGCGGCCCTTGGCGTCACCTCTGTCGATCTGGCGATCCGGACACCATGATCCGCGCGGTAGAATTCTCGGCGTGTCTGGCATTGGCCGCGGGCTTGCATCTCGCGCTATGGACGGGCAGCCGCGACGGCGCGCCGGGCTCGGCTGGCATGGGCGGCGCAGAGAGCCTCACCGTCACGGCGATCAGCCCGGCGCTCGCCGATCTGGTGGCGGCATGGGACAGCCCACCCCCCGCACCAGAGACACCGGTGCTCAATCCGCCACAGATCCCCACGAGCCTCTCCGCCCCGGCACCACAGCCCCAAACGACAGCGCCGCGCAGCACGCCCAAAGCCCCAACGGCCCCAGTGCTCAGTGCCACGCTCCCCTCTGCGCTGCCAAGCATCGACATGCAGACACCGCCCGCACCACCGCAAACGCGCCCCCAACAGCGCCCCGAAACCCTCGCGCAGACGCAGCCTGCCCCGAAACCCGATGCACAGCCCGCGCCGAAGCCCCAAACCGACAGCCGCGCCAGCCAGACTGCCGCCAGCCAAGGGCAAGGCGCAGCCGCAGGCACCACTGCCGCCCGCGCAGAGCCCGCGCTTTCACCCGCCCGCGTGGCCACGCTCATGGCGCAATGGGGTGGCGGTCTGCGCAATAGCATCGAGCGGCGCAAACGCTATCCGGGTGGCACACGCGCCAGCGGCACGGTGCACTTGTCCATCAAGATCCACACAAATGGCGCGCTGACCTCGGTGGGTGTGACGCGCAGCTCGGGCGATGCAGCACTTGACCGGGCAGCGGTCGCGGCAGTTCAAAGCGCGAGGCTTCCAGCCGCACCGCGCGGCATGCCCCCGGGAACACATGCCTTTTCGCTGCCGATGTCATTCAAGCCCTGACCAAGGCTCAGAAAACGCCTCTTCCCAAGCTCTGCCTCAGAGGCCATAAACCTCCCATGACCACCCATGCTTTCACCCTCGCGGGCGCGCAGCTGACTGCCCTGCCCTCGGGAGCGCTTTACTGGCCGCAGGAAAACCTGCTGACCGTGTCGGATCTGCATCTGGGCAAGGCGGAGCGGCGCGCGCGGCTGGGCGATGCCACTTTGCCGCCCTATGAGACCCGCGACACGCTTTCTCGGCTCGAGTTTGCACTGCGTGCGACAGGCGCCAGCACGGTAGTCTGCCTTGGCGATAGCTTTGACGACCCGGACGCAGCCCACGCTCTGCCCGAGGAGGACAGGCTTTGGATCAAGACGCTTCAGGCCGGGCGGCGCTGGGTCTGGATCGAGGGCAATCATGATCCCGGCCCGATGGATCTGGGCGGCACGCATCTGGCCGAGCTGCCGCTCTCGCCGCTGACCTTCCGCCATATTGCACGGCCAGGGTCCAGCGGCGAGATTTCGGGCCATTACCATCCAAAAGCACGGCTGAGCTTAAAGGGACGCACCATCGCGCGCCCCGCTTTCCTGATCGATAGCGACCGGGTGATCCTGCCCGCATTTGGCACCTATACCGGAGGATTGCGCAGCTCGGACGCTGCCCTCAGCACCCTCATGCGCAGCGAGGCGCTCGCCGTGCTCATCGGTCACAGCACCCATGTGGTGCCGATGCCCCGTTAGAGCAGGCCCTGCCGTTCCAGCTCGGGACGATACGTCCGGCTCACCGGAAACGGTCCTCATTGCTCAGAATGACAAAAATTTTGTGGCTGTTCTCACGCTCGATCCTGCGGATCGCGTCTTGCGACACCCAATGCGAGCGGTGCGTGCAATAGCCCGCAACCGGGTCCGTCTCGTCGATCGCGTCCTTCATCCGCAAACGGAGCGTATGCGAGCCGCGTGTGGTCACCACTTCTGTGAAATGCCCATTCGCCGAAAGTCGCAGCACCTCACCGCGCCGTTCGCTGGGCAGGCGACGCATCAGCCGCGGCTGCCCCTCCAAAGGATCACCAAGCCATTGAACTGAATAGCGATGTTGCTCAAATCCCGGAATCATTCGCCGCAAGACGAATATCGGCATAGCCACGACCAGCACATAAAGCGCCACCAAAGGCACCGGTGGCACCTCGGCACCGGCTTAGCGCTCCACCAAACCGCCGACCACGAGGATCATCGGCGTTACGACCAGCACCGTGGCCGCCACTGCAATCATGTCAAAATAAACCGGTTTCTCCGGCCCTACCAAAACATAAGCCAAAGCCCGAGCGCCGTATCCCGCCACGGTCGCAAGAACCAAGACACAGAACCAAAACAACAGCCGCACGGGCAGGCTCATTGCTTCAAACGTGCCGAAGGGCCCTCCAATCGATGCAGCAACCCAGCCCATTGCCCAGATCGCGAGGGTCAGCGGCGAAAAAATCCGCGCATATGTCTCTCTGAAAACACGTCGTTCCATTGTCACCATTTACATTCTTTTGCCGTTACATCAGTCGCTTAGGCTATCAACTCTACACCTGAGGGGTAAGGAAACACAACGCACAAGCTCTTCAAACGCATGTGACAGTTAAAAATTGCGCTCCAGTGTAAAACCTCGTTGAGCGCGCGACCTGTGTGTCCTTGAACAGCGCGGAGCGCGTCCAAATGCGAAAACTGGGCAAAGCTTATCGGCCGCGCCCCGAAGTTTAGCGCATCGCCCGCGCCTTGGGACTGAGCGCGGCGTCAAGCTCGGCCCATGGCCGCTGATCGGGCACATAGACATCGAGCGTATCACCGACTGAAAGCGGCCCCTCGCGTTCTACCCAAGCGGTCACGCCGCGCCGCCCGCGGGCGGCGGCCATGAAGCCTTTGCCGTGGCCCGGGCGGTCAGCTTCGATCTCCATCGCGGGGTATTGGCAGGGCTGGTTGTGCATATCAATTACGAGGGCCGTGCCCGCCGGCGTCTGAAGCCGGGTGGAGGGCGGGATATGCGTGAAATCGGGGATGCCGGAGACGATCATCGTAGCACCGAGCCAACACGGATCAACGCTCTCCAGCCCCATGTCGGCCGCGATCAGAGCGAGTTCTTCTTCCGACAGGATCGAGAATTGCCGCGCGTTTCGGATATCGGTGCCTTCAGGGTGCATGTCTTTGACTCGCACACAGGAGGGGCGCGTCAGTCCGCTGTGCTTTTCGCCATCGAACCCTGCATAGGTGGCCTCGATGCGTTCCAATGATGCGGAGCGGATGCCCTCATCCCCCATCTCGACACGGCCAAGCCATGTGATTTTCGCGGTATTAGCGGTTTTCTTGATAGCGGACATTCATCAGGCTCCCAGAAGTTATCCGCAAACTTGGCCCGCTCGCACGGCCTGCGTCAACGCCCTTTTTCGGCGTTGTGCCTGCTCAGACCGTAAGGGTGAAAAAGAGCCGCCGGAAGGGAAAGAGAACCGAGCCGTCGCCGCGCACCGGATAGGCGCTATTCATCACGTCCTCGTAGGCCTTGATAAGGGTTGCGCGCTCATCAGGATCCAGCGCATCGAGAACCGGGCGCGCATAGGTGCTCTCGGTATAGCGGCGCACCGGATGGCTGCCCGCTTCGGCGCTCAGACGCTGGTAATACTCCGTCTTCCACATGCGGAAACGGCCCAAAGGCGAGAGCATTTCCTCATATTCGACAGGTTTAAGGATGCCCGGCGTCGTCTTGATATCAACGCGTCCGGGGAATATTTCCTGCGCTAATGTAAGCCAGACACGGTGCGAGGGCGCGTTGTTCTGGTGCGGCAATTGAACGGCGAGCGTGCCACCCTTACCCAGAAAACCAATCAGCCGAGGCAGTAACTTGGCGTGATCTCCTGTCCAATGCAGTGCTGCGTTGGAGTAAATCAGGCCGGGCGCGCGGCGTGGATGCCAATCGCGAAAATCGGCCTGTTGCAGCGTGTCATATCCCTTGGATTGCCGCGCTTTGGCAAGCATGGCAGGTGACGCGTCAACACCCACCACCGGCCGTCCCGAGGCCCGCGACGAGAGCGCCACGCCCATGGAGCCTGTCCCACATCCAAGATCGACCACTTCGCCCGCGCCCATCTGGCCCACCGCGTTGAGAAGATCCATTGCGGGGCGCAGACGCAAATCCTGGAACCGGGCATAGGCGCCCGGATTCCAGTCAGCTTTAGTCGCAAGTTTGGTCACGCGGTGGGTTCGGGCTCCATGCCGCCACCGGGCGAACGAGGCGCCTTGGGCTTGGTCTTGGGGATGGCTGTGACGGAGGGCGCGTTGCCCTCATCGGGATCGTCGGCATCATCGTCGATCTGCGGTGGGTCGCCGCGCGCCACGCGCACGATCTCTTCTCCAGTCAGGGTCTCGTATTCCAACAGCCCCTGGGCCAATCGTTCCCACTCATCCTTCTTGTCGGTGAGGATTTTGAAGGCCGTCGCGTAGGCCTCGTCAATCATGCGTTTGACCTCGGCCTCAATCAACTCTTTGGTATGGGCCGAGATAGAGAAACTGCCCGCGCCATTGCCCATGTAGCCCTCGTGGGCTTGTTGGTAATCAATATTACCGACCTTGTCGGACATGCCCCAGCGCAGCACCATGGCGCGCGCCAGACCGCTGGCCTGCTGGATATCACCCGCAGGGCCGTTGCTCACATCGTCCTCACCGTATTTGATGATCTCGGCGGCTTTCCCGGCCATGGTCATGGCCAGCTTTTGCTCACACTCTGACCGGTGCCAGTTCAGGCGGTCAATCTCGGGCAAACTCACGACCATGCCCAAAGCGCCACCTCGCGGGATGATCGTCGCCTTGTAGACAGGATCGCATTTCGGCAGGGCCATGCCGACGATGGCGTGACCGGCCTCATGGTATGCCGTCTTTTCCTTTTGGTCTTGCGTGAGAACCATCGAGCGGCGCTCGGCCCCCATCATGACCTTGTCCTTGGCTTGCTCGAAATCGACCATGGTGACAAAGCGACGCCCCAAACGCGCGGCCATCAACGCCGCCTCGTTCACGAGGTTGGCCAGATCCGCACCGGAGAATCCGGGCGAGCCGCGCGCAATCAGGCGCAGATCAACATCGGGCCCGAGAGGCGTCTTGCGGGCATGCACGCCGAGAATTTTCTCACGGCCTTTGATGTCGGGGTTGGGCACAGTGACCTGACGGTCAAAACGACCCGGACGCAGCAAGGCAGGGTCCAGAACATCCTTGCGGTTGGTCGCCGCCACGATGATCACGCCCTCGTTGGCCTCAAACCCGTCCATCTCCACCAGAAGCTGGTTGAGGGTTTGCTCGCGCTCGTCATTGCCGCCGCCATAGCCCGCACCACGGTGCCGACCCACGGCGTCGATCTCGTCGATGAACACGATGCAGGGTGCGTTTTTCTTGGCCTGCTCGAACATGTCGCGCACGCGGGACGCGCCCACCCCCACGAACATCTCAACGAAATCAGAGCCTGAAATGGTGAAGAACGGCACACCAGCTTCACCCGCGATGGCGCGCGCCAAAAGCGTCTTACCCGTACCCGGAGGACCCACGAGAAGCGCGCCCTTGGGGATCTGCCCGCCAAGGCGCGAGAATTTCTGCGGGTTGCGCAGGAATTCGACGATCTCTTCGAGCTCTTCTTTCGCCTCGTCAATGCCCGCCACGTCATCAAACGTCACGCGGCCCGACTTTTCGGTCAGCATCTTGGCCTTGGATTTGCCAAAGCCCATCGCCCCACCTTTGCCACCGCCCTGCATGCGGTTCATGAAATAAATCCACACCCCGATCAGCAAAAGAAACGGCAAAAGCGACACGAGGAAGGTCTGGAACCCCGATTGCGTCTGGCTCTTGGCCGTGACGGGAATATTTTGTGCGATCAGCTGCTCGGTGATCTGGGCATCCGCCGGCATGATGGTGGAGTAATCCTGCCCGTCCGCGCCGCGGAACTGAATTGTCTCTCCGTCGATGGTGACGGCGGTGACATTGTCATCCTGCACCGATGTGATGAACTCGGAATAGCTCACCGATTTGCTCTGAACAGCGCCACTCGAACCGCTGAACAGATTGAACAGCGCGAGAATCAGCAAGAACAGAACCAGCCAGAAGGCGATATTGCGTGCGTTACCCAAAGGAACACTCCTAGAATCCGTTTGCCCCGCGCCTATCGCGACGGCGTTACCCCTAAAATAGAGATGATGACCCTTACTTCAATGCGATAATATCATTGTGCGCAAATCTGGCGCAGTCCGGCACAGGCAAACCGTATGTCCGTTCCCCAGCGGCACCAAGCCTGCGATGATCAATTCCTCTCCCTTCCACAGCGCTGGAGACGCCTCAATCGACGCCACGGGAAGCCCGCTGCTGCGCCACTCCGGCATCAGCTTCCGCCCCTCGGGGCCCAGCGCGCGCCACTCGGCGCCCTCCGGCGCGCGCGGCACGACCCAACGATTGTCCCAGATGCCGCCTTGGGACGGCAAAGCCCGCGCAGCCGCCGCATATTCACGCGTCACGCGGATCTCTTGATGCGTCAAAGTGATGCGGCATCCGGCCAGTGTGAAGCTCTCGCCCGCCGCAACCCGCTCCAGCGCGTGAGTCATCTCGGCACCGCGCGGCCCGTAATCCGCCCCAGTGATCCAGCGCAGCACAGCCTCCATGATCCGCCGGGCCATGTCAGGGCGCAACGACGACAGGCTTCCCGGAGAGATCAGCACATCGCCCTTTACGAAGCTGCACATCCTATCCGCCTCCGCCGCTGCGATCTGGGCGAAGGTCTCGCGCGCCTCGGCCAGATGCCCGGCCACATCGCAAAGCGCCTCAACCGTCAGACCCAAAGGTTCAAGAGCGTCCAGCGCCTGCCGCGCCTGCACCCGGCGGTAGGCGCTGTCCGTATTGCTCGGATCATCAAACCACCGCACGCCCAGCCCGCACAGATACGCGCGCAGATCCGCTCGCCGCGCGGCGAGCAAAGGCCGGTGGAGCGTCACATCGCCGATATCACGCCGCGCCGCCATGCCCGACAACCCATCCAGCCCCGCCCGCCGCGCCAGCCGCATCAGAAACGTCTCGGCCTGATCCTCGGCCGTATGACCCAGCGCGAGCCCGCGCAACCCATGCGCCAACGCCCAATCGCGCATCAAAGCGTAGCGCGCATTGCGCGCGCTGGCCGACAGATTGCCCCGACCATCCCAGCCCTCCCAGCGCAAGATATCATGCGGCACACCCAACGCGGCACAGGCCTCGGCCACGCCCAGCGCCTCCTGAGGCGCCTCTGCGCGCAGGCCGTGATCTACGGTCACGACCCGCAACGGCGCGTCGCCCCAAGCGTGCAGCAAATGCAAAAGAGCCAAGGAATCGCCACCACCGGACACGGCGACGCCCAATGGCCCCTCAGCTCCGAAATGTTTAGAAATCAGCCGACCAAGCGCCTCTGCCGTCACGAGCAGCCGAGGTTTTGCATGGCCGATTGCGCCTCAAGCACCTTGTCGGAACCGGGAAAGCGCGTGCCAACCTCGGTCAAGGTCAGGCAGGCCTCTTCTGTCTGGCCCAAACGACCAAGTGAGCGCCCCAGAAGGAACAAGGCCTCAGGGGCTGCCGCGCCTTGCGGATTGGCGGAAAAGACATCGAGATAGGCCCGCGCCGCCGGAGCCACATCCCCGGCCGCCTCAAGCGCCGCACCTTGTGAAATCCCGGCGCGGTCGCTCAACGGCCCACCGGGGTAGTTACTGCGAAACGCCGCGAAAAGCGCCGCTGCTTCCGTGTGGTTGCCCGCCACCATCGCGGCCTCGGCGGCCTCGAAATCAGCGCGCTCTCCCACGGCCATCTCGGCCTGAGGGAGAGTGGTTTCCTCGGGTGCGGGCGTAGCCGTAGGCAAGGCGCCGCCGCCCAATGTGCTGGTTTCGCCCAATTGGCTCAGATCACCGCCCTCAAGCTCCAACAGGCGAAACTCCAGATCGCCGATCCGGTTGGTGCCGTCCCGCACGATACGGTCCACGCGCAATTCAAGCTCTTCTGTCTTGGCCGTAAGACGCTGCAACTCGCTCTCAATCGCGCCCACACGTTCCAGAACCGAGCCCCCGACCGTCGGATCAGACGCCCCGCCAGTCGTGCTCAACTCCCGGCTCAGATTGCGCACCTCGACAAACAGCACCGAAAGCTCCTGCCGGATATCCGCAAGGGTCTGGGCGCGGTCCTGTGCCAAGGCGGGGCTGCTGAACGTGGCGGCCAGAAGGGCAACGGCACAGAGCCGGGAAATGAAACGCATGGGGCGGCCTTACTTTAGCTGGTGGGTGAAATGGAAATCACGGTCACCGCACGGCGGTTCTGGGCATAGCAGCTTTCGTCGCTGCAAATCTCGATGGGGCGCTCTTTGCCGAAGCTGACCACCCGCAAACGGTTGCCCGGCACACCGCGGCTCAGAAGATACTCCTGAACCGAGTTGGCCCGACGTGCGCCCAGTGCGAGGTTGTATTCCCGCGTGCCCTGCTCATCCGCATGGCCTTCGATCACCGCGTTGAAATCTGTGTTGGTCATCAGCCATGTGGCTTGCCCATCAAGTGTGGAGCGTGCGTCAGCGGTCAGGGTGAACTGATCCACCGGGAAGAGAACGCGATCGCCAATCGTTTGCTGGAAATAGGCAGGCGACGTCGGGTCGCCAGCCGATCCGCCAAAGCCCGCATTCGCGCCGTTGAGATCGACCGCGTTGCCGTTGTCGGCAAAGCGGTCGGGATTGGTACAGGCCGCCAAGGCCAGTGCCGCCGTCAGCATCAGTGTGGATTTGATCAGTTTCATCTTTTTTGCCCCGCTCAATATGGGTGAAGTGTTTTTTCTTTATCTTTTAGCACGCGAATGGCCATCTTGCAAAAGACAAGGGGCCTGATCGGGTGCACGGTTGGTTCATTGCAGCGGCGACCATGACGGATCGCTCGCCCCGCTCGTCGTTGGCACCTTGCGCAGGTTCCGGCCAGTGATATCGACCGAATAGAGGTTCGCCTGCCCCGCAGCGCCTTGGGTTTCGCGGGTGAACATGATCACGCGACCATTGGGCGACCATGTGGGCCCCTCATCGAGGAAGGACGCGGTCAGAAGCCGCTCTTCGCTGCCATCGGTGCGCATGACGCCGATATGGAAGCGACCCTTGGATTGTTTGGTGAACGCGATGAGATCGCCACGCGGCGACCAGACAGGGGTTCCGTATTCTCCGGTGCCACTGCTGATCCGACGCGCTTCGCCGCCCGAGGCGCTCATGATGTAGATCTGGTTGGAGCCTGACCGATCACTCTCGAACACGATCTGATTGCCATCGGGGCTGAAGCTCGGCGCGGTCTCGATCGACGGAGCATTGGTCAGCTGTGTGCTGCGCCCCGAGCCGATATCCATGCTGAAAATATCCGTATTCCCACCCCGGCTGATCGAATAGACCACAACACGGCCGTCCGGGCCGAAGCGCGGTGCGAAGCTCATTGTGCCGTCCTGGCTCTCCAGCACGCGACGCGTGACGCTGGCCACGTCCAGCACATAGATGCGCGGAAAGCCGGTTTCATAGCTGGTGTAGAGGATGCGGTCGCCCGTCGGTGAGAAACGTGGGGCCAGCACAAGCGCGCTGCTGTCGGTGAGGTAGCTCACATTGGCACCGTCATAATCCATGATCGCGAGGCGCTTGGCGCGCTGATCCTTGGGGCCTGTTTCGGCGACGAAAACAACGCGGCTATCGAAATACCCGCTCTCGCCAGTGATGCGGCTATAGACCTGATCGGCGACCTTGTGCGCCATGCGCCGCCAACCCTGAACGGTGCCCACGAATTGCAGCCCATTGCCAAGCTCTTGTCCCGCAAACACATCCCAGACCCGGAAGCGCACAACAAGCTTGCCCGCGCTGTCCACACTCACGGCACCAGTGACAAGCGCTTGTGCGTTTACGGCCTTCCAATCGGCGAATTGCACGGGGCTTGCAAAGCTGGTGATCCGGCTAATGAAGGCCTCGGAGGGAATTTCCCGAAAAAGCCCTGTGCCGCTGAGATCAGCAGAGATAACGCCTGCGATATCGCGCGCAACCTGCTCGCCCCCTGCGCTGTCGGCGACAAAGGCCGGGACCGCGAAGGGCATCGGCTCGATCACACCTTCGGTGATTTCAATGCGCAAAGGTCCGTCCTGCGCATGACTTGGCGCGGGCACCCCCGAGAGCAGAGCCACAGACGCCAAAAAGGCAAGAAGGGTCACGAGACGCATCATCATTTGATCCTCATATTCTCAGGATTAAAGGTCATTTCGATAGTCTGCCAAGAGGCAAATTTATCAGCGGGCAGGTTAAATCCACGTGCACCGCAGCGAATGATCGCGCGGCGCGCAGCCTCATAGGCCTGTTGCGCGGCAGCAGCGGACCCGCCGGAGAAACTCTCCATGCGGATGGAATTTTGCAGAGGGCGGCTATCTTCACCCATCTCGACCGAGACGACCACGGACGTGGCCAGCGCCTCGGAACTGAGCGAGCCCACGTTCCAGCAATTTTGCACCGACACGCGGAGCGCGTCTTTTTCGCCGCGCGTGAGCGGCGGGCCGGAGGAGACCGTTGGTGCAGGAGTCGTTGTGCCACCCAAGGCCGCGGCAAGCGCGGCCTCGACCGCGTTGTTGTCCTCTACCTCGGGGGCCGGCGTTTGGGCCGCTGGCTCGGGCTCGGGCGTCGCGGCGGCCACTTGGGCAGGACGCGACTTTGGGCGCACGGACGCAGAGGGGGCTGCCTGTTCTGCCTCTGTCACGATCTCGGTCGCGGCGGCCTCAGGGGCAGTCGCCTCTTGCTGCTCGGCCTGCGTCTCGCCCGCCTCATCCTGAACCACCTCTTCGCGCACCACATCATCCACCGCCGTTTCCGGCTCGGGCGGGGCGACCTGTTCTGGGGCGACACGCTCGGCAGGGCGCTCCTGCGGGCGCTCTGATGTCTCTGGCAGCAACGCCGCAAGTTCCTCGGCGGGCGGCTCCAGCACCGGTGCTTCGTCCTGCGCCTCGGCCTGCGCCACGGGGGCGACTGGCTCGGGGGCTGGATCGGGCGCGGGGGGTGCTGCGGCCTCCGGCGCGGGCTGCTCGGGGGCCGGATCGGGGGATGATGTGAGTGCGGGGGCCTCTCGGGGCGCGTCCGGCACTTCGGGGGCTGTCACCTCAGGCACGGGCACGGGCCCCGTCCGGTCAAAAAGGGCCGCGTATTCCTCGGCGGAAATGGCCGTGACTTGCATGACCTCGAAGGGCAGCGGATCGCTTGAGAACACGTTACCCAAAAGCGCCCACCCCAGAAGCCCGATATGCGCGCTGCCCGATATGAATTGCCCGGTGTTCACCGCCCGTGACCTTACTCAAGCCCGGAGGCGGTGCCGCTCTCCGCGGTTGCCGCGTCCAATGCTGGCCCGCCCGTATCCGTCACAAGGCCAATATTCTCGAACCCACCGCGATTGAGCGCGCCCATCACCTGCACCACTTCCGCGTAAGGCACGGCGCCATCTGCGCGCAGGAAAATCCGGTTGCTCTCACGCTCTGCCGCAATGGCGCGCAGACGGGCCACAAGCTCGTCGCGCGCAACTTCCGTGGTTTGCACCATGACGATTCCATCGGCGGTGATCGTGATGCTCAGCGGCTCTTCCTGCTCGCTCGGCAAAGCGTTGGCGGCGGTTTTGGGGAGCTCGACGGGCACGCCCACGGTCATCAAGGGGGCTGCCACCATGAAAATAATGAGAAGCACCATCATCACATCCACGAAGGGTGTGACGTTGATCTCCGATACCGGGACCGAGCGCCTGCGCCCACGCCGCCTGCGGCCTCCGCCATCCTCGCTTTGAAGGGTTCCTCCGCCCATCGCTCAGCTGTCCAGCTGGCGGCTGAGGATGGTGGCGAACTCGTCGGCGAAGGCTTCATAGCCCGCGACAAGCCGGTCCACATCCGCGCTCAGCTTATTGTAGAAAACAACCGCAGGGATCGCCGCCATAAGGCCCAGCGCTGTTGCCAGAAGCGCCTCGGCAATGCCCGGTGCCACGACGGCGAGGTTGGTGTTGCCCGCCTCAGCAATGCCGATGAAAGAGTGCATGATGCCCCAAACCGTGCCGAAAAGGCCGATGAAGGGCGCGGTGGAGCCGACAGTTGCGAGGATCGACAGGCCCGATTGCAACCCCTCGGATTCTTTGGCGATCGCCACATCCATGGAACGGTCGATCCGGCTGGTCGCACCTGCGATCAGCCCGCCATCGCCCCGGTGGCTACGCCGCCATTCAACCATGCCCGAGGCAAAGACGCGTTGCGATTGCCCCTCCGGATCGGTGCCGGTTTGCTCGAACAACTCGTCCAGAGGCTCTCCCGACCAGAATTGCGTGTCGAAGGTTTCGGCCTCGGCCTTGGCCTTGCGGTAGAGGATTGTCTTCTGAATGATGATCGACCACGTCCAGAAAGATGCGAGAACCAGTATCACCATGACGACTTTGTTCACGAATGTGGCGCGCGCGAAAAGGGCCCACATGGAGAAATCAATCTCCTGCGCCATCGCAAGGGTTTCTTGTTCCATAAGCCTGCTCTGCTCTATTTAATGTGGGCACGGTTTCCTGCCTCAATTGGGGCGAAACTAGCCTATTTCCAAGGGGAAAGCCATGACGATCACGTCATCGGCGGCAAAATTCGCAGCTCAGTGCAAAAGACGGCGGATATTCGCCGGAAGGCGGCTGGGCTGGCCCGCGTCATTGATGCACACAAGCGTGACCTGCGCCGAGAAGATCAGGTCCTTGCCGCGCCAGACCTCCTGCTCCATCACCAGCCGCGCCCCCGTGACCGAGAGCGTCCGCGTGCGCACCTCCAACCGATCATCAAACCGCGCGGCCATGAGATAGTCGCCCTCCACCCGACGCACGGCAAAGATTACGCCCTCGTCTTTCATCACACGCTGATCCACGCCGAGCGTGGCCACCCAATCGCTGCGCGCACGTTCGATGAATTTAAGATAGTTGGCATGGTAGACAATGCCGCCCATGTCGGTATCTTCATAATAGACGCGGACGGGAAAAACATGAACCATGTGGGCACGTTAAGCCCTCTATCGTGCGATCGCAACATGCGCGGGCTGGGGCTCTCGCCGATCCTGTGATGATTTTGGCGGGCGCGGATACAGTTTGGATGACCATCGGCAGCAGTCGTCGCCCGGCCTTCGCGCAGCGTCTGGACCGGGCCGTCGCCCCGCACTTTTTCAAAGTGGCTGTTCCGCGCGGCGCGCGTCGGGTCCTGCCGTCCACGCCCTCCAAAAGTGGTTAAGGCTTTAGTTCAGCTGCCCCCAGAAAACCTCCAGGTGGCGCGAGACGATCTCGCCATATCGCCCCGACGCGCGCAAGGCCTCAAGCCCCGCATTGACCCGGTAGAGATGCGTGGTGCCACGCCAATGGCGCTTGGAGATCACCACATGAAGCGCCTCGCGCGAAAGCGGCATCTCCAGTGGCACAACCTGCCCTCGCAACCCCATCGCCACGATCTTGGACGCACCGAGGAAAACATTGAACGTGGCCGCGTCCACCTCGCCCGACATCAGCATCTCCAGACAGGCTTCGGGGCTCGCGGGCTGACGCAGTGTGATCAGACCCTCGCTGAGCCAGCGTCGGTCCGCACGGTCCAGATCATGGGTGAAAAAACCTTCGGGCCGACATAAGGTCTTGCCCAAAATATCTGCGTCCTATGTGTAGACCATCCCCCCTCGGCGCGGACGAACGGCATGATCGGCAGGTCCATCAACGGTTCGGAAAAATGGAATGTCGCGCAAAGCGCGTCCTCCGGCGTGCCTTCACAATCCGGACGCAGCCACGGGAACCCCATATCATGGGTTTTGTCATCCAAGAGCGGCAGCAGGGCCTGCGACCACTGATCCTCCCATGTAATCGTGTAGGGAACGGGATCCGGCGTCATTTCAAGCGCGGCATTGACCAATTCAGTCACGAGACCGTTGCCGGGCCAGTTTCGATCCGTGAACGGCGCGTAATTGCCACCCGTCAGAAGCGTCATTTCCGCATCGGGCGGCAAAAGCGGCGTCGCATCCGGTGTGATTTCACCCACGGGGCACGGGATATAGAGCTGCGCGCCTGCAGCCACATCCTGGGTGCCGGGCGCCATCACGTCGAGATTGGCGTAGTAGATCAGCGTCCATTTCTCACCATCGCCGTAGTGCAAATCGGCAATCGCTGCGAGCGTGTCGCCCGGCTGCACCCGGTAGGTCACATCACAAAGCGCCAGCGCCGCCCCCGGCCCCCAAGCCAACGCAAGCCCAAGGCCGATACGACGCAACAACGCCCCGATATCTGCGCGTATCCCCATCACCCGCATGGCCTCAGAACCCATCCCAGATGCGGGTCATATGGGCATCGATGATTTGCTGATAGGTCCCGTCTTGTTTGATCCCCTGCAGGCCCGAATTGATCGTCGCCAGCATCTGATCCGCCTCCGGGTGGCTCTTGTGAACCAAAACATGTAGCCCTTCGATGGCCAAAGGGCGGGTCTGCACGATCTGCACCTGGTCCTTGAGGCCCAGATCCTTCATCGCGTTGCGCCCGGTAAACTCATTGAGCACCACCGCATCCACCTCCCCCGAGACCAGCATCTCAAAGCAATCAGCCACAGCCCGCGGCTGCTTCAACGCCACAAGCCCCTGTGCAAGCCAGCGCCGGTCCGGACGGTCCATCTGGTGCAATGACAACCCCTCAGGGCGGCACAGCACCTTTCCATGCACATCACTGTCCTGGGCAAAGGCAATGGGATCAGCCTTGCGCGTCAAGAGCAGCGTCAGCATCTCGAACATCGGATCGGAAAACTCGAAATTCGCGCAGTGATACTCATCAGGCGTCGTGCCACAGTCCGGTTTCACCCAAGGAAATCCCATATCTACCAGCACATTGCTCAGTAGCGGGTCAAGATGCGCATCCCAAGCTTCGACCCAATGGATGGCATGGCCGGCCGCCGGGTTCGCCTTGCGCAGTGCTGCATCCACCACATCAGTGATAAGCCCTCCGCCCGGCAGATCGCGCCCCGTGAAAGGGGCATAATCGCTTGCAGTCACAAGGTTGATCCGCTTGCGCGCACCCGCCGAGGCAAGCACAGCCGCGGGTTGGGCTTGGGCCGCGCGTGCGGTGCTCTCGAGCCCCACAGGCAGGCCATTCACACAGGCGAGCGACAGGGCCATCCCCAGCCGGATCGCATTGGGGCTCTCGCCAATCAGACCGATATTGTTGTTATGGATCACCGTCCACATGCCCGCGTCATCATAGTGACGCTCCGCGATCAGGGACAAAGTATCGCCACGCTGCACCGTGTGAGTTCCGCCACATTCAGCGGCAAAGGCGGCCCCGCCTATGGCAGCACAAAACGCCAGCACACCACCAAAAATGGTATTACTCATACAACCGCCCCCAACATATAGCGCAAACTAAGGAGCATCGTGGCGCTCGGTCAACCCGGTTTCAGCCTTGGGCTTGCGAATTCCCTCGGGCAAGCGGACGCATCGATACGCAAAACTCAGCACTCACCCTCCCAAACGTCAGGTGCGCCGTAGCCGCGCGGCCAGACGCAGCGCATGAGACGCATTCACCGAATGACCCGGCATGACCGGATCATAGGCCGCGCGGATCAAGTCTCCGATCTCAGGGCGCAGGATCACAGCCCCCGAGTCCGGCGCTTGCGCCAACGGGGAGCGCCCCTGAAACGCCGCATCTGACCAGAGCAATATGGTCTGCACAATCTGGCTCAGCGCAAGCGTCTCGGCGGGCACAGCCGACAGATGCTCATCCATCCTCAAGAATACGAAACTCGCCTTTATGGTGCCCGCCTCCTCAAACCGGAAAACACGGTATTGATTGGCATCCGCCGCCCTGAGCCGCGCAACCAAAGGCTCCAGGTCCGGTACCAGCCGCCCAAGATCCGGCACTTCCAAAAGCTCCTCCCACTCGCGAAAGAAGAACACCATGAGGTTCGCACCAAGCTCAGGATCGGTTTCTACAACGTGGTGCCCGGCAAGTTGCGCCACAGCCTCAATCGCACCCTTGACCACGCTCAGCGTGGCATCATCCACCCCAAAGACAATCGGCGCAATGGGGCGACCCCAACGCGCAAAAAGATAGCTCTGATCAGTGCGCGTAAAAAGCGCCTCAATTTCCGCAGGCTCCATCAAAGCCTCCTTCTTCTTAGCAAAAATACTCAAATCCTCAGAGATCGCTGCGCGCTACCCCTCGAAGAGATCATCCTGCCCCGGCGCGTGCGGCGCCTCAAGGCCCAGATGCCGCCAGCCACCGCGCGCGAGCATCCGGCCACGCGGCGTGCGCTGAATGAGACCTTGCTGCAAGAGATATGGCTCGATCACTTCCTCAAGCGCATCGCGGCTCTCCGAGAGGGCCGCACTCAGCGTCTCGATGCCCACGGGACCGCCCTGATAGGCCTCCGCGATCAGGCGCAGATATCGCCGGTCCGCACCATCCAGCCCCAACTGGTCGACCCCAAGCCGGGTAAGCGACGCGTCGGCCAAGGCGCAAGAAATACGCCCGCCGCCTTCGACCACAGCAAAGTCCACGACCCGCCGCAGGAGCCTCCCGGCAATGCGCGGCGTGCCCCTTGCCCGGCGCGCGATCTCGCGCGCGCCCTGTGGCTCGGTCGGTATCTTGAGCAGCTCCGCATTGCGCACCACGATCTCAAAAAGCTCGTCTTCGGTATAGAACTGCAACCGCGTGGGGATGCCGAACCGGTCCCGCAGAGGCGTGGTCAGAAGTCCCAGCCGCGTGGTCGCCCCAACAAGCGTAAAGGGCTGCAACTCGATCCGCACCGTGCGCGCCGCAGGCCCCTCGCCGATCACCAGATCGAGCTCAAAATCCTCCAGCGCCGGGTAAAGCACCTCCTCCACCGCCGGGTTCAGCCGGTGAATCTCGTCGATGAACAAGACATCGCGTGCTTCCAGATTGGTCAGGATCGCCGCAAGGTCGCCCGCCTTGGCCAGCACCGGCCCCGAGGTCATCCGAAACCCGACGCCAAGTTCGCGCGCCATGATCTGGGCCAGCGTGGTTTTGCCCAAGCCCGGGGGGCCATGAAAGAGCGTATGATCCATCGCCTCACCACGCTGCCGCGCCGACTGAATAAAGACGCTGAGGTTTGCCCGCGCCTCCGCCTGCCCGATAAACTCCGACAACATCTGAGGGCGCAGGGAGCGGTCCAGATCCTCGGGCAAAACTTCCGGGCGCAATGTGGGGTCAGGCTCGCTCATTGCGAAGGTGCCAGCAGCTTCAGCGCCGCCCGGATTAGCGCCGGTGTCTCCGCATCAGGTGCCTCGCCCGTCGCTTGTGCCACGGCACCTGCCGCCTCGCCCGGCGCATATCCAAGGTTGGTCAGCGCCGACAAGGCCTCTGCCTGCACGCCCGGCCCGGCCTGAGGTGTCGCCGCCTGCGCGGGCATCGCCTCGATCACCTCGGCATCGACGTCGCCCGCCGCCAGCACGGCCGTCGGGCCGGTGCCCATCGCCATCACTTCGGGCGCTTTGTCCTTCAGCTCATTGACCACACGCTGCGCGGTCTTGGGGCCTATGCCCTTGGCCGCCTTCACCGCATTCCAATCGCCCAAAGCGATCGCCCGGCCCACGCCCTCGGGACCCAAGGCGCCCAAAATCGCAAGGCTCGCCTTCGCACCTACGCCCTGCACACTCAGCAAGAGCCGATGCCATTCCTTCTCGACCAAGGACGTAAACCCGAAAAGCTGGAGCAAATCCTCGCGCACAACCAGATCTGTATAAAGAGCGACGTGCTCACCCGCGCGCGGCAAGGCCTGCAGGGTCCGCTCAGAACAATAGACGAGATACCCCACGCCACGCACATCGATCAGCACGTGATCCGCCGCCCGGTAGTCTATCCGTCCCGCCAAACGCCCGATCATGCCAGCGCCCTGCGCGCCACGCGGTGCGCAATGCGGTGCTCGGTGCCCGCGTGATGGGCATGGCAGATCGCAATTGCCAAAGCATCCGCCGCATCCGCGCTGTGCAAGATCGCACCGGGCAATTGCATCTTCACCATATGCGCCACCTGCTCCTTGGCCGCGTGGCCCACGCCTACGACCGTCTTCTTGACCTTGTTGGGCGCATATTCCCCGACGTTCAAGCCATACTGCGCCGGCACCAACAGCGCGATCCCCCGCGCCTGGCCCAGCTTCAACGTCGCCGCGCCGTCCTTGTTCACGAAGGTCTGCTCCACCCCTGCGGTGTCTGGCGCATACAGCCGGACGACCTCGGTCAGTTGCGCATGAAGCGACAAGAGCCGCTCGGCCAGATCGTCACCCTCCGACCGGCAGGTGCCATTCGCCACATGGCTCAGCCGCGAGCCATCCATATCGATCACGCCCCAGCCCATGTTGCGCAACCCCGGATCGATGCCCAATACCCGCATATCTCTTGCCCGCCCTTGCCTTTTTTACTGGCCTAGCACGAAAGGGGAACACGCGCCAAGCGCTTTGCAGCGGCATGACCCTGCCAGCGATCGGCATAAATGACACACCGCTTCCTGAGGCAAAAGCGCGGCGGGGTGACGCAGGCATGATGCTGCAACGCGGAAAAACGACATGCCAAAGACTTGCAGCGACACCAATCGTGGCAAAAAAACGTTTTATTAACTCACCCTTAAGTCTCTCAGCGAGATATGCAAAAAACGCATAGTGATTATGCAGTTCGCCTACTTGCTGGGCGATATGAACACGCCTATCTCCCCGTCAGACACACAAGGCAGGACGCCGAAAACTTAATTCGCAAGGAATACACCAATGGCCGTTATCGACTTCACCCGCAGCACAAAAGCCCCAATGGGCCTGAGCATCACACGCTTCATCTCCGCCTTCTCTGCATGGCGTGATGCACGCAACACACAAAAAGCGCTGGCGGCTCTGTCCGACCGCGAGCTGGAAGATATCGGGCTGTCGCGCGGCGACATTGCCAGCTTCACACGCTCGGTCTGATCCTGCGCGCCGCGAAAGACTGCGCTAAAGACTTATTTAAGCCCCCGTGTCCTGCCGCACGGGGGCTTTTTCGTGCGCTCCGCTCAGGAGATATGCTGGATCGTCTCGAACCCCTCAAAGATGGGCGCGCCCTCATGCAGCTTCATCGTGCTGCCCGCGTCTTTGTGTGCTGCGCGAAACGCGTCACTTTTGGTCCAGCCCTGAAACGCCTCGATGCTCGCCCAAACCGTGTGTGACGCATAGAGAATATGCCCATCCACCAACGGCCCCTTGAGCATGTGAAACTCCACAAACCCCTCGACGGATTTCAGATGGCTGTCGCGCCCCAGCCAAAGTGCCTCAAACGCCTCGGCATTCTCGGCTGTTACGGTAAAGCGGTTCATGGCGATATACATTGGCGGTCTTCCTTGCTGCTCTTTCTGCTGGTCGGGGCAAATGCCCTCACGCGTGACGTAGGCCACGCAAGCACGTTCCAAAACCCAAAGCCACGAAAAAACCCTGTGCCAGGGACAAGGGCACAGGGGTTATTTTCTTTTGAGAGGCAGAGAGAGTTTAAAGCGTCAATCGTAACGTCACATCAGACCTGAGAGTCTGTCGGAGCACCCGCAGATCGGGCCACTCCTATCCTTGAGGGAGGATTCTTATTTAAAGATTGGCGAGAGTTTCGCCGAGATATAAAGGCTTGCGGGGTCAGGCTGCATCACCGTCGCACCAATTTGCTCGACCACAGACCCTGCGCGCAGCGCCTCGATCCTGTCGCCATAGGCTGCCGCGCCAAGGTTGGCGATGATCAGCCCTTTGAAAACGATCCCACCGGCCAGCGCCACAACAATCCAGCGCAGCGGCAGACCCGCTTTGCGCCGTTTGGGGCGAAATACGATCAAGCCATCCCGGCCGACCTTTGCATCATAGCCTCGTGCCATGCGCAGGTGTTTGCGCTGGACGTTCTTGATACGAGCACCAAACCCGTTTTGCGACAATGTCGTCATTAGCAGCATCCCGTTGTCCGGCCCCCGCCAGATCACAAGAC
>JBASXE010000399.1:0-4052 GCA_049276875.1 Roseovarius sp. | reverse complement strand
CACCGCCCCGCCCCTCGCCTAGAACGCCGCTACCCAGATCGGTCTAAACCGCATCACCCGTGCCCGGGTAGCTCAGGGGTAGAGCAGTGGATTGAAAATCCTCGTGTCGGTGGTTCGATTCCGCCCCTGGGCACCACTTTTACCAACAATATCAATGACTTAGCTTGGCGCAATGCGCGCTAAAGTTGTGTAATTCAAAAACACACCAAACACACACTTTTTGCCGTGATGCTGACTATTTTGCCTGCGGATTCGCTGTGTTGGACACAGTGTTGGCTGATGCTGTGTTGCGGACACTGTGTTGGCGAAGTTTTGGGCGAACATGGTTGAAAACACAACGAACTTGCTTGCTGGTTTTTCGCCCAGAGCAGACATTCACGCTAGGCGCGGCGAATGGCAGCTTCGATCCCAAACTACAGTCTTTGTGTTCCGCAGCAAAAGTCCGGTTTAGGGGCGGGTGGGCCGTGCACCGACACATGCCAAAGCCGCAACGACCGGCGACTTCCTGACGATGATGGTCACCGGCTATGGGCTGGAAGCTCCAGTGTCAAAAATCGCTCCAGTCTGTGAACTAAGCTTGACCAAAGGATAATTTATTTTCTGTGTAGCAGGCTGTTTAGCAGGTCCACAGCAGCCTCGCCTTTGAGGCTATGCTTCCAAAGGCTCTCGGTAACACTTTGGTGCAATTTGACTGTCTCATCCGCGGCAGTGATTGTCGCGACACCGATCCTCACATTCGCTGAAGAACCAAGGCGGAATGGACTGATCGCCACTTGCGCATTTGCACCCTTTCGAAGGATCTGAAAGCTTGTGCTTGGCATAGAGTCCTGCACAACACCGATTTGCATACCGATGGGTTGATCCTGAATCAGAGAAAGGATGTTCTCGACTTCATGAGCTGCGGCTTTCTTTCGAACTTCGGCTTCGCTAGATTTCAGGTTTGTATTCCCGGCAAAGCCAGATTGAATGAATTGCTCTAACTCTGAAGCAGAGATCAGGCCAATAATGTTGGGTCGACGGGCTTTGAAGGCCTGTTTGCGGCTCTTGAGAATTTCGACCAACTGCGAGATGGAGCTTTCTAGGCCTTCCCTGTTAGCAGCCGTTTCGGGCACACTTTCTAACAATACCTGCGGAAGCAAATCATCGTATTCATCTGTGGTTAAAAGATATGGAACCGGTCCGAACAGAACTGTAATTTGGTCTGCTTCAGCTTCTATCTGGCGAAGTCGTTCGAAAAATGTCACCGCTGATGATATATTCTCAGAGCCGACCCCAAAGAGTGATGCGAGCGAGACGTCCAAGAAATCGGCCAATTTCCCTAAGGCATCGACGCGAATAGGTTGACCCGATTCGTAGCGATATAAGGACGCCACGGATATTCCTGTCTCTTTAGCGACCTCTTCAGGTGTAAGCCCCGCCCCAAGGCGATTTGACTTTAATCGGTCACCGATCTCAGAGATCGTTTGATATTGTGATGTCATTTCTGCGACTATTCTCTATCTTAGGTTTGATAGACATATTCCAAAACTCTGCTTCTGGGTAGTCGATATTTGAGAGAGCTATCATATTTGAGAATATTCTTGACTCTGATATTTCATTGGGGTCTTCTCCACCCACCAACATGGAGAAAACAATGAAAAACAGTTCCAATATCGGACGCCGAACGTTCTCAGCAATCGCATTGAGCGCATTGGCCCTCACAACCACAGCGGCATATGCACAAGAGTTCACCGCACGCATTGGGCATTTGGAGTCACCACAACAAAGCCGCCACATCCATCTCGAAAAGGTGGCAGAGCTTGTCAAAGAACGCACTGGCGGCGCAGTTGAGTTCCAAATCTTTCCACAAGCTCAACTGGGTAACCAGCGCGTCATGACCGAAGGCGTTCAACTTGGAACACTTGAAGCAACAGTTTCACCTGCTGCATTTTTGGGCGGTTTCAACTCAGCAGTTTCAGTTTTAGACATCCCTTACTTGATGCCTGCCGACACGGCAGAAGCTCAAGTTCTGCGCGAGGGCCCATTCGGTGATGCACTGTTGGACTCTTTTACCAGCAAAGGCGTTGTTGGCGTTGCTTGGTGGCCAAATGGCATGAAGAATTTCACGTCAAACGAACCATTGGACGACATCGCCGCGTTTGCTGACCAAAAATTCCGCGTCATGGACTCCAATATCCTGATTGAGCAGTTCAACGCACTTGGCGCATCAGCAATCGCTCTTCCATTCGGCGAGCTTTATACGTCGCTGCAAACTGGTGTTGTAGACGGTCAAGAAAACCCGCTCGACACAATCCAGCGCATGAAGTTCTTCGAAGTCCAAGACTACCTCGTGATTTCTGAGCACGGTGCGATGGAAGACGTTGTTTTGTTCAATCCAACTTGGTGGGCAAGCCTGCCAGCTGACTATCAGGTTATCATCAATGACGCATTTGACGAAGTTGTCCCTGCTCTGATTGAGCACAAAGCCAGCGCTGTTGAAGACGCTCTTGACGCGATCTCAGCGAGCGAAATCAACATCCGCGTTGCCTCTCCTGAAGAGCGCGCTGCATTCCGTGATGTTATGTACGATCGCTCCGTGACTGCGTACATCGAGCGTGCAGGTGATGCAGGACAATCGTTGATCGACGTATACACTGCAAATTATTAAGATTTGTCGAACAGTTGGGTCCGCACATTGCGGGCCCGACAGCAGGTAGTGGTTCCGCAAGAAATATTACTGCTGGTGGCCGCGACTTAAGGAAAATACTTTGAAATTACTTTCTTACATACGTCTCGCTGAGCGGGCATTCTTAGTGACACTATTTCTGACTATGGTCATACTGTTTTTTGGAAACGTTGTGGCTCGGGAAATTGGCGGAACCTTCGCAAGCAAGTTCGCTTGGATCGAAGAAGCTGTACGCTTCATGAATGTGTTCCTGGTCTTCATAGCGTTGGGCCTTGCCTTGGAAAAAGGACGCCACGTTGGGATCGACACGCTGCGCGACCGACTTCCGGCTAAAATCAGAACCTTTCTGTTGAAGATCATTGATGGTGTAGGTTTCTTGTTTTCGATTTATCTAGCTTGGCTTGGCATTGGCCTTGTCAAATTAGTTCTAATGACAGGGCAACGCAGCCCGACCTTGGATATCCCTGTTGGTTGGGTGTACTCGGCACCTGTCATTGGATTCGGTCTACTGGCCTTACGATTTGCGTTAAGTTTTTTCGGCGTCATTGACCGCTTCGGAACTCATGAAACATCAGTAGAGGCGGGGCACTAATGCTACTTCTAATCATCGCTCTGGCCGCAGTCCTACTTATTCTTGGATTTGAGATGTTTCTTGTGCTGGGGATTCCAGCTCTTGCGACCAAAGAAGCTTTCTACGGCAACATTCCAGATGCCGCAGTTGTGCAAAAAATCTTTGGCGGCATTGACCACACGACACTCCTCGCCATCCCCTTCTTCATCTTCGCAGCCCATCTGATGGGTTCGGGGCAAATCGCCAAAAACCTAACAGGTTTTGTTCGTTCGTTAGTTGGTCATACCAGAGGCGGCATGGGACATACCGTTATCGGTGGTTCTATGGCCTTTGGCTCAGTTTCAGGGTCTGCACCTGCGACGGTCGCCGCGATGGGCAAAATGGTTTACCCAGAGATGCGTAAGAATGGGTTCTCAGAAAAATTCAGTCTTGGTCTTTTGGTTGCGAGTGCGGAGACCGCGCTTCTCATCCCACCCTCAATCACATTCATCATCTATGGTTGGATGACGGGAACCTCCATTGCCAAGCTTTTCGCTGGTGGTCTTGCCGTTGGTCTATTCCTTGGTCTCGCGTTCGCAGTCATGGTTTGGATCGAAGCAAAGCGTCAGGGGATCGAACCTGATCAAAAAACGACTTGGAGCCAAAGGCTCGCATCATTGCGCGAAACCAAATGGGCGCTTGGTATGCCGTTTATCATCTTGGGTGGCATCTATTCCGGCACCATCACACCAACTGAAGCTGCAGCCGTCAGTGTCGTTTATGCAATTTTTATAGAAATGGTCATTTACCGCAACTTCGGCTTCAAAGACCTTGTGA
>JBASXE010000398.1:0-3864 GCA_049276875.1 Roseovarius sp. | reverse complement strand
GTCCACAGCTGACTCTCGTATTAACGCAGCTTCTGTCCTTTTTGCTCATGACATTAGTGGACTGTTTAAAACAAAAATAAATGCATTAGTAATATCAAAAATATTTGCTATTACTTTAGGTGTGTTCGCTATATATTTAGCTCTGTCAACTACTAGTCTACTTGGCATCGTAATGATGTCAGCTAGTTTTTACATGCCTATAGTTAGTATTCCATTTACTTTATCCATTTTAGGATTTCGCAGCTCTAGAAAAGCTGTTTTGATAGGTATGACAAGCGGATTTATTTCTACATTATTATGGGATTATCTTGGTACAGGCTTGCATAAAATTATTCCATCTATGATAATTAACTTGATTTTTCTAATTGGGAGTCATTATTTACTAAGACAAGCTGGAGGCTGGGTTGGTATTAAGGATACTTCATATCTTGAAATACAAAAAAATCAGCGAAGGAGGGAGTTAATCAACTATATAAAAAACTTCAATTTATTAAAATTTTGTGTTTCTAACGCCCCAAAAACGGAAGCTGTAAATACATTTTTCGGTATCTTTTGTTTTATTTCTACTATCGGATATATCTATTCTACAAGTAAAAATTCTGTAGGAGATGTAAATAATTACGCAGATATTAAATTATTTCTATATCAAACTCTACTAGTTATTTCTAGTTTCTTTATGCTGTATCTAGTATGGTCATCAAAAATTAAAAATAAAAAATTTGTTGCTGTAACGTGGAATATATCTCTTGTTTATGTACTTTGTTTCTGTAGTACTTTTTTCTTAATAATCACTAAATTTCAAGATTTACAACTCGCTGTATTTACTCTTAATATAACCGTTTTATTTATCCTTACTAGGTGGAAAGTAGCTTTAGTAATGTTAATTATAGGTATCATTGGAGCTATTCAGTTAGCTAATTATTATATGATTGGTGAGATTAATCATTACAATTTTTTTCACTCTAATTACTCCAATGTAATATATATTTTACTGTTAGTAAGCACTGCTTTTATCACTGTTTTTAAAACGCATCAGGAAATATGTATATCAGTAGAACAAAAATCTGATTATTTATCGCATAAGTTAAACGATCAAACAGTAGAACTCAAGAAATCATTAGAACTCAAACAAGAGTTTTTACGTAATTTAGAACACGAAGCTCGTACACCTATTACCAGTATTAGTACTATGGGATCAATTCTAGATGAAAGTTACGATAGGTTAAACGAGCAGCAAAGACGCAAAGCAATAAAAGATATAGCTAAAAGCTCTGAACGCCTTAATAGTCTTATAAGCAATATACTGGATCTATCTAAGTTATCTGGTCTAAATTATCAATTAAAAATAGAGGATATAAACTTCAGCGAACTAGTTTATGAAAGAGTAAAAATTTGCAAAAAATTATATACCGAAGATAAGTACAAGGACTTACAAGAAGTAACTCTAGATATAAGCGATAACATAATCGTAAGTTGCGATAAAAATTACATTACAACCGCAATAGATAACATCATCATTAATGCACTGCAATATTGTACTGACGGTAAGATAACAATCATACTTTATAAAAACGAACAAAAAGAAGTAGTTTTCAAAGTTCAAGATGAGGGTATAGGTATACCTAAGGAAGAACTTTACGATGTATTTGGAGCTTTTACAGTTAGTTCAAAAACAAAAACTCCAGCAGGTGGAAGAGGAGTAGGTCTTGCCTTATCTAAAAAAGTTGTTGATTTACATAACGGTAGAATTTGGGCGAAACAAAATTCAGATAAAGGAGTTACTGTTGGATTTAATCTACCTTTAAAAAATTAGATAATTCGATCAACTGCTCATTTTACAAAAATGAATTTTAAAGAGCAAGCATTGTACCAATGCATCTTGCGTATAACAAAATTCTGCGAATGTTTGTCATAACTTTAGTTTTTAAATTCACAAAAAAGTAATCCCAACAAGTTTAGTAAAATTAAAAATTCATGACAATGTGCAATACGCCATTCAACAAAAATTGAATGGCTGCGCTCTAAAACGATGTTACAAAAATCAACTAGTGTTGGTATTTTTTTTATCAAAATGCAGTTTTCTTTCTATCCCTTACTTTGAGCGGAGCATAGGAGATTTTTTCTCCTATGGATAAGTGCGCACTTTGTGAACATCCAAATTTCTTGATTACTTTTCTTCATTCAGTTATTTTCAGATTGTTAGTAATGCTTTAACCCATTATTGCAAAATCAATCTTCTTGCCTTGTAGCTTTATGCTAGGGGTCTGCTGTTTATAAGTCTTCCGAGATGAAGAACAGCAGGGGTTATTAAAAACAATAACTGGTTAAAGCCCCTAGCACCATTTTAACAGGTCAAAGAGGTTGATTATGAAAGACTGCAATTATAACTTATGGACTCTTACAGAACTCCGCAAGGACGATCCAAGGGCTTATCTTGATATTATCGTATTTAATGCTAGATTTGGTAAAATTCAGGCTATAGAATATCAAGAAAATAAAGTCTTTGTTATTTCCGAAGAACAGTACAAAAAATTGCAAAATAGCTAAAGTTCTAATATCAAGTTTTAGTGCGTTTTAAAAGGTGGTATCTAACTTAAGCTACCTCAGTACATTTTTACCGAATTACCCCGTTTAAAACGCATTAGAATAAGAAATAGAGCTATATAAATTACCCAGCTTTTCTTTTTTATTTAAATTAAAAACTATTCTCATTAAAACCTTGTAAAAAGATATTTTATGTGCTACGTTGTAGCTACAAATAATAAGAAAAATGGATAATTTTTATGTTTAATGACGCTATTGTCCGTGCTCGTGTAAATGAGGAAATAAAAGAGGAAGCAACTATCGTGTTATCCGAAATAGGCCTTACACTATCAGACGCTTTTCGGATGTTAATAATTCGTATTGCACGTGAGAAAGCACTACCCTTTGAACCACTTGTACCAAACGCTAAAACAATAGAAGCTATAAAGGCTGCTAGAAGAGGTAATTTAATAACTGCTGGTAGTTTAGATAATTTGTTGACTGAATTAAATGCGAACGATTAAATATACCGCACAGTTCAAGCGTGATTATAAACGCGAAAAACGTGGTCAACATAGGGCATATCTTGATGATAAAATGCTTACGGTAGTGAGGTTATTAGCTACAGATACACCACTACCAGAGCTACTACACGATCACTCTCTAACTGGTAATTTGAAAGATTGTAGGGATTGTCATATCAAGCCTGATCTCGTACTGATATATCGAAAAAACAATGATGATAATTTAGAATTAGTGCGTCTTGGATCTCACAGTGAACTTGGTATCTAAAAAATACCAATGAAAACCAAAAAAACTTCTGCCACGAAACCCCATAATAATTTTTTAAAATCTCAGCTAAAACAAGAAACTCTTTTTGCCAACCACTTAAATTCTTAAAAAATAAATTTAGTGAGTATAGCGAACTCAATATAGTTTTTATTGCGAATTATTATTATATTTAGATCAAAATTTTAGGTTTTATCCACACACTTATCCCTTTCATAAAGTTATTTGTATTCTACGTAGTAGTATTTGTACCCCCCCTACATCCTTTGTATTTATTGATACTCAGAGTTTTAAATATGACTTTTTTACCGTGTTTATTATGACTTTTTTACCGTTAAGTTATGACTTTTTTACCGTTAGTTTTTTAATAATTGATTTTATAATATGACTTATTATAATAAGTCATATTATTTATAACAAAAAATTAAGAACATCATGAGCAAAAATGAGTTACTAACTCAAACTTATAAAACAAAAACATCCAAGGTTTTTAAAAATAAAAAGTTAAATACTGCGAATTTTGGCAATTTCACCCACAATGATTATCTAATA
>JBASXE010000397.1:0-2846 GCA_049276875.1 Roseovarius sp. | reverse complement strand
TGAACAAGCAAAAATCACGAAACACTAACCTAAGACATTTGCTCTTGGCCACGAAAGCTTGTGCTGGGCCATATGCAACACAAATCTACGGATCGAATTCTAACAAAGAGGTAAGCTATGATGACTGAACAACAGAAGGCGGACCTAACACTGCTATACCAAGGAGAAGTGTTTGGCGAAATGTTCTACTGCACGCTCCTTCAGCATTTTCGGTCTCCGAAACAACAACATCTTCTCGGATCGTTGCTTCAACTCGAAACCGAAAGCAAAGCGCGAGTAAGACCCTTTGCGTTTGAGCATGATATCAGTTTGATTGAAAGCGAATACAAGCGAAAGGAAGGCGCTGAGTTTGTGCGCCATGTCAAAGACATGGAATGGATTGATGCCGCAGCCTCTCTAGTGCCGATTAGCGAAGATGCTGTCGCCGACTATCGAAGAATTGCCAACGAGGCTCCGGAGGAATGGAAACCTTTAGCCGAGGCGATGGTCAAGCACGAGTTTCTAATTCTGGACGCGACAAAACTGGCGGCAGAGGGTGAAGATGAGAAAGCTGCCGATTTGGTGTCAAGCCACCTTGTATATCCGCTACCCAAGCCCCCGAGCGCTCCTATGAACTCACGCTGAAGGGCAACTTTCCGGTGTGACGTTTAAACCAATCGATTTTGAAACGGGATGGTTGCAATAATTCGCATAAGCAGCCAGCTCGCAACCTGGAGGCTTCGGATGACGGGTATCGACCGACAATTCCGTCGTCGATATTGAAAGCAGTCTGAGCGAGGTTTTGTCGCGAATATTTTGAACGGCCAAAAAGGGTCGATTTTGGTCGCATCTATCCTGCGAGTTGGGCGACAACCTGAAAGATGGATTGTCCCTTTCCACCAATCTGACCCTTGCGGATCATATGCGCTATTTCGATACCTTGCAGCGTCGTGCTGGCGGAATGAAAGTCTTTGAACCCCATCATTGGCCGCGTGATCCGCTTGATAAAGTGATGATCTTGCTCAACCATGTTGTTCAGATACTTCGACTGAACGGCTTTAATCAAATGGCCTTGGTCTTTGAATTTCCGGCTTACATTCACGGCATGGAGCCCGGCTAAATTGGCCCCGCTTTTGTCGATCGTAACGCGATCTGGTGCTCCGTTTGTCTGAATGGCGTGGTTGAAGAAACGACGGGCTGCGGCGGTATCTCGGTGTTCGGACAACATAAAATCAAGGGTGTGCCCGTCTCGATCCACGGCACGGTAGAGATACGTCCAACGGCCTTTGACCTTTATAAAGGTCTCATCCATGCGCCAAGAATTTGCTGTAGGACGTTTCCGTTTTTGAGCCAGGTCGGCGATCAGCGGAGCGAACTTAACTGGTCTGCCCCCACCGAGTGGTCCGGTGTTAATGTTAGTGCATGGTCGGCCTCTGGTCTATCGGGACGATGCTTTTGGGCGCTGGTGGACGGTATCCCAGAGCGCTGTGCGGTCTGACAGTATTATAGTGACGCCGCCACCTCTCGATCAGGATCTGGGCCTCGCGCAGGCTGTAGAATACCTCACCGTTCAAAAGTTCGTCCCGGAACCGGGCATTGAAGCTCTCGCAGTAGCCGTTTTCCCAAGGTGAACCAGGCGCGATGAAGGCTGTTGTCGCGTTGCCCTTAAATCGGCTCTGCCTCAATTTGTGTGGCGGAACGGTAGCATTATCGCCCGCAACAAGCGCGATTATCGGCTTCTGCCTGACCCTTGAGCAGCCCTCACGCTTGTCGGTCGCCCTCTGTCTGGCGCAGGCGATGTGCCGCAAGGAAGACTGGCTGGCAGCGCGCGACATCAATCATTCCTGGTCGATGTTTGCGGTCTATGACGCGGTACACGACACCGAGGAAATGGGATCGCGGTTCGATACGATCCCTATTCCCAGATGGGCGTATGACGAGGATTTCGCGACGCTCGTCGATAGTCTTGAGACCAGCATGCCTCTCGCCCGAGCCTCGGACCTGTCGCGACCGTCACTGGCTGAGATCATCCATGAATTGTCAGAGGGCTTGATCGGAGAGGTCGTCGATATGGTGAGCAACGCGGCTATCAAGGCGACAAGGAACGGCGAGGAACACATCTCTGAAGCGACCATCGCCTCGCTTGGTTACACGTCCCTGTCGAAACGTCGAAATGCGCCTTTGCGCCGCGAAATGATGTGACCCAGTCTGCGTCCGAGATCACAGTCACACCTGCGCGCGACTACGGCAATGAGGTGGGGCAAGGCTGGCCCGGCGTTGTTGCACCGGCACCCGGAGAGCTTCTGTCGAGCTGGCTGCATCGGCTGGCCACGGCCAATGGAATTCCACCTCAATATTTTGGGCGGGTTCTGGATGTCGCAGTTGGAGATTGGTCTGCGAAGCTTGACCGAGACCTTCCCGGGCGAATCCTCAGTTTGCTGGTCGAGCGAACCCGGTTGCCCGCCGAGGAGATTGATGGCCTGGCTTTGCACCGCGACCCGCTGGCCCGGTTGCGAGTGCGGCAGATCACAGGATCAGGAGATGCCCGCACATCGACCGCTCGGGTCAATCGCCTTCAGTATTGCCCGGCATGCCTGAAAGAGGATCGTGCACCGTTCTTCCGGCGCGGCGGGAGCCTGGCGACGCGCGTTTCCTGCTTTCGGCATGGATGCCGCTTGCGCGATCACTGCCTTGCCTGCGGCGGCGGCATTGCGCCTGCTCGACAAAACCGGCTTCTGCCGCAACATTTCTGCGTCTGGTGTGATGCTGATCTCCGAAAACCCACCCTGCCCGCCGAGTATGATGTGCAGCGTCTCGAACGGCTCATCGACGATTTGCTTCGAATGCATGTTGCAGGACATGGACGG
>JBASXE010000396.1:0-1583 GCA_049276875.1 Roseovarius sp. | reverse complement strand
CTTGAGGGTAGCGCAGTTGATGTCATGCACTCAGTGTCGCGTGACGTGACCTATGATACACCACGGCTAGGTAACCGGCGGCCCACTCTCCGACGTCGCCTTCGTGGCAAGACACAGGTGCCCGCTCCCCAAGGAGAAGGCATGATCAAGAGGCTGCAGGCGATTGTTCAGGAGGCGGGGTTCTCCAAGCTCAATCGGCACCTTAAGTTTCTCAAACGGAACTCTGTGCGGCAGTGGCTGTATCATCGGACCTGCAGATTAAAGACTGGACGCAAGGTCGTGCTCCGTTCCACACGCGAAGTCTTGCAGTTCTCTGACACTCACGCCTACGAGACTCGCAAAGGCGCAGTGCGGGGGCGCCTTCTCTACGACCTCGCCTTGCTGAACAACCGTGACAAGCACCTCGCGGGCGCTGCGGCTAGCAGGTGGTTGAGTGAAGCAGGCTTCCCAGAGCCTGGCTGTTACGGCACGAGTGGAAGTCAGATGGCCATCAGTGACAAAGAAACTACGGACATCTGGGCGGCGGTGCTCTTCCTCACGTCAATTGGTATCCGAGCCAAGGCTTTGGCATGGGGCATTCTGGCGGACAGCAGCGTGACGCATGTCACGCACCATATCATCAGCACTAACGGAGATTGGAAAACTTGGCTGCCTATCAAGCTTCTGTTTGCAGCCTCCAAGACAGGGTCATCTGCTGGGTGGAACTTCCTATGGCGTTTCAAAGGTCGTCGACACGAGAGTGCATCGCTCAAGCTTCTCGCAGAATAGGGTGAGGCAAATGGCCTCCGCCTGGACGAGATGCGCAAATGCTCACGCTGATGAATGACAGACGGCATGGCCTGGGCTTGGGCGGGGCAACTTCTCACTCTCAATATACAGCCAGCAGGCTCGGCGAGGGATGGCGGCGTTCGCTGGAGTCTTTTACGCCTCGTGCAAGTGAGGCGGGGTCGCTGTGTTCCATACCACATTCGCGCATCTGGAATACAGGAAGGGCATGGCTCAATTGAGTCATGCACCGTGACCTGCGTCGCCACTGACGTGCGTGCTGCCAAGAGTGTGGTTGCCCATATTGCCATTTGGGTAATCCGAAGCCCTCGTTCTCTAATGCACCAGACTCCACGGCAGCTCGTGGCTCGTTCGTGCAGGCGTGCCCCACACAGCCAGTTTCCCTGGAAGTACCTGAGGTGAGAGAGTGGGAGAAGCAATTCGCTTTCAGTGAGATGAAGTCTCCTGATCGATTCAAATTCTTGCTGTTGGACGGCCCGCCTAAAGTAGGAAGCACTGGTGGCGCATCCAGTGCAAGCTCTGATTCTTGACTGCGGAGATGCAGTGGTTCCAGCCTTGCGAGGCAACTACGTCGGGGGTGAGCATAAAGTGATCATGTTTGATGAGGCGCATGCAGAGATGATCATTCCATGTAAGAAGGTCATTCAAAACGGACTAAACTTCGTCCACATTGGAAACAGTCCTACAAACTGCTTCCTGCATCAGTTTTTCCTGCACAAGGTCCTTCTGGTGATTGGTCCGAATACATGGATTCGCGAGCTGGAAAACCTGGAGCATGATGACAGAGAGTGGATCAA
>JBASXE010000395.1:0-2690 GCA_049276875.1 Roseovarius sp. | reverse complement strand
CGCTCTGGAACGTCAAGTTGAGTTCAGGCTTGATGACGTCATCGCTACGGCTCCCGCCCTTATGGACGATGGCGTTGTCAATAACCTTGAAGCTGCCATGGCCCGGATCGGTCTTGAGCCTACGACAATGGCGTCCGGGGGCGGGCATGACGCCGCTGTTTTTGCCAACGCCGGGGTTCCTACGGCGATGATTTTTGTCCGAAACCAAAACGGGTCCCACAACCCGAATGAAGCCATGGAAACCGAAGATTTCCTCGCTGGCGCTTCTATTATCTATGATCACCTCGTCGGAGCAAGCCAATGAGTCAACAAGAGATTATCCTGAACAAACCTGACGACATGCACCTTCACCTACGAGATGGCGATATGCTTTCTGCCGTCGTAGAGCACAGTGCCCGCGATTTCGCGCGCGCAATAATCATGCCAAACCTTGTACCACCGGTGACGACAGTCGAAGACGCAATGAGCTACCGCCAGCGCATCCTAGACGCCCTAGGTGGGAGCGGCACATCATTTGAGCCGCTCATGACGCTCTATCTCACAGAGGTTACAACAACCTATGATCTCGAGAATGCGGCGGCATTAGGTATGGTCAAGGCTGTGAAGCTCTATCCGGCCGGTGCGACCACAAACTCAGACAGCGGTGTCCGTGACATCCCAAAGTCCTATCACCTGTTTGAGAAGATGGCTGAGCTTGGGTTACCGCTGCTGGTCCACGGTGAAGTGACTGATGCTGACATCGACATCTTCGATCGAGAGGCTGTCTTCATCGACAGAGTCCTTGATCCAATCAGGCGCACGATCCCAGAACTTCGCATTGTCATGGAACACGTCACCACAAAAAACGGCATCGATTATGTAGGGAATGCGGACAGTAATCTCTGCGCGACCCTAACAACGCACCATTTGATGTTGAATCGCAATGCGATGTTGGCTGGTGGGTTCCGACCGCACTATTACTGCTTGCCTATCTTAAAGCGCGAAGAACACCGACAGGCGCTTCGAGCTGCCGCAACTTCAGGTGACGCGCGATTTTTCCTCAGAACAGATTCAGCACCTCACCCCACACATACAAAGGAAAGTGCATGTGGATGCGCTGGCGTATTCTCAGCGGCCAACTCACTTGGATGTCTCGCGACCGTTTTCGAAGAGGAACAGGCCTTGGAGAACCTAAATTCGTTCACGTCTTTAAATGGCGCGAAGTTTTATGGTCTTGACATCAACGAGGTCAAAATGCGTTTAATCCGCACTTCCGAACCGGCTGTTTTTCCAAAAAATATTAAAGTTGGTGCTGAAACTGTAACCGTGTTCGATCCCGGAATGCCCATCTATTGGCATGTCGATCATACAACCAGCCTTTAGGCCAACATTAGAAAGTACGACATATGTCTAGTGACTTCCCAAGCCGACAGGTCATAGCGGAAACAACCGCCAAAATGCTCCTTGAGATCGACGCTGTTCATTTTAGCGCCGACAAGCCTTTCACCTTCACGTCTGGCATTGCCAGCCCCGTCTACATCGATTGCCGCAAGATTATCTCTTACCCACGAATCCGAGAAATGATCACGAATTTTTCTGTATCGGTGATACTGAGTGAAGTAGGTTTGGAGCAATTCGATGCGATTGCTGGCGGAGAAACTGCGGGAATCCCATTCGCTGCTTGGATCGCAGCCGAAATGGGGCTCCCTATGCAGTACGTCCGAAAAAAACCCAAAGGTTTTGGACGGGATGCCCAGATTGAAGGTACAATCACCGACAACCAGCGTGTTCTCCTCGTAGAGGATCTCACCACCGATGGCGGTAGCAAAATCAATTTCTGCAATGCTTTGCGAAAAGCCGGAGCCAAGGCTGATCATACGATCGTCGTCTTTTACTATGATATTTTCGAGCAGACCCGCGAGAAATTGACTGCGGACGGCATCAAACTGCATTCGCTGGCGACTTGGTGGGATGTTTTGGCGGTTTGCAAAGCAGAAAACCACTTCGACACACACACTCTTGGTCAGGTCGAAGCCTTCTTGAACGCGCCACTCGAGTGGTCGGGCAAGAACGGCGGAGCAACATCCATTTCAATATAAGGAACACTATGATGATGTTTGAACACATTCTTAAGACACTCAGCGAGAACGGCAAAAGTGGCCAAGCTTACAGCAAGGTTATCAAGCACTCCGAGAAGGCAATGAAGGAAGATAGCGATCGTGCTGCCGGATATCTGTTGCTGAAAATCCTTGCTGATCGCTTTATCGAGGCTACGGGACGTATGGCGACAACAGTGACCCAAACTGAAAATGAGTATAAGATTTTCTCCAACCACGTAGGCACGCTCAGTGATGCTTATATCGCAGGCGATCCCGCCGGAATTTCCGACGCTCTCAACAAAGTTTCCTTGGCCAGCCTTGAGCCATTCGATTCTTCTTTTTCAACAATTTAGGAAAGCGCTACATCAAAGGCCAACTGGCAACACGCACCGAGCACGATGCAATTCGAAGGCGCGAGCTTTTCGAAAGAGCTCTGTGTGGCATCAATTTACTTAGGCAAAGAACGCATAACCAAATCATAACCGTTGCTATGAGCGGCGATATTCTTGCCTCGGCAGCGAAGCTCTGTTGCCTGCCCTAGACACTCTTCGTCGCGTTGCTACCAATTAGCAGTCATTGAAATTCCAGTGGTCAAGGTCGGCTTTGTCCGCA
>JBASXE010000394.1:0-2334 GCA_049276875.1 Roseovarius sp. | reverse complement strand
AAATATCTCTGGTCATATTGGACATATAAAAGCCATATAGCAAATTGTCAGTATTTGTGTATATGCTGTTATCAAGAAAACTAAATAAAGAAAAGTACTCAAAATATTAAAAAAGAAAATATAGCGAGTCCTCTACCGACCACAACCTAGTTAATTACTATTAATTACAAAGCGAATACTTCTGACACCATAAGTTGGAATTAATCCTCTACTGGTGTCTGGTTTTTCTGTTAGAACCACCACATATTTACCTGCTTTGGTGAATTTGACGGTGTGCATAAAAGCAGCAGTATTGGTGTAAAGGGTTACTGCGTTTATATCGTGCCATTTCTGATCAGCAGTATTTATGTATCCGTGGGCATCTGATTGCAAGGTGTAACCACCAGCAATGAACTGAATCGGCTGATTCACTTTGCCGCTGAGTAGTTTGTCTTTGCAACCATAAATAGGCAAAGTTTCAGTCGCTGTAGAAACTTTTGTTGAAACAGTGTCAAACACAACACCAGAAGACTTTAAAGCATCATAAGAGCCTTGAGTAATTGTTTTACCAATTGTGTTTTCGGCTGAAACTAGAACAGGATTAACATTTGATGCAAAACCAAGTTGTTCTTTAACCCAAGGATTAGGTGCAGGACAAGTTATAGATTGAGCACCAACCCAACTTCCTGAAGATGTGCAAGAATTTGTGTCTGCATAAATACCAAAGGGATTACTGCCCGTTGTAATGTAATTTAAGTCAAGACCAGTTCCATCAAGATTTGCTCTAGCAATACTATACGGAGCGCTGCCAAACCAGTTATCCAAATAAATGTAGTTGGAGTCTATTTCGAATGTTTCCATTCTATTTGACGAGATTAGTGTTGTGATATTGCTTCCGTCTAAATCCGCGCGTTTGATGGAAGTAAGATAGTCAGCCCAGTAAATATAATTTGAATTAACTTCTATATGGTAAACATCATCAAGTGTTACAGGCAAGGTAATAAAATTGCCATTATATTCAGTGCCATCTAATTTTGCTCGACCAATAAATTTTTGACCCGCCGCGATTGAAGTCGAAGTTGAGTAATATAGGTATTGGTTATCTACCGCTAAACCATCGATAGTTTTACTTGCACCAAATCCTAGTGAGGCATAAATATCTGTTCTCCCAGATAAAGTTCCATCTGTTCCAACGACAAATTTAACTAGTTTGGCTGCACCACCAACATATAAAATTCCGTCTTTTAGGACCATAGAGTATATACGACCCATACTGGTGTCAATACTAGTTGATATTTTAGTGACCCTATCAAACTTAATTATATTTCCATCCATATCAGAAAAATATAAGAAATTATTATCTCCCTGAATATCGGCAACAGCCGTTGTTGGAGTTGAATACGAGTTGTCAACAGATTCAACTACCGAGTTTGCGATAACGGCACGACCCAAAGAACTTGGGGATGCATACCCGTTAACGTTGCTCCAATAAATATTTCCTGAGCAAACTCCTGCTGCCTGTGCAGGAAGAATATTCAAACTGAGGAAAAAAGTTGATGTAAGTGCTACGGACAAAATTTTTTTTAACAAATTTAGTTTCATTCTTCACCCAGTCATAGTCTGGGATTATCGTGCCCAGTAGGACTGGCGCCAGAATATAAGCATTACAGAAAATTCAAAATAATCAATAGCGTTCATTTGTAATAACAGACATAACGGCTATAATTAAGTAATAAATCCGAAGGATTTACTGATGGTTAGAGCAGTTGGAAACTGAGTCTCTGCAAGAGGGTCTGTTTCGCCGTAATGAATTGAAATTCGGAAGGATTCAAAGCCTGACAAACTCTGAATTAACAATGATTTGCTTCAATTTTAATCGAAAAGAAACCACCAAAACGTATTTGCTGCACGATTTCTGGCTTTGACTTTAGAAAAATTTTGATTCCTCATAGTAATTAGGTAGTTATGCACGGATTTAAAAGCCCTAGGTCAAAGATTTGTACCTATCTTGTACCTGTAACACCCCGAAATACCTGGATCTGGCTGGAACTGCCTGTAGCCCGATTTGGCTCGCCAACAGGGCCTTTGTAGCATCGTGCCTGCTAGCGTGATTATCGGGAAATGACTACGGATCAAAAGGTTTGCTTTTATTATCCTCTGCACTAAAATTGAATCAAACGAACTGTAGTTATGAGGTCGGAGGTTCGAGTCCTCTACCGACCACTTTATTGCCCGCTACGCAGGCTTTTATATAAATAAGGTCGATATGGACAAATATTTACTTTTTTAGTATTGCCAAAATATGCAATTTATAGCAAGAAAGAACATAACTTTAATTAAAAACCAGCCTTAGAA
>JBASXE010000393.1:0-3760 GCA_049276875.1 Roseovarius sp. | reverse complement strand
CGCCCGCACTGATGCGTTCAACCTCTGGTCCGATTACACCGCCTAAATGGCGGCATGATCCAACGGTTGCCAATGTTTCACAATGGGCCAGCAACAACTTGGCAATACCTTATCGAGGCCTAAAAGTTCTCAGTTTTGGGGATGGTTTAGCTGGATTTCGTAATAGCCCAACTACCCAAGTAGCTGAGTACCCAAGTAGCTGGCGTATATTTCAGCATATCTATCTCTCCTTCTATTTAGATTTTTTGGCCCCTGCCTTCTCTGTCTCTACCCGCATATTTCCGTTCGGCTTCATCGTGGATGTTCTGCTGATACGAGCCAATGGCTAGGTGGTCTGGGCACACACAAGCCCGATTGTGGCATAGATGCCGGACTACCTCCCGTTCCCCCATCAGCTCTGCGTTTAGGACCATGGGGATGAACCTGTAGGCGTAGTCTGTGATGTTGCAGATACCAACCGTCTTCGGGTTATTGGGGGTTTTTAACTCCCAACACCCTTCGAGTGTTCTACTAGCTGACATGGACGCCGGGAGTGGGTCTGCTATCTTTGCTGAAACCAAAAGCTCCCTGACCTTTTCTAAGGCTTCTGTAGCATGGTTCTCGAATAGGTTGGTGTAGCTGTCCCGACTTTCATTGCGTAATTCTTCGTGAAAGAGAGACCTGCGGAACTCTGCTAGATTTCTTTGGCCTTCCTGCAGCCAGGTGTCCAGTAATGCATCTCGGCGGCTCACCAAAGCCTTTGTCCATTTTTTGCAAACGAAGTGTCTTTATGACCTGCGTTGTCTCTCATACATGGGTCAATCAGCAATTCATTTACTTTGGCAACCTGCTGGCCAATCGGCGCTCGTCTACCACCAACCGACACTTCACCTTGGCCAGGGTTGGCACTTGGTAAATACCAACAGGCTTTTTGGGATTTATCGCCGCCCCAAGCGAACCTCGCCTTTTTGTAGCCCAGCCCTGAGAAGAGGTGGGTTTGAGCGTTCGCCTCTCTTGAAGCATATTTGTTGATGAGTTCAGTTGCTTGCTTACTTGTCAGGAACACGATGTTATTCCCACGTAGCACCTCGTCCAGCTCTTGTTTCACAACATCCGGCGACAGTATTTGAAGCTCTTTCATCAGACTTGAACTGTGCCGTCTGATATCAAGGCTCATGGGGCTATGGTCTGTGAGGTCTCTTGCCATCAAGTCATCGTAGATACCCTTTAGACCGGCTGGGGTGCTTATCTGTGCTTTGAGGTTTTTGACTAAGCCAATAAACGTCTCATAGTCCGCACCACCATTATTGTAGCCCTCATGGTCAAAGCTCAGGATGTAAAAACGCCTGTCTGCATCCTCGAGCCATGTTGGAAGGTGATTTGTGGTCATGAGGAACGCACAGTTGATGGGCTCTACACTACTTGGGAGGCCCTTGGCTTCTACTGTAGTGCTATCTTCAGTGATGAGGGACTTTACTTGGTTCGCTTCTTTGGAGCCTTTCCGAAGCTCTATTTCCTCTACGACCACGAGCTTATGTTGGAGGACTTCCTTGTTGAAGCGAGCGACAAGCTGTCTGACCCCATTTATTCTAGATGTGTTAGATACCCCAAACAGGTCTCTAACCAGCTCTGTCAGAACAGTCTTACCCGTACCTTGTTTCTGGCTATACAGCATCACAGCCCAACGAGGCTTTTGTTCCTCATGTTTTAGACACCATGCAAGCCAGTTTAGGAATACATTACGCTCCGCTTCGTTGGGAATGACATAGGAGAGGAACGCGTCGAAAGCACTCCCGCTGACACCACCAGTGCGACGGTACGCTGGGTATTCCCAAAGGTTTACAGTTGCGACACCATCTCTGAATAAAATCTTTTGGCTGTTTGTGGGCAGGCTTACTGTATGCCCAGACCATACGGGGATGTTTTTTTCTGGGCTAGCGTTGCTGATAGGGGGGTCTAACAGCACTAAGAAGAAGTCTTTGAGGTCTTTGTCGGTTAACTTTAGCGTTGGGAAAATCACTTTGATACGTGAGACAATCACCTGTTTTAGGTCTTGTGCTTGATAGGCTGTCTGCAGGTTATTCACATCGAAGAACTTGTTGTCTTTTTTGACAAACCAGCCGGACACCAACCGAAGTATTTCATCGTAGGATGGGCTGTAAACGGTTCCGTCATCGTTTAGTCTGACAAGATGCGACCAAGCACCATCTGTAAAGGGGTAGTGGGTAAGCCCTTGCTCTATTCTTCTCTCGATTTTTGCCAGGTAGTCTTCAGCTTCTTGTGTCAGGGGGAAATCTACGTCGTCGTCTATCATCTTTTACCTAACTACCCGAAGTACCCAGCCATCTAAGCACGAAATAGAGGCTTTATCAGGTACGATGTCTAGTGCAAGCCCCAATAGCGGCACGGGCCACTCAGAAGGCTTCATCGTTGACCTTGGTGGCTCCTACGGGTCCCCTTAAGTAGTTATATGCAGAGGTTTTTCTTATTGTATACTCACAACAATAAACCCCACTAGATATCCACTTTAAGGTAGACTCAGTTCTATTTCAAAGTCACAATTGGAACCCTTCCTGTGCTCCCCCCAGAAGATATTCTTCTTGGTTTTACTGTTTGGCATCTTCTGTGGCCCTTAGACTTTCTGAAAACCGATACAGTTTGGGCTGTCCTTAAGTGTGATTTTTTGAAGCGTTCTATTTCCCCAAGATTTTATTTCAACCAAATTTCATTATTATGAGGCCGTAGAAGTTATGCCCCTACGGTCTTAGTGTCGGAAATTTAGAGAAAATCATCAAAACTAATGACAGTTTCTGCTTGAAAATAGTCAGGGTTGAGCTCCCTGGGGTCAAGGCAGGGCTCGCACAAGGCAGACCAATACTCAGAAGATGAACAGACTGTAACTGGGCCATCGAATAAGTCACTGAAGACGCAGTCCTGCATTGGTTGCACTTTATCACAGCCAACGAAGTCCAACACTTCTTTGGCCTTCCAATTGCAATACGCCTGTATCACCTGCGCATCCTCTACATCTGACATCACAAGTGTTTTAAACAGGGCAAGCTCAAAGGTATTCTTCAAGACATGCTCCTGCAATGCATCTAGGTTATAGGCCGCTCTGTAGGCGTCAATCGCCAATGAGCTCACATCAACGATTTCCTGATGCTTTTGCCCATTATGGTTCAAGACAATGTTAAGTTTGCATGATGCTGCAATAGCTTCACGCCAGTCCCCGCCATCTTCGGCAAATAGCCGCTGATGCCAGTCTGGATTACTCATCAGATAGCTTTCAACAGCATGCCAATCTTTTGGGTGGTACGCTCCGTAAATTGCGCGGGCATCGCTGTCGTTAATCAAGTGATAGTTTGCAAATGGTAAAGTCATGGTATCTCTTTCTGCAAATATAGTGGGGTTAAAATGAGAGGTGGTCATCGTTGTTAATCGCATGACTGGGGTGCTGATTTATCTTCGGACTGCGAAAGCCCTGTCTGTAGTCAGACGTGTCAAAGGTGGCATCTTCCCAATCATGCTCATAGCTTGGCATGTATTCATTGAAGACACTCGGAACGCCTGTTCTTGCTCCGTTGCGTTCGTAGAACGTCTGCGTGGCTTCTGTTGGAAGTTCCCAAATATGTGCCAACGTATTCATCACAACGATGCACTCATTTTCTGAATAGCTGAGCAACACGTGGGCATTGTCTGCTGTCTTGTTATTGTCGCCCTTGGCGTGGACACGAAGAATTGCGCGAGCATCGCTCTGTGTGCGCAGGGTGTCCACAAGGTC
>JBASXE010000392.1:0-4745 GCA_049276875.1 Roseovarius sp. | reverse complement strand
GTGGATTTGCGGGCCATCCAATTGCATGGTGAAACCCTGCGTAGATCTGGACCGCGCCTACCGTGTGGGCGATATGGACCGCGCGCGCGACATCATGGCGACGCTCTACCGTGCGATGAACATCCTCGAATCCGGGAAGTTCGTGCAAAAGATCAAATACGGCTGTGATTTGCAGGGCACGCCAGTGGGCACGTGCCGCGCGCCATTGGGCGAATTGGATGCGGATGAGAAAGCGGCTCTCAAGGCCGCTATGCAACCGATCTTGGAGTGGTGAAGGGCCGATGAACGTTGCAGGCATGGATGCCAAACATGTTGTTGTCATTGGCGGCGGCGTTGTCGGCATCGCCTGCGCACTTGAGATGCAAGACCACGGCTACCGCGTCACAGTTCTGGAACCCGGCGTGCCCGGTGAGGGGGCCAGTTGGGCGTCTTGCGGCTCGATCGCGGTCAGCGAAGTCATCCCGCTGTCCAAACCCGGAATGCTTGCCCGCGTGCCGGGCTGGCTGCTGGATCCTGTTGGGCCGTTGGCTATGCGCCCCTCGGCGCTGGTGTCCCAGATCCCGTGGATGCTGCGCTTTGCGGCAAACGCCCGTCCTGCGCGGATCGACGCCATCGCCAAAGAAATCACCAGCATCAGCGCGTTGGCGCTGGACGACACGAAGAGTTTTCTGGCGCGCCTTGGCCTTTCGAACCTTGTCGGCTCACGACCCATCATCGAATTGTACGACACCGCTGAAGAACGCGCGCACGAGCGGCCCTATCACGACAAGCGTCGGGCGCTCGGCTTTGCGATCCGCGACATCTCGGGCGCCGAGGCCCATGAGATGGAGCCCGCCATTGCCTCCGATTTCGCCTGCGCCGCCGTGATGGATGATTGGCGCTCGATCAAGGATCCCAAAGGGTTCGTCGCAGCGCTGCATAGGGCATTTGTCACGCGCGGCGGAACGGTGCATCCCATGGCCGCGACAGGGTTTGACCGCCAAGGTGCCCGCGTGACCGCCGTGCGTGACGCGGCGGGCCAGAGGGTCGAAGCGGACGAGGTCATCGTCGCCGCAGGCATGGCTTCGCGCGCGTTGGCGGCTGGCATCGGCATACGTTTGCGGATGGAAGGCGTGATTGGCTATCAAACCAGCCTGACGGACCCCGGGGTGGAGGTTCTCCACGGGTTGATCTATGCCAAGGGCGGCTTCGGGATCACGCCCTATGAAAGCGGTCTGGCGGTCGCGGGCAGCATCGAGTTCGCGCGCCCCGATGCCGCCCCGGACTGGCGCCGCGCCGACACACTGGTGCAAAAAGCGCGCCGCGTGCTGCCAGGTCTACAGACGGAGTCGGGTAAGAAACGCATCGGGCGCAGGCCCCTGACGCCGGACACAAAGCCGATCATCGGGCGTGCGCAGGTCGTGGAAAACGTGATCTTCGCCACTGGCCACGGGCAGTTGGGCATCACACTTGCCGCCACAACAGCGCGCTTTGTGAGCCAGATCCTTAGTACGGACCGGCCCAATGTCGATCTCTCTCCCTTCTCCCCCGACCGTTTCAAAGCTGGCGTCTTAGCGTAGTCCATACTCGCCCTTCCAACGGAGGAAAACCATGAGAAATAAGCTTTTCATCAACAATGAGTGGGTCCCGGCCGCCTCCGGCAAGATGTTTGATGTGGTCGATCCCTCAAACAATCAGGTCGTGCACCGCGTTGCCGAAGGCGGAGCTGCGGACATCGATGCTGCCGTCAAAGCGGCACGTTCCGCCTTTGAAACTGGCCCTTGGCCGCGCATGAGCGGTTCTGCGCGCGGCGCGGTTCTGCGCGCAATGGGTGACGAGATTGCCGCCCGCACCGATGAGTTGGCGCGGATGGAAGTGCTTGATAACGGCAAGCCTTTGCCCGAGGCAGTCTGGGACATCGAGGACACTGCGGGCGTCTTCCACTTCTACGCTGATCTGGCCGATCGCCTTGACAACGACGCCGAGCAGGACATCGCCCTGGCTGTGGATTGCTTCACCTCCAAGGCGGTCCGCGAACCCATCGGCGTTGCGGGCGCGATTATCCCGTGGAACTTCCCGATGCTGATGGCATCGTGGAAGATAGCCCCCGCTTTGGCTGCCGGATGCACCGTTGTGCTGAAACCATCAGAAGCCACGCCGCTCACCGCGCTTGAATTCGGGGAAATCGCGCTGAAAGCCGGCTTGCCGCCGGGCGCGCTCAACATCGTGACGGGGTTTGGATCGGACGCAGGTGCGCCCCTGTCGGAGCACCCGGGCGTGGACAAACTGGCCTTTACCGGATCAGTGCCTACAGGTTCCCGGATCATGGCGGCGGCGGCCAAGGATGTGAAAGCTGTCAGCCTTGAGCTGGGAGGTAAATCGCCTTTGGTGGTCTTTGCCGATACCCCCATCGAGGAAGCCGTCGAATGGATCATGTTCGGTATTTTCTGGAATCAGGGTGAGGTCTGCTCCGCCACCTCCCGCGTACTCATAGAGGCACCCATCTATGACGCGGTGGTGGAACGCTTGGCCACTGAGGCTGCCAAGATCAAGATCGGTCACGGGCTGGAGGAGGGCGTCCTTCTTGGCCCGCAAGTCAACAAGGCGCAGCAAACCAAGATCCTCGCCGCCATCGAAAAGGGCAAGGCAGAGGGTGCGCGACTGGTCTGCGGCGGCGGTGTGCCTGCGGGCCTTGAGGAGGGCTGCTACATTGAGCCCACGATCTTTGCCGATGCGCCGCTCGACGGGTTTGTCTGGAATGAGGAGATCTTCGGCCCCGTCGTCTGCGTACATCCCTTCACTTCTGAGAAAGAGGCCATAGCGCTGGCCAACGCCTCTGAATTTGGCCTTGCCGCTGCCGTCATGTCTGCCGATCTTGACCGTGCCAAGCGCGTCGCAAATGCTTTCCGCGCAGGCATCGTCTGGGTCAACTGCTCCCAGCCGACGTTCACCGAGGCCCCTTGGGGCGGCTATAAGAAGTCCGGCATCGGGCGCGAGCTGGGTGTTTGGGGCTTAAACAATTACCTCGAGACCAAGCAGATCACGACCTATGACCGCTCCAAACCCTGGGGTTGGTACCTAAAGGACACCTAAAATATGCGCTGGTCACGATCGCTTCAAACCATAGACGTCCATTGCGCCGGTGAAATCGGCCGCGTCATCGTCAGCGGTGTGCTCGACATTCCGGGTGCAACGATGGCCGACAAGCTGAACCACATCAATACCGTCGACGATAGCCTGCGGAAGCTTCTGTGCTCCGAGCCCCGCTCGGGCCCTGCGGGATCGTTTTGCCTGCTCGTGCCCTCCACGACACCAGAGGCTGATGTCGGCTTCATCATCCTTCAACCCGATCAGGCCCATGCTATGTCCGGCTCCAATGCCATGTGCGCGGTCACGGCTATTCTGGAAACCGGTATGCGGCCGATGATCGAGCCGCAGAGCATCGTAACGCTGGACACCGCTGCCGGTCTGGTGCGCTGCGCGGCAGATTGCAAGGACGGCAAGGTAGTCCGCATATCCATCGATATGCCGCCGAGCTTTGTGCTGGAGGTAAACGCCAGCATCGACACGGAAGCCTTTGGGCCCATCACATATGACCTTTGTTTCGGTGGCGTGTTCTACGCCCTTGTCGACGTGGACCAAGTGGGCCTTATGATCGAGCCGGATCAGGCCCGCGCGCTGGCCACAACCGGCGTCGCGTTGCGTGATGAGATTGCCGCCACCTGCAACGCCGTCCACCCCACGACCGAGGCGCTCAATGGGTTGGCCTATGTCATGTTCCGCTCGACCGAGCCTGATGGGGCCGTGCGCACCTGCACCACGTTACGCCCGGGACGCGCGGACAGATCTCCCTGCGGAACCGGGTCGAATGCAAACATGGCCGTCCTTCACAGCCAGGGCCGCGCAAAGCCGGGGGATGTCGTGACATCACGATCCATCATTGGCGGCGAGTTCGCGACAGAGCTTCTGGGCGAAACGCAAGTGGGCCAACACGCCGCCACGCGAAACAGGATCTCGGGGCAATGCTGGATCTACGGGACAACCACCATCGGCCTGGACCCGACAGATCCCTTTCCGACGGGCTTCACGCTGTCTGACACCTGGGGCGGGTAAGCGACGCCCTGTGCGCCTATCCCACCACGCATGACGAGGCCATATCCTAGCCAGCCGCGACGAGACCAGGTTTCCACTTCGATCACAATGCCTGAAACTGGGACATCCGGCTTGGTCGTGCGCAGAGCGCGGACACCGCCACCGACGATATCGAAGCCCAGAACCTCGCGGGCAGGATCATGGCGCCACTAGCCTCGAACATCTACGCCTAGCGCTTGATCAGCACCCCCGGACTATCGGTGTGCGCCAACTCTTCCCGACCACCAAGCACCCGACAGAGCGCGCCAGAAGGTGATTTCGAGGTGCCCACATAGCGCACATTGCGCGGCTCAACTGATTGAAGTTTCACATGAACCCGTCCAGTCCATCACTGGAAAGACACGAGTGCGGCTTCGAATGACTACTTCTCCAGGTCTTCAGGCCTTGGCGCACTTTGCAGCATCGTTGAGATTGGGCTATCTGCGGTCATGCGGCGTTGCAGAGCCAAGCCCGGAAATCGTGCCCGCTGAATGTCGGCTTACAGCCTTTTGAATTGTTCGGATCGCGGCCGCAGCGAATTCACACTTTCCGCCCAAACGACCGCCCAAAGACCCGTCCCCCGGTTTGCATAGTGTTTCGATACCGCTTGAGACTTCGAAAAGGGCGCTCCCTCA